>CAWGZP010000074.1:0-10172 GCA_963826655.1 uncultured delta proteobacterium
CCTCAAGCCCATCACCGGGGGCGCCGCGTTGTTTCGCGGAGAGCGCCCTTCGTTTCTTCTTCTCAAACCTGACTGCGTTTACCGGGCAACTCTCAGAGCATTTGCCGCATCCCACGCAAACTTCAGGGTTGATGTGCGCAATGCCCTCGGCGTTTAGCTCTATGGCGCCGACCGGACATTCGCCTATACATATCTGACAGGCCATACAACTGTCGGGTATAATCTCGGCTACTTCAATTCCCAGTGAGTTCTTGGCCATTTTCCGGCAGGCTTCCCCATACTTGATATAAAGTAAACGCGAACCGGCAAAAAAGCCGGCAACCACTGC
Source organism: uncultured delta proteobacterium (assembly GCA_963826655.1). Taxonomy (GTDB): domain Bacteria; phylum Desulfobacterota; class Syntrophobacteria; order Syntrophobacterales; family Syntrophobacteraceae; genus SbD1. Next base: position 329 of record CAWGZP010000074.1, read on the forward strand.
TCCTTGTCACCGCTCAACGTCTTCAGGCTACCCAACATTTCCGAAGTTTTGCCGCAAAATCGTCGTCGGCGAGCAATGCATCGAGCGCTTGCCCGACAACCCGGGAGACCCCCTGCGCGGCGTCCCATTTCGGCCCGGCCCTGTGAACCTGGGGTGAAGCTATCGCCCTTACCCAGGTTGGGGAACCTTTGAGGCCGAGCATCTCGGGGGAGGCATCGATAGCCTTGGCGTCCCAGGATTTGACGGGAACGCGCAGAGAATTGACGAGCATTGGAAGGGAAGCCCTCCTCGGTCTCGCCAGTTCCAATTCCACTGTCAAAAGAGCCGGGAGGCGGCCGTTTATGACTTCGAATCCCCCTTCGACTTTACGTCTGACCTGCACACGCCTGTTTTCAGGATCGATCGACTCCACGTCGACCACGTAGGTAAACTGGGTGAAATTCAGCCTCGTGGCAATGCCCGGCCCCGTTTGAGCCGTGTCTCCATCGATGGCCTGTTTGCCGCAAAGCGCAAGGTCGACGGGGCTTTCATGTCCCAGGGTTTCTATGGCTTTGGAAAGAGCGTAGCTGGTGGCCAGAGTGTCGGCGCCCGCGAAAGAGCGGTCGGAAAGCAGTATGCCGTCATCTGCGCCGAGCGAGAGGGCCTGCCGCAAAACGGATTCAGCCTGTGGCGGTCCCATGCAAATGGCGCTCACCTTGCCCCCATATTTTTCCTTGAGACACACCGCCTCTTCCAGGGCGACCAGGTCGTAAGGATTGACAATGGCCTCCACACCGGCGCGAATCAATGTATTCGTTTCAGGATCTATTTTTACTTCCGCCGTGTCGGGTACCTGCTTTAGACAGACAACGAAGTGCATTTTCAGTCCCTTTGAAGCGGCAAGCAGGGTGAACTTCCCCTTTGCCAGTTACCGCTTTTCCCTGCATGCTGCTTCACTCCTGACAAGTTTCCGCAGCGGGTTTCACCGATTAGGCGAAAATGTGGAGGGAAAACGCAAAAAAACGCTGTTTATCCAGGGTAGGAGCATCCTGAGCTGTTCACAGCAGTTGACTCGCCGTCCGAATCAGCAACCAAAGATAATAAGGCCGGGCCCACGTGTCACTCCCCATGCGCCGGTGCCGATAAAGATAAAGGCACTGCATTTTGGCCGCGGATTTATAAGGTCTCGACGATGACAGCCCTGATCCTCTTCATGCCGAGCCTCTTACAGGCCCTCCAGCGCTTCTCTCCGTCGAGAATTTTGAACGAATCGCGCACAAAACTGATGTGGATCGGCTCCAGCTGGCCCTGGCGTTTTATGCATTGCACAATGTCTTCTATGCATTCAGCCGAGTAGACCATTCGGAGGTTTGGACTGATTTTCCCGGTCTCGATTTCGCGAATGTCGTTTCTCATCGATTTCCCCTTGTGCCTGGTTGGACCTTCGGACTAGTAGAAACTCTAATCCAAAATAAGGCGGGAGACAACAAATTCCATCGTCTCGGCATCGGCTTCCATCACGACGCGGGGTGTCGGGTATTTGGCCTTTCTTTATTGCGAGCTTGAGGAAGAGTTCGTTTGCGGCTCAATGTCCTCGCGGCGGCCTGGGCGTCACTATTATTTCCGGCACCAAGTGTTCAGCTATCAGTTCTCCGGGTTCGATCGGCATCGAACGGGCCATGAATTTTTTTTGCTTCTCTCCGGCGAACGGAATGCTGCGGTCGAAGCGCAGTTGTGTAATCTGTTCGGACACGAGACCGATGAGAAACATCAGGGCGGAGAATACGATCAGCATTTGAGACGTTGGGCCATAGCGGCCGTCGAGCATAAAGATTTTGTAGAGGCCATAACCGACTCCAAGCAGAAAAGTAAAGAAACTGGCCGGCACGAAAATCTTCATTGGCGAAAAGAGGGTGGTTATTTTGAAAATAATCAGGAAGAAGCGCACTCCATCACGCAGGAGTTTGATGTTGCTCTTGGTGCCTGCCGCGCGCTTTGGGCTTCTTATGGGGAAATACGCCAGGCTGTACCCCGAGCGCACCGTGGCGAGGGTTATCGTAGTCGGGTAGGAAAAGGTATTGGGAAGAAGCGACACGAACTCCTTTGCGGCGCCGGCCCTGATCGCCCGGAATCCGGAGGTGAGGTCCTCTATGGTCCGGCCGCATACGTACGACGCAAAGCGGTTGTAAATCCTGTTGGCCAGGTTTCGATGAAAGCAGGTTTCGGAACCGGAACTTCGCGCACCCACAACCATGTGATATTTCTCGAGCATCCTCAGCAGTGTCGGGATATCTTCGGGCGGGTGCTGGCCGTCGGCGTCGAGCATCACAAGGGCGCTGCCCCTCGCATACCGGATGCCGGTTTTGACTGCGGCGCCGTTTCCGATGTTATACGGATGACAAAGGACCGTGGCGCCGGCCTCGTGGGCCAATTCAGCGGTCCGATCGTCAGACCCGTCATCGACGACGATGATTTCATATCTGTGGCCGGCCTCGTTCAAGACTTTCCTGACCCTGCCGATTATAGATCCAATTCCCTGCGCCTCGTTCCTGGCGGGTATTATGACACTGATCTGCGGATTTTCCGCAGTGCCGTTTAGGTAATGCACCGGAGACTCCTTCTGTGGCCCCATCCGCATAGACGGGCTGGGGGGCTGGAACCGCGATGGAGCGCAGAGCGCTCCTCAGGGCCGGGCCCACCTCCCGTGAAGCCCGGGGAAGCGGGCCCTGGCCGGTAAGAGGTTTACCGATCAGTCGGGCAAATGAGGTAGCACGATCCGTGCCTAATGCGGGTCGGCATCAAAAGAATGTGCGCGGACATGGCGCCTTCGCGTGGTGCTTTATGCGTTGAAATTAGCGTCTTAACACTTTAAAATAAACGATCCTTGTGAATCGAGCATTCGCCGCGCTCCAATCGCCGGCTCAGGCCCGGGCCAGGGTAAAAGGTTTGTCTTGGCGTCTATCTTCTTTTAGGGAAAGGTTTCAGTGGCCCTGCTCACGATTTGTACATATCCCGACCCGGTGTTGCGTCAAAAAGCTGAATGTGTCAAAAATATCGACAAAGACATTCAACGCTTGGTAGACGATATGATCGATACCCTGTACGAAGCGCCCGGGATCGGCCTGGCGGCTAACCAGGTGGGGCGTCCGCTGAGCGTGCTGGTGGTAGACATCAATCGCGAGGAGTGCGGGTACGGGCTAATCGTGCTCATAAATCCCGAACTGGTAAGCGCCCAGGGTGAGGTAACTTTCGAGGAAGGCTGCCTTAGCATTCCGGAATATTTTGCGAATGTAAAACGGCACGCGGAAATCGTGGTTCGCGGGCTTGACCGCGAGGGCAAAGAAATTGAAATAGCCGCCGGCGGCATGCTCGCTATTGCGCTTCAGCATGAAATGGATCACCTGGAAGGCAAATTGTTTATCGACCGGATAGGCGCGATCGCCAGGGACATTTTCAAAAGAAAGTGGAAAAAAAAGTTGAAGGAGGAAAGGGAATAGCCGCTCCTCTGCCTGGAATCATATTTCTTGGGACCCCATGTTTCGCCGTGCCGTCTCTGCGGAGGCTGCTGGAATCCGGGGCCGAAGTTCGCCTGGTGATAACCCAGCCCGACCGCCCGAGCGGCAGGGGACGGAAAATCTGCGACTCACCTGTCAAAACATTGGCTTTGAAGGCCGGCATTCCCGTTTACCAGCCCGAGAGGATTCGTGGCGGCGAAGTTATCGAAAAGATCAGGTCATATGGCGCTCAGTGCGCCGTGGTAGTGGCTTTCGGGCAGATCCTTCCGCAATCTTTCCTCGACATTTTCACTCTCGGGACACTGAACGTCCACGGGTCTCTTTTGCCGAAGTACAGGGGAGCCGCACCCATCCAGCGCGCCATTCTTGCGGGAGAGAGCGAAACGGGCCTGTCGATAATGCTCCTCGATGCCGGTATGGACACTGGACCGGTGCTCTCGCAAAAAAAAGTCGCGGTGGGCCCGGAGGATACTTTCGGGCATCTCTTCGAAAGTCTTGCCGATGTGGGCGCCGAGCTTTTGCTCGACACGCTTGCAGGCTGGGCGGCTGGACGGCTTAAAGCCGAAATCCAGGAAGAAGGCCTGGTTACTTATGCCCCCCCGATAAAAAAAGAGGAGCTTCGGATTGATTGGAATTCCCCGGCAAAAGATATTATAAACAAGGTCCGCGCGTTCGATCCGGCGCCGGGCGCCTGGTTTCTGCTGGGAGGGAAAAGGGTCAAGTGCTTCAGGGCTGTCTCATTTCCCTGGGCAGTCACCGGGACCCCCGGCGAGGTCATCGGCATGGCGGAATCCGGTCTCGTCGTTTCGGGAGGCTGCGGGCAGTCCTTCTCTATCGGGGAGCTTCAGGCCGAAGGCCAGCGGCGCATACGAGCGTGTGAATTCACACGCGGCAGACCTATCCCGGTAGGCTCATTTCTGGAATGAGGCACGTGAAAAAACAGACCGAGCCACTCCAAAAGGAAGTTTTTCAAGATTTTACCGAGCCTGTAACCGGTTCGGAAAAGCGGGTTATAATCTCCCTTCTCATGCTTTGCGGAATCATTGCCGCCGCAGCCCTGATTCTTCTCTACACGGTCCCCTATTACGGTTTTGCCAGGATCTCCGTCCATCTTCCGTTGATAATGGCAATTCTTACCTCACTGGTAGGCGCCGCGGTGCTCGGGACCATCGGGTTGCTTGCGGCCGTTTTCGCCCTGGGCCACGATGTCCCTTTTTCCCTGAAGCTGAGGAGCTTCGCGATCAGGCTCCTTCTGCCGGTTCTGGTGGGAGTCGGCAGGCTTGCGGGTTTCCGGCGCGAACAGGTCCAGCATGCGTTCGTAGCGGTTAATAACGAACTCGTTCTTGCGCGATGCCGCAACGGAAGGCCGCCGCATTCAATTTTGCTCCTTATGCCGCACTGCCTGCAGGACAAAGACTGCCAGGTGAAGATCACCCACCGGGTGCAAAACTGCAAGCGCTGCGGTAAATGCACCATAAAGGAACTCCTCGGGCTCACCGAAAAATACGGCGTGAAGATGGCGGTCGCCACCGGGGGAACCATTGCCCGCCGAATAGTGATCGAGACCCGTCCCGACCTCATTATAGCCGTTGCGTGCGAAAGGGACCTCACCAGCGGGATTCAGGACACCACTCCACTGCCCGTCTATGGCATTTTCAATGAGCGCCCTTTCGGACCGTGCCTAAATACCATGGTCGCGCTCGATCGGGTCGAATCCGTACTCAGGGAAGTTTGCTCACTGAGATAAAAAAGGGAAATAGCCACGTCGCGAATTCTGGCTTACCAGGTTTTGTTGCACCTGGAAAATAAGGCTGTCCATCCCGACCGCCTGATCCGGACCACCCTGGAGCGCCACTCCCTGATCGAGGAGCGCGACCGGGCGCTGCTGACCGAGCTTGTATATGGGGCTGTGCGGTGGCAGGGGCGCCTCGACTGGCACATAGATCGACTCAGCACTACGAGGCCCGACAAGATCGCCCCGGCTGTCCGAGTTCTGCTTCGGATGACCCTCTATCAGAATCTTGTTCCTCGACCGTGTTCCAAACCATGCCGCCGTAAATGAGGCGGTCGACATCGCCAAGACGAGCCAGCCACCCCATGTGATCAGGTTTATAAACGCAATTTTGCGGGAAGCCGTCAGGAAGGAAGGCCGATGGGACTACCCGGAGCCTCGGAAGGACCCGGTTGAGCACCTGGCGGTAATGACATCGCATCCCGCGTGGTTTGTGCGGAAACTCTTCGATCAGATCGGCCCTGAAGAAACGAAGCTTTTCTGCGAGTCGAACAACAGGATTGCTCCCGCGGTTTTCCGGGTCAACACCCTTAAAGCATCGCGTGACGAGGTCATGGAATCTTTGAGGGCCGAAGGGATCGATGCCGCGCCCTCGCCCTGGCTCGATCAGGCCTTGCGCGTCTCCACGCCCAGGCGTGACATGACCGGGACCGCCGCCTACCGGCAAGGTTGGATTCAACCCCAGGACGAGGCCTCGCAAATGGTCTCCCAAATGCTTGGTCCCATGGCCGGCGAGAGGATTCTGGACCTCTGCTCGGGTTTTGGCATCAAGGCGTCGCACATTGCCGTTCTGATGAAAAACGAGGGCGAAGTGCTCTCGGTCGACAAATCGGCATGGAAACTCGAAGAGCTTCAAAGAAACACCCAAAGGCAGGGGGTAACGATAATCCGGACGCTTGCCGAAGACATTCTAAAGATCGATCCGCAGGCCATCGGCCTTTTTGACCGTATCCTTGTCGACGCTCCCTGCACCGGCCTTGGAACAATACGGCGAAAGCCCGATATCAAGTGGCGCAGCCATATAAAAGATCCCTACAGGCTTTCCCTGCTTCAAGAGGAACTGCTCTGCCATGCCGCACAGTTTTTGAAGGCCGGCGGAGTGCTGGTCTATGCGACCTGCACGGTTTTTATGGACGAAAATGAGTCGGTGGCCCAACATCTGGGCGAATCACACCCGGAACTCGCAATCGAACCGGCAGCCGAAAACCTGCCTGGCGCTTGCCGGGAAATGGCATCGGGCCCCTATTTTCGCTCCTGGCCTCAAAGACATGATGTGGATGGTTTTTTTTCCGCCAGGTGGAGGAAGAACACGGAATAGGGTACTCTTACCAGAGATGTGGAATGAAACGATATTTCACCTTAGTCATATAGGCGTCGTAGCCTTCGAGTTCCTCTCTTAACATCTGTTCTTCGAATATCGCCCTCACAGAGAGCATGCCCACAAATATCAGCACGAAAAGGACCCCGACCCAGGACCCGAGCAAAAGGGCCGTTCCCAGGAAGTAGAGAAAGCTGCCGGCGTACATGGGATGACGCACGTAACTGTACGGCCCTGTCGACACCACCGTTTGTCCTCGATCTTTCTGGATGCGGATAGCCGCGGAGAGGTACGGGTTTTCGCGATAAGTCAGATAAAAGATGTAAAACGAGAGCAACAGGACGACAGCGCCCGCCACTTGAAGCCACGGCGGCATCCGCGACCAGTGAAACCGAACGGCGTCCAGCGGCATCAGGACAAGCCAGCCAAGAAAAATGAGGTTCAATGCTACGAAAAACAGCTTGTCCCAGCTCTTTTGATTGGGCTTGAGCCTCATGCGCTCTTCGAGCAAGCCGGGGTTATACCTTAGCAACCACAGGACCAGGGCGGTACTGAAAGCCTCGAGCAGCAGCAGGTAAATCCACCCGGCAAGCCAGGCGAACGTACCGGCCGAAAGAAAAAAGGCCAGGGCCACAATGAAAAAGACTGCTATTTGCCACCAAAATGCTTTGGCTCTTGTGTTCATACCGATTCACCGTCAAAGAGAGCCGGACGCCTGCGCCAGGCTGGTTCGAATCTAGAAATGAGCCCTTGCCGCAGGGTCGGGAAAGCCGCAATCCTGCGCGAAGACCCACGAATATGCATGATACACCAAGCCAACGAGCGGACACAACGATTGCGAAAAAGTTCCGATTCCATATAAAAAGCTAATTAGCCGCGATTTGCCGGTCAAAGGGCATAAGATGTTTGTTATAAGTTCACCTTGTAAGGAGAGAAAGAAATGGGGGACGGAGTTGTCTACTCGACCGAGCATGGAAGGATGTGTCCCGTTTGCGGCAACCCTGTCGCGGAGTGCCTTTGTCATCGGAAAAAGGAAGTTCCTCAAGGCGACGGTATCGTGAGGGTTGGGAGAGAAACCAAGGGACGCAAGGGGAAAGGGGTGACGGTGGTTACCGGTGTTCCCCTCGATGAAACAGGGCTCAAGGAACTCGGAAAACAACTCAAAGCAAAGTGTGGCGCAGGCGGTACAGTCAGGAGCGGCGTGATTGAAATTCAGGGCGATCACCGGGACCTGTTGCTGGAAGAGCTGCGAAAACGTGGCTGGACGGTCAAGCGGACTGGTGGTTAACTGGTTTCTTATCCGGAAACACCTGATGGAAACTAATTATTCGTGGGGAAAATGTGATGAACGGACAGCAACGCGGTAATATCAGACCCGGGATACGGGTCGAGATCGTCCTGAAAGAAGATCAAAGAACCGGCAAACGGACCACCGGGATTGTAAAAGACATTCTGACATCGTCGGCTTTCCATTCACGCGGAATCAAAGTGCGGCTGGAAGACGGCCGGATCGGACGTGTGCAGGAGATTCTGTCAGGTTCGGAGTAGAGATTACGCGGTGTTGCGTTCCCAGGCCTTAAGACCGGCAAGAAATGTCAAAATAACTTCCTGTCCAAAGACCGGTACTGAATCGCCTCCAGCAGGTGCATGTTGCCGATCTCATCTTTTGCTTCCAGGTCGGCTATCGTCCGGGCGACCTTGAGGATGCGGTGGTATGCGCGGGCGGAAAGGCCAAGTTGCCTGACCGCCTGGTCGAGGATGGACTGGCCTGCGGCGTTGAGCCGGCAGAATTTTCTCAGGTGCTTCGGCTTCATCTGGGAATTCGAATAGATCCCATCGCCCAGGTACCGCTTCAGTTGAACCTGTCTTGCCTCGGATACTCGCCCGCGAACGGCCGAGGACTTCTCGGATTGTCCTTCCCCGCGCAATTGTTCGTATTTGACCGAAGGGACTTCGATGTGCAGGTCGATCCGATCCAGGATGGGGCCCGAAATCGTGCCCCGGTATCTTTGTATTGCCCTTGGATGACAGGTGCACGGCCTGACCGGGTCGCCTGAATAGCCACACGGGCACGGGTTCATCGCGCCAACGAGCATGAATCTTGCCGGATAGGTGAGGGCGATTGCCGCCCTGGAAATGGTCACCTGCCCGTCTTCGAGCGGCTGGCGCAGCAGATTCAGCACACTTCGCCGGAACTCCGGGAACTCGTCCAGGAAGAGGACCCCGTTGTGCGCGAGGCTGACTTCGCCGGGCCTCGGAATATTGCCGCCGCCAACAAGCCCTGCATCGGAAATCGTGTGGTGGGGGGAGCGGAATTGGCGTTTCACGACGAGCGGGCTGTTATTTAACATTGCGGCGACGCTGAAAATCTTGGACGTCTCCAGGGCCTCATCGAAGCTCAATGGCGGAAGGATCCCCGAGAGGCGCTGGGCGAGCATCGTCTTGCCGGAGCCCGGCGGGCCGATCATGAGTACGTTGTGCGATCCGGCCGCAGCTACCTCCAGCCCCCGCTTTGCGTGTTCCTGGCCCTTGACGTCTTCGAAATCCAACTCGTCGGGCGCCTCGGCCTTCCATATCGCATCGAGATCTGTTTTGAAAACGGGCAGGTCGGACCGGCCGTTCAAAAATTCGACAACCTCCGAGAGGTGATTTACCGGGCGCACCGAGACCGAATTCAAGACAGCGGCCTCATTGGCGTTTAGGGCCGGAAGAATTATATCGCTGTAGCCGGAGTCCCTCGCCAGGATCGCCATCGGAAGGCATCCGGCAATCGGTTTTACCCGGCCGTCGAGCGCAAGTTCCCCGGAAAAGATGATTTTAGCGGCTTTAGCCGAGTTCACTATCCCGAGTGCCGCAAGTATCCCGACCGCAATCGGCAGATCGAACCCGGCGCCTTCTTTTTTGAGAGCGGCCGGCGCAAGGTTTACGGTTATGTGCTCAAACGGGAAGGGATATCCGCTGTTCTGGATCGCCGCTTTGACCCTGTCCTTGCTCTCCTTGACAATGTTATCGGGCAGCCCGACCGTTGCAAAACCGGGCAGGCCGGAAGCCAGGTCCACTTCTACCTCCACCAGTATGGCGTCGATGCCGAGAAGAGAGCAGGTGTGGGTTTTAGCGATCAAGGCAGCTCTTTCATGGAGTTGGTTTATAGTTGTGCCGGTCATTATTTGCACAAATCAAGAGGGAAGGCAACGATATGCGGCGGAGGCCCCTGGTAAATTTGTTCTACCGCAGAGGCGC
>CAWGZP010000075.1:0-8169 GCA_963826655.1 uncultured delta proteobacterium
TGCGGTAGAACAAATTTACCGTGCTCGATTCCGGCAGGCCAAAGCGGGTGGGCCTGTTGAAACATGAGAGCTTGTGATATAAACGTCCCAATTGAGGGCAGGTTGGCGTGAACTACCCGGGGGCTGGCGGGTTTCCATTTAGCTTTCCGGATGGACGCCGGCTGTCGGACAATTCTTCTCACGGGCCGGACCGGGCACGCACTGCGCTAAGCGAATTCGATGTTTGCGAGATGGAGGAATGAATGCGGCATTTTTTTCTCTTCTTTTTGCCTGTCTTCGCTCTAGTCTTTTGGGGGTGGCAGCCCGGCTATTCGCAGGATGAAAAAGAGAACAATCAGGTGGCGGAGCCTGCCCAGTTGCCCACACAGGCAAAGGACTCCTGCACTGAATGCCACATGCGTGTTACCCCCGGCATCGTGGTAGACTGGCAGTTGAGCAAGCACAGCGCCAATGACGTCGGCTGTGCCGCCTGCCACGGCGACCGGCACAATTCCATGACCGATGTTGGCAACGCAGGGCCGGCCGGCCCGGAAGTCTGTGCAAAGTGTCATGCCCCCCAGGTTGAGCAGTTCAGGCAGGGAAAGCATGCCTTGGCATGGGGCGCCATGAAAGCGATGCCCACTCTTCACTGGCAACCAATGGCCCAGGTGGAGGGACTCAAAGGTTGCGGGGCTTGTCATCGCGTCGGCCTGAAGACCGAAGGCGAGATCAAGTCCCTGATTGAGAAAGGATCGGGCTTTGGGGCGAGTTCATGCGACGTCTGCCATTCGAGACATCTTTTCTCAGTGGACGAAGCGAAATCGCCGCAGGTGTGCAAGACCTGCCATATGGGTCCGGACCACTCCCAGTGGGAGATGTATTCATCGTCAAAGCACGGTGTGCGGTACATGCTCAAAGAGGGCAGGGTGTTGCCGGAAGATGCCGCTGCACCCACCTGCCAGAGCTGTCATTTCCAGGACGGAAATCATGCGAACATGACCGCCTGGGGATACCTGGCCGTGCGCCTGCCTTATCCTCAGGATGCCCAATGGGCCAGGGACCGCTACACTATCCTGCAGGCCCTGGGGATCTTCGACCCGGGGGGGAAAGCAACCCCGCGGCTGGCTGCTGTCGAGAGCTACAAGGTAATCAGGTTTACCGAAGAAGACTGGCAGGCTGAACGGGATAAAGCCCTCAAGTACTGCAATGACTGTCATTCGATCAATTTCGCCAGGGCTGAACTGGAAAAAGGCGATCAGATGATCCGCGAGGCTGACGCCTTGATGGCCGAAGGGATACGCATAGTTGCCTCGCTTTATGAGGAAGGCGTGTTGAAAAAGCCGGAGAACTTCACGTACGCCTTCCCCGACCTGCTCATGATGCAGAATGCGCCGACGGTCATCGAGCAAAAACTTTTCTTGATGTTTTACGAATACAGGATGAGGACATCCCAGGGGGCGTTTCACTGCAGTCCGGATTATTCCTCCTGGTATGGCTGGGGCCCGTTGCAAACCGGCCTGGTCGAAATCAGGGAACGCGCAGCCGAAATGAGAGCCATTGCCGTAAAAGCCGCTGGGACTGGACATCCTTCCAAAGGCGCGAACAGGTAACCCTGGAACCGATGAAGATTGTCTACGATTTCAGAGCAAATCTTTTCGAGAGGATAAACCGGCGGGTGCTTGGCCTCTGGTACCCCAGCCATGCCTCGCTTCCATCAGCCGCTGCCGGGGCATCATTTCCAAAGTCTGCGCCCATGCTCCTTAGAGCGGCTTCCAGTTTGTACGAAAAGGGTCTTCAAATAGATCAGGCAAAACGTCAAAGAAAACGGGTCAAGCTGCCGGCCCCCGTCATCAGTATAGGGAACCTCTCGGTTGGGGGGACCGGAAAAACACCTCTTACGATTTGGATGTGCGGGTTTTTCCTCGGAATGGGACTTTCTCCCGCCGTATTGACCAGGGGCTACGGAAGGAAGGGAAGCGCTTCCGGGCTCGTCCCCCCGTTTGGCAGTCCGGCCGAGTCATCCGGCCTTTTCGGCGATGAACCCGCCATGATGGCGGAATGTATGCCTTCTGTGCAGGTTTGGGTCGGCAGGGACCGGGCAGCCTCCGGCGATGCCGCATTGGCGCGCGGCGGAGTGGACGTGCTTTTACTCGACGATGGTTTCCAGCATCGTGGGCTCGAGCGCGACCTGGATATCGTTTTGCTCGACTGCCGAAGCCCTTTTGGAAACGGGTTCGTCCTTCCCGCCGGACCGCTCAGGGAACCCATCGCGAACCTGGGAAGGGCCGATGCCTTTGTGATTACTCATGCCGGCAAATACGCCGCTGCGGGACCGCTGAAAGATGAGCTTCGGCGTCTTTTTCCGGGACTGCCGGTTTTTGCATGCCGCCACAAGATGAAAGGGATCGCCCTTAAAAAAGGGGGACCTGTCTTTCCACTTGATGCGTTTTCGGATCGTAAGGCCGTTGCTTTTGCCGGTATAGCCGGGCCGGAGGGTTTTTTCAGCGGGCTTCGAGAGGCCGGGATAAGCATCTGCGAGTCATTGAGCTTTCCGGACCACCACAACTATAGCGCCGGTGATTTTTCGAAAATATTCCGCTGCGCCTCCGGCCACGGTGCGGATATCATCATCACCACGTCAAAGGACGCCGTCCGCATCCCGCCACCGTACAGGGATGCCTTCGCCACAGCGGAGCTTGATCTGGATTTCGGACCCGACCTCGATGGAATATGCGGACTCCTGACCGCGAGGCCGGCCCTCATGAACTTGAGGCCGTTTTCTTAAGTGTAATAGCCCCGTTCCTTGTCTGACGGTTCTGATAGGATTTCACATTTTTCACACGGCGGATCCAATAAATTATGAACAGCACAGGGAGCAAATATTGTCCGCTTCAATAAGCCGGTCGCGGTTTTTGGAGAAAGTCGAGGGGTCCCAGACGGGGTCTTGCAAGTCAAGTCCAACAAACCAGCGGTATAGAAGGTTGAATCTGATGTGTTCCATGAGCGCTCGTTCACTGCGGATGGTAAATAAGATTTGCAGCAGCAATCCTTTGAGCAGCCTTTCGGGAGGGATACTGGGCCGGCCATAAGATGAGTACATTTTTGCAAATTGTCGTCCAGTGCCTTGAGGCTTTCTTCTACCATTCTCTTGATGGCACGCAACGGATGGTCCTCAGGGATCAGGCTCTCCGGGCAGAAGGAATAAAATAGTCTCGGCTGCTGGTGGTCGGGCTTTCTCATTGCTTTCCTTGTCAGCTTTGTGTGTAAATTCAGTGGCTTAATACTACATCAAAGCCGACAAAAATGCACTTATATTAGTGATTTTTTCAGCAACCTGCTAAATCAGATCTTAAGTCCAAGAAACTCGTTTAGCATACGTGTAGGGTGGTTAAGAAAGCTGCGGGTCACATTGTAGTGCGCGGTTTCTTCATAACGGACCAGCTTTGGACCATCGGACGTCAACAGGTGGATCATTACATTTGGGTATGCCATTATAATTGGTGAATGTGTTGCCACTATAAATTGAGACTTTGCCATCACGAGATCATGCATTCGCGCCAGTAATGCCAACTGCCGGTTTGGCGACAGGGCCGCTTCCGGCTCGTCTAGTAATGTAAAGGCAATGACCAGAAAAACGATTGAAAAACAGCGAAAAGAAGGATTCTCCGTGCGACAGCGAGTGCAAAGAGTGGCCTCCGTAAGAGTTCTCTATCGGTGGGCCGCCTAGGCACTTGGCCTCTCCTGTTACGAAAAGTCTCAAGCGAGGTGCACAATCCCCCCGCCCCCCTTAAAAAAAGGGGGAGGTGGGTGCCGCGTCTTTCATGGTTTCAGGGTGTCCCGAGGGGACGTGAGATACTGTTACGAAAAGATTTGATGGGTTGCGCTCCGCTCCACCCATCCTACGGATCTACGAATCTTTTCATGGTTTCAGAGTGTCCCGGGGGGACGTGAAGAGTCGTCTCAAAAAAATGGGGCGAGTCGCCCGGGAACGCCCCCCCCCGGGCCCCGGGCGACTCGCCCCCGCTGATCTTGCTTCGCCCTGCCTTCTATTTCTTCTCTATCGGAAATTTGTCTTCAAACCATGCATTCCAACCGCCCTTTAGTACCTCGGCTTTGGTGAAGCCTGCTTTTACCAGCTGTTGCGCCACCCGGGCGCTTGTAGCCTCATTATGTCAGGCACAGTACAAAACGATGGGCTTATCCTTGGGGTATTTAACCATCCATTGGCTTACCTCGGCGGGGGATTCACGCCGTGCCCCCTGTATCTTCCACTGGCTCGAATTCCATTCCGGTTCGACTCGAACATCGATTACGATCACATCCGGGTTGGTGAGTTGATTTTTGAGTTGGTCCGGGCTGATGTAGGTGATTCCGTCAGCTCCGGCAAAAGATGCGGCAAAAATGACGAAAACCAATGCAAGAAACCATGATTTGAAGTCCAATCCTCTCATCGAGATTTCCTCCTGTAACGGTGAGTTTGCGATCAAAACAGTCAGTCCGCTGTCAGCCGATGTTTGTAAAAATAGTTATCATCTCAAAATAGTCAAAAATGAAAACAGGGTTGGTTATCAAGCGCAATCATTTCAAAATAGTCAAAATGAGAATTGGGCTTGTTTTAGGGCGCAATCGCAGGCGCTCGGCCTTTAAATCGTTGAAAGGATGCTTTATTAAAGTATGGACGTATAGATTGGAGTTGAGCGATTTTCGGAATAGCCGATTTATAGTGACGTGATCGGTTTTTTCAGAAAAATTATCTCGACTGAAGGAGGTTCGGCATGCCCCGCCGCGTCAAGGTCCGTGGAATCTACAGTACCGCGTTGACAAGATTTGCGCTCGATTTCGGGTTTCAGGTCGTCGAGCCTTCGGAAAAAGTCATAGAACGATTTGACATGCAATTCTGCAAAAATGCAGAATATGAAATATTGATTCAGGACAGAGAGGGGTTCCAGGGAATCGAACTCAGAGGGGAAGCCGATCATCTCTGCGAACTGCTGACCCTCATGCAGCAATCACTTCTGGACCCCATTATCGTCAATTTGCTCCCGACCGACGACAGCGAGCCGGCCGTCATCGCAAATGTGGAGCTGCCGGGAGCGGCCAAGGAAAAACTGGACCGGATTCGCTCCGGAGTGCTGCCGACCCTGAAGAATCACCACAGGTTGAAGATCATAAAACCGAATCTGCTCGAATCGGCTGAAGCAGAACTTGCCCGGTACCCCGAACACAGGGACGAATTGGAAAAAAGGCTTCTCAAGGAAACAATTCTGGACCCATTGATCGAAAAGGGCCAGGTAAGGCTCGAGCATATAAGACCTTCGGGCAAGCCGATGCGTCCAAGGGAGGGGACCCTCCATTCCCTGGGCGAAAACAGGATGGTTTTCAGACGCAATTTCTCGACGGGCCGCTACGACGGTCTGGACCTGCCCATCAGCGAGGGAGATTATTGCCGGACAGAAATTGGGGAAGGCGAATGGTTCGTAAGGCACAGCTATTTCTCCAAAGAGCATCATCGCATAGGAGAATATTTCAATATAAATACCCCGGCCGAACTTTATCCCTTCGGGGCGAGATATGTTGACCTCGAAGTGGATGTGATCCGAAGGGCAGGTGAAAAAGCCTTTGCCATAGACGGGGAGAAGCTCTTGATGCTCGGTCGAAAAGGTTGCATTGGAAAGGGTTTGCAGGAGAGGGCCGCCCAAGTCGCCGAGCATATTCTGCGAAGCCTGAATCGTGAAAGGGCAAAAGATTTACCGGAGAGCGAATGAAAATTAGAATGGCTTGGGCAATTCAATCTTTTTCTTTATGTTTCCTTTTCAATCTGGCTCTTGGGGCGCTCATATTCTTCGTCGCCGACAGTGGCCTGAATGCATTGAGCGAATGGGTTTCCCCCTTAACCGGCGCCGCGGCGCCTGCTTTGCCGGACAATCTGCACACGGCACTAGAGAACTTCGGGAGTTTTATCGCCCAGGCGCGCCAATACATGATGCCTTTTCTGGCAGCCCTGACCCTGGCGGTCACGTTCCTTTTATGGTTCTCTGTCTTCCTCGCCGGGGGGAGGCAAATCAGGAGGGCGGGGGAGCGGCCGGCATTGTCGGTGGGGCCTCAAACCGGGGCTGAAGAACTGAAAGCCCTTGACGAGTGATCGTGGAGCGGGGCGGTCTAATAACTTGTTCGACCGGTGTGAGCGCATGAAGCCGTTGCTCACCAAATAAGAAATGCAAGGAGGGCGGGGAAGAGGCGTTTTACAAGTCCAAAATCCCGGTGGGGGCGGGATCTCAGCTTACCGGGCTAAACCGGCCGATGGGTATATATACCTCTTCCCTATGCGGTTTTCCAGGGAGTGATTACAACCGTTATTCATTGCACGGTAATGACGGCCTTGTTGTATTCGCATGAAATATCGCCTGAACTCCGTACTCCGTCCAGGTAAATTATAAGTAAGAGGGACCACTCTTCACCGGTCAATGCTCTTAAGCGGCCTTCTTCCTCTGACCCTCCATTTGATCGGCTGGTTCTGAATCCGGGCTGCTCGGAGTTTTCTGATACATTTGCCATGTCTTATCGAAGGCGGACGCAAGGGTGCGATTTTCCATACTGAGCCGGGCCGCCCTTCCCATTTCCTTCAGTTTTGCCGGGTCGGTGAGCAGAAAGCCGATGGCATTCAGCAAGCTCTCGACGTCTCCCGCCTGTACGATCTCTCCTGTCTTATGCGGAGTCATGTTTTCCTGCGGTCCCCCGGAATTTGTGACGATTACAGGCAATCCGGACGCCTGTGCCTCCAGCACCACGTTGCCGAATGTATCGGTTGCGCTCGGAAACACAAAAAGGTCGCAGCTTGCATAAATCGTCGCAAGTTCCTCGCCGTCCCGGTAACCTGTGAATATACAGGGGGTCTCCGCCAATTGGTCCTTTAGTTCTTTTAAGTATGGTCCGTCGCCCACCACGACCATTTCGACGTCCTTGATGGTTTGGGTGAGCCTGATAAAAGCTTGCGCGAGAATATGGAGGTCTTTTTCTTTTGAGATCCTGCCCACATAGAGAATCTTAGGCCCGTTTCCGGCGCCAAAGCGCTCCTGTAAAAAGCCTTCATTGCGCTTGGACGGGTGAAATCGCACGGCGTCCACTCCCCGGGGGAACAAGCTGATCTTTTTGGGGTCTATTCCCTTTGCAATCAGTTCGCCCTCGGTGCTCAGGGACGGAACGAGGATCAGGTTCAACTGGTCGTAAAACCAGATCGTGTATTTCCATACCAATTCTTCAATTGACCCGTCTCCCGTAAGGATATGGGCATACTGAGGGATTGCGGTGTGGTAAGTGCCGTTTATAGGGATTTGCATTATTCTTGCGATTGCCAGCGCGGCAAGGCCCAATGGTCCCGGTGTGGCCACGTGGATTTGGGTGATACCTTTTTCGTAGCAGAAATTGAGCATTTCCAAAAGCGGGGGTAAAAACATCTTCTGTTCGGGATATTCCGGGAAGCCGTAAGCAGCGATCGGGGTGAAATTCATCAGGCCTGCGCGCGGGGGGCGAATTTCGGCGTCACAGGTAATCACGGTCAGATCTCTGCCGGTTCTTTGGGCCAGGTCGAGCTGGTGGCTGGTGGTCAGCGCCACGCCGTTGACGTCATGAAAAGTGTCGGTGAAATGAGCAATTTTAACAGGTCTTGGACTAATTTCGGCGCCGGATTTTTCCTCTCCGTAGCGTTCAATGGCGGCAGTGCTGAAATGCTGGTCCCGGGAAAAAACGGTGAACGTTACAAAGTAAGGCGCCAGGATGGCATAAGCCGCTCCGGCAGAGCCCAGCGACTGAAACATATTGAAGAAATTGGCCCCGGAGAGGCTGCTTAACAAAGAATCCCAGAAGTGAACCAGAACCTTGTTGGAGATCTGGTTCACAAATTTGAACCACTGTTGCGACCTGTCTTGCGTTGCGCCGTTGCCGTCGTCCTGGGCGGCCGCCATCAGTTCGGGATAATTGCGTAGAAGCTTCTCGGCTTCAAAACGCAAAAGGTCCTGGATTTGCGGGCGCTCCTGTTGTTTAGGGGCTTTGCGGTTTCTCCAGGAATATATCAGCCTGCTGAAAAGTTTTTCGTCCGCTTCAGGATCCTCCTGAAGGCAGCGGTTCAGAAAACGGAGAACGATGTCCTTATTGACGTCACTTTTGAGGTTAAATTTTCGCTTATAATACTGG
>CAWGZP010000076.1:0-9040 GCA_963826655.1 uncultured delta proteobacterium
CGTCGGAACAGAATGCCCCTGATAATTCAACCCCTCCATTTGACTGTTTGGCTCGGATATATTAGTGTGGCCTTTGTCCGAGACTTTTGAGATCGAAGAAAAATCGTTGAGATGCCAGAAAGCCCTTTGGGATAAAAGAAAACCCCTGAGCCACGGAGGCGGCGTCCATACGCCGCTTGCAACACCATTACAACCAACAGGTGACCGGTGCCCAAGCTATTCATTGCAGAACTCGAAGCCAACCAGGAAATAGCATCCCTTTTTGCAGCCACGGAAAAGCAGTTGAAAACTGCTCGCAATGGAACGGTTTACCTCGATTTGAAGCTGGCGGACAAAACGGGCGAGATCAACGGCAAGATGTGGGAAAAAGCCGCCGAAGCTTCAGCGGCCTTCAGGGCGGGTGGAATTATCTATTTGCGGGCACGAACGGAACTCTACAAGGAAAAATTGCAACTCAGCATTTCCGAAATAATGCCTGTTCCAGCCGGGGCATTCGATCCGGCCGATTTCCTGCCCGTCTGCCCTTTCGACAGGGACTCCCTTTTCGAAAGACTGGGCAAGCTCCTGTCCGGGGTGGTGAGCGTCCCTCTTCGCCGCCTGTGTGAAGAAGTCCTCGCCGACCCGGCAATCAAGGTCCGCTTTAAACTTGCTCCGGCGGCCAAGTCGATGCACCATGCCTATATTGGCGGGCTCCTGGAACATACTGTTTCGGTCACCACGCTCATATACCGAATCTGCAACCACTACCCGGACCTTGATCGCGACCTGCTCATAACGGGCTCTTTTTTGCACGACATTGGGAAAATCGAAGAATTCGTGTATGATACCTGTATCGACTATTCGGATGCGGGACGGCTGGTGGGTCACATGGTCCTGGGAACCCAGATTGTCGAGGATAAGATCGGCCGGATAGAAAGCTTCCCCGTGGAGACCGCCCTTCTTGTTAAGCATCTCATCCTGAGCCATCACGGGGAGACGCAATTCGGGGCCGTCAGGCTCCCCGCCAGCAGGGAAGCCTTTGCCCTGCATATGGCTGACGATCTGGATGCAAAGATGAACGCAATCAGCCGGATTATGGCGAATTCAGTGGATGACGGCTCTTCCTGGACCGGATTTGAAACTATTTTTGGCAGGCACTTTTTCCGGGGATATCCGAAACAGGGCGATACCGCTGCCGAGGACGAGGTCCCGGAAGCGGAAGCAACCGGTGAGTAACCGGCAGTGAAGAGCGGCAAACAGTTGCGGACCGATAAATAAGAATGGCGTTGACAGATTTTCCAGGCCAACAAAGAGTGATGCGGTTTTTGAAGCAGCTTCTGAAAAAAGATGCCGTTCCGCACGCCTTACTTTTTTCCGGGATGGCCGGTACGGGCAAGTTCGCCGCGGCAAAGGAGTTTGCAAAGGCCCTGAATTGTCTCGACCCGCAGGATTACGATTCATGCGGCGTCTGCCGCGAGTGCCACAAACTGGATGAGGGACTGCACCCCGACCTGGTATATGTTGGAAGCGGCGACGGCGTTTCCATCAAAATAGAACAGGTTCGCGAACTGAGGAAACGTTTTCGCTTCCGGCCATTTGAAGGTAAATTCCGCGTCGTTATAATTCAGGAGGCCCAAAAACTCCTCGAAGCGGCGGCAAATGCTCTTTTGAAGATGTTGGAGGAACCTCCGAAAGGAAATGTTTTTATTCTCCTGACGCCGGAACCTCAAATGCTTTTGCCCACTATCGTATCCAGGTGCTGCCAGGTGCGCTTTCAGCCCTTTGAGGACGAGGTCGTGGCCCAATACCTGGCCCGCGAAGGGGGGTTGCCCCGGGACGATGCGGCCAGGATTGCGCGGCTGGCGGCTGGAAGCATCGAGAAAGCCCGATGGCTTACCGAAGAGGACAAAGTGGCCTCATGGAAAGAAGTTGTCGCGAGGCTGGAAAACCTGGACACACTTTCGATCCTCGATTTTTTTCCGATGGTCTCGGATTGGGCGAAAAACCGCGAAACCGCCGAACGGGACTTGGAGTTCATAAGACTGTGGGTCCGGGACCTTATTCTGTTTCGGCTCGCATGGGACTATCCGCTGTCGTTCGAATTGAACGGCAGGACGAAAGAGGCGGCGAGAACGCTCCCGCCCGAGCGTCTTTTCCAGTTGTATGACAGTGTTGAACAGGCTATGCAGGGGCTGAAAGTGAACGCCAACCTGCAGATGACGCTCGAGGGCGTCTGCCTTGACATAAAGGACTCGCTCTATGGAAAAGGTGATTGGAATTCGCTTCCGAAAAGGAGGCAAAACTTACCATTTTGACCCGGGCGAACACTGCCTCGGCAAGGACGATTATGTAATCGTGCACACCGAGCAGGGGATTGGCCTTGGGCAGGTAGTTGAGCCGCCCTACCAGAAGGACCCGCGAATCCACCCCCAGGAAATAAAGCAAATCGAAAGGTTGGCGACGGAAGAAGAGATCCGCCAGTATTTCGACAATCTTGAAACAGAGTCGGACGCAAAGAGTTTCTGCCTGGAAAAAATCGCCGCCCGCCAGCTACCGATGAACCTGGTGGACGTGGAATACTTCTTCGATGGCAGCAAGATTATATTCTACTTTACCGCAGACGGCCGGGTCGATTTCAGGGAACTTCTCAAGGACCTGGTCCGGAGGCTGCGGACCAGAGTCGAGCTACGGCAGATCGGGATCCGAAATCAGGCAAAGATGGTAGGCGGACTGGGAGGCTGTGGGAGGCCGCTGTGTTGCGCGACGTTTTTGAAAAATTTCCATGCCGTTACCATAAAGATGGCCAAGGAACAGAACCTGAGCCTCAATCCCGCAAAGATATCGGGGGCTTGTGGAAGACTCATGTGCTGTCTCCAGTTCGAGCACGAAACCTACCGGGAACTCAAAAAAGATATGCCCAAAATGGGCAGGAAGGTCGAACTGCCCGAAGGCAAAGGAAAAGTCGTGCGACAGAATGTAATGGGCAGATCCTACACGGTTCAACTCGAAGATGGCAAGGAAATCGATATTGATCTGGAAAAGGGCTGCGGTTGCAGGGGAGAATGCGGGGGCTCAGATCCCGGCAACGCGGAGTAAGCCTTGCCCGGCAAGCAGACGCACCGGAAGAGAGGGTAAATGGATCGATTTTATATAACAACACCGATTTATTACGTTAATGCCGAACCTCATATAGGTCACGCCTACACCACGATTGTCGCCGACGTAATGAACCGCTGCCACAAACTCTTGGGATTCAAGACTCTCTTTCTCACCGGTACCGACGAGCACGGTGACAAGATCGTCCAGGCAGCCCAGGCCGCCGGAATGGAACCCAAGGCTTACGTCGACCGGATAAGCGGACTCTTCCGGCAGATCTGGCCAAAACTCGATATCGAATATGACAGGTTCATACGGACTACCGATCCCGAGCACATTAAAGTCGTCCAGTACGTTCTGCAGAAGGTCTTCGACGCGGGTGAAATTTATTTCAGCACTTACAAGGGCATGTACTGCGTCGGGTGTGAGAGGTTTTACGCCGAACGCGAACTGGTCGACGGAAAGTGCCCGGACCACGATAAGCCTTTGATCGAGCGGGAAGAAGCCAACTATTTCTTTCGGATGAGCAAGTACCAGGACTGGCTTATAAAATATCTGGAAACCAATCCCGATTGGATCCGTCCCGAACGGTATCGCAACGAGGTCCTGGCGTTTCTCAAGGAGCCGCTTGATGACCTGTGCATCTCCCGGCCGGTCGATCGCCTCGACTGGGGGATTCCTCTCCCGTTTGACGGCAACTTCGTCACTTATGTCTGGTTCGATGCTCTCATAAACTATGTTTCTGCCGATCGGCTACCCGGACGGGGAGCTTTACCACGAGTTCTGGCCGGTGGCGCAGCACCTCATAGCCAAGGACATCCTCAAGCCTCACGGGATCTACTGGCCCACCATGCTCAAGGCCGCGGGCATTCCGATTTACCGCCATTTAAACGTCCATGGCTACTGGAAAATAGATGAGGGCAAGATGAGCAAGAGCCATGGCACGGTTGTTCGCCCGCTGGACCTGGCGCCCGTCTATGGACTCGATGCCTTCCGCTACTTCGTATTGCGGGAGATGGTGTTCGGGCTCGATGCGAATTTTAGCGAGGACGCCCTGCTCCACCGATTGAATTCCGACCTGGCAAACGACCTGGGAAATCTTTTCAGCCGCACGCTTGCAATGACTGAGCGCTATTTTGGAGAAAAAGTTCCTCCCTTCGGCTCGGAACCGGACGCGGCCGACCACGAACTGCGGGAGAAGACAGAACGGGCGATCGGACAATTGAGGGAGGAAATCTCCAATCTCGGATTTCACAAGGCGCTTGTGGCAATTTGGGAGTGCATCGGTGCGGCCAATAAATACATCGACCACGTCGCCCCCTGGAACCTGGCCAAAGCCGGCAATTTACCCCGTCTTCAGACGGTGATCAGGACACTCCTGGAAGTAAATAAGATTATCGCTGTACTGATCTCTCCTTTCATGCCTTCGACGTCCGGGAAAATGCTCGAACGGCTTGGCATAGCAAAAAAACCCACGGAACTGAGGCTTGCCGAAGATGCTCTCTGGGGCACACTGAATGAAGGCACCGAAGGTTTCGAAAGGAGAATCGCTTTTCCCAAGAGTCGAGAGAGCTGACAAAAAGCTGGAAAAGCCCGGCAAAGCAGGTAACGGGAAGGTTGACGGAGGCCCAAAACCGAAGCCGGAGCAAAAACCACAGGCTGCACAGGCCGCCGCGACGACCGAAGCCGGCCACACAATCGATATCGACCTTTTCCGCCAAGTTGACCTCCGGGTCGGCCTCATCACGCAGGCGGAAAAGATTGCGCAATCCGAAAAGCTCATAAAGCTGATCGTCGATATAGGTGAAGAGCGTCAGATCGTCGCCGGAATCGCAAAAACGCATTCCCCCGAGCAGCTGGTCGGAAAGCAGGTGGTGCTGGTCGCCAATCTCAAGCCGGTAAAGCTGATGGGAATCGAATCGCACGGAATGATCCTTGCCGTGCGCGATGGGGTGGACCTGAAACTTGTCGTTCCCGAGGAGAACGTTTCGCCCGGCGGCAAAATTTCATAGCAGCTCTTCACGTCCCCTCGGGACACCCTGAAACCATGAAAAGATCCGTAGGATGGGTGGAGCGCAGCGCAACCCATCAAATCTTTTCGTAACAGTATCTCACGTCCCTCCGGGACACCCTGAAACCATGAAAAGACGCGGCAATCATCCCCCTTTTGTAAAGGGGGCAGGGGGGATTTCGCACCTCGCTTGAGACTTTTCGTAACAGTATCTCACGTCCCTCCGGAACACCCTGAAACCATGAAAAGACGTGGCAATCACCCCCCTTTTGTAAAGGGGGGCAGGGGGGATTTCGCACCTCGCTTGAAACTTTTCGTAACAGAGTCAAACTGGGGCACAAATGAACGATCTCACAAGAAAGAAAGCAACTTATGCGGATCTTTACAGCGTCCCGGAAAACATGACGGGGGAACTTACTTGATTGGGCACTCATTGTAACTCCCCGTCCTTCGAGGAAACACGTCGTCTGAGCAACGGCTCTCGGAGCCGCGGTGACAGCGCCGTATCAGTTTGGACGCGAAGGAGGGCCTGGCGGGTGGATTTTTGCCATTGAACCCGAGATTGGGCTTGGTGAAGATATTTTGGTTCCCGGCCTTGCCGGCTGGAAGAGAGAAAGATTTCCGGTTGAAGAAGACCACAACTGGATTTCCGTCGCTCCCGATTGGGTTTGCGAAATCCTCTCACCGGGCACATTTCGCAGCGACAAAGTCAAAAAAATGGCCCTCTATGCTAACCATGGCGTTCGCCATATCTGGCTGATCGATCCCGTTGCTGCGACTATGGACGCCTTCAGACTCGAATCCGGTAGATGGTCCCTGCTGGGGAGCTTTGCCGAAAACGACAGGGTACGGGTAGAACCATTCCAGGAGATTGAAATTAATCTTGGAGATTTGTGGATCGGAAGCTTTCAGCCGCCAATCCTTTAAGGCGAAGGATTTAACACCCTTTCACATCCTGAAAACCCTGTCGCGCTTTCACATCCCCGCGCGAAATGCTTTATCTCTTAGCCGGCGTGCATTACACCAGCGGCCCACGATATCAGCCCCGGTCTAAGGCTTGGAGCCAGGCCCGGGAGTCAGCCTTGACTAGTGAACGTGTTACTGTATAATCGGTGCCACCTTCAAGGGCTGAACGCCACTCTCAATCAACTTTGAGATCTCTGGAAAGGAGAGGCGGGAAAAGACATGCGTTTTGAAGACCAATCCGTTTCTCTCCGGGCAGGGATCTGATGTTTTGTGACACCCCGTGATATAATTCCAGGTGGGCCTCACAGGTAAGGTATTAATACTGAATGATTCAATATGGACATAGGTTTAGCAAAGACCACCCGCCATTCGTTCATTCGATGCCGGGACGGTTCAGGGCTGCAGTTCGTCGACATTTCCTTCTGTTCGAAAAGGAATCCCGGTATACGTCGGCAGGCCTGAAATCCGTTTGAACGCTACATCAGATACGGGGAACCACAAGGTTTTGGAACTCATCGAGGTTGCTCACGATAAATCGTTCATCTTT
Organism: uncultured delta proteobacterium; assembly: GCA_963826655.1. Taxonomy (GTDB): domain Bacteria; phylum Desulfobacterota; class Syntrophobacteria; order Syntrophobacterales; family Syntrophobacteraceae; genus SbD1. The sequence goes on from CAWGZP010000076.1 coordinate 6,600, forward strand.
CGTTTCATAACTAATCCCATCGGGAAGGTACATCGTGAGATAGGGCGTTTCTATCGACGCACGCTGGCACGCTGTTGGCGTACTCAAGCAAAGAGTCTTCCGGCCACTCTGCGGGTTCCATCGATCCTGGTTACCCTCAAACCGCTTGAGACCAAGTATTGTTCGTATGCCGCAAAAACACCTGCTTCGCCGCATACTGTCGAAAGTCTGGCCGGGAAGTTAAGAGAAGTGATGCCTCAACCTGGATTTGTGGTAGCGCTCAGCCAGGACAACTACCTCACAGTGGTGGGCGGAGTCCAGCGTTGCGTAGAAAACGAGCAGCGCGTTTTTAACCAAAATCAGGTCGGATACATCCATTTTTTCCCCACAAATTACCGCCCCATGCTGGCCAGGCCCGCGGAACCGTTTTATGTCTCGATCAACTGTAACGGTCAATGGATAGCGGAGTGCCCGGCCGACTTCGCCCTGGAGGCGCTCAAGCAGTTAGTGCAGGGCATCTCGAAAAAAACCCTCTCGCATATCGTCCTGCACCACCTCTTAGGATTCAAAATCAGTTGGGTCCAACGGTTAATCGAAGAAAGAGGCGGGGGTAAAGCGCTGTTCTGGGTCCATGATTATTTCGCCCTGTGTCCGAGTTACGCCCTGATGCGAAATGACATCATTTTCTGCAACGCGCCTCCTGTCTCCAGCAACAGTTGCGAGATTTGTATCTATGGAGAAGAGCGCACCAGTCATCTCCAAGCTTTCCATAAGTTATTCAATACGGTGGATCTAAAAGTGGTAACGTCTTCGCACCATGCGGAGCAGATGTGGAAAGACAAGGCCGGTTTTCGAATTGCGGGCAGCTTGACGATGCCTCACTGTCACATTGAATGGGAAAATGGCGGGCGCGCACCCAAAAGCGTTGCGCCCGTTTCTCCATTGAGGATCGCATTTCTTGGGCTGACGATGTACCATAAAGGCTGGGAAACCTGGCGACATATTGTCAGGTTGTTTGGATCGGATCCTCGTTACCAGTTCTTCCATTTCGCAATCAAGAAAGATGGTTCACTGCCCCTGACGTTCGTCCCGGTAGGTGCATGCTCGAAGAACCGATACGCAATGCTGGATGCGCTTGGAAAGCATAATATCGATGTAGCTTTCTTATGGTCGAAGTGTTCCGAAACCTTTTCCTTCACATTACATGAGGCGATGGCGGCAGGCTGCTATGTTGTCACTAATCCAGATAGCGGAAATATCCAGCGCACCGTCATGCAGACGAACTGCGGCGCCGTTCTGGCCAGTGAAGAGGAAGCGGTCGCCTGGTTTGAATCAGACAAACTCACCAGGGCTACCCGCGAATTCCAGAACAGGAAAGCTCGATCCGGCTCCATCGTATTAAATCCCGGTAGCTATAAGATCATTTTTGAAACTTTGCAGAAGGTAGGCTGATACAGTGGATGTCTTCACGAGCATCGCGCTCAACTATCTTCCCAAGGCACGTGTTTTGGCCTCTACCCTCAAACTCCGCCATCCCGAATGGAAATTCCATCTCTGCATCTCGGATCGAAACGACACCAACCTGAAACTCGATACGGCGGGGGGGCCGTTCGATACAATCCTTTGGATCGAAGAACTCGACGTCGAGAATATTTACAAATGGATCTTCAAACATACCGCTGTCGAAATCTGTACCGCCGTCAAGGGCCCTATCGCACTTTCGCTGCTCCAGCGAGGAGCGCAAAAGGTGATGTATCTCGATCCTGACATGGCTGTTTTTAACCGGCTCGACGAGATAGATCGACTCCTCGACGACCACTCCATAGTCCTGACGCCTCATATGCTCGAGTTCGAGGACGTCAAATCAGCCGTCGAAGACAACGAGGTTTGCGCTCTAAAACACGGCGTATTCAACCTGGGATTCTTTGCAATCAATAACAGCAGCGAAGGGTTCCGCTTCGCCAACTGGTTCAATCAGCGGCTGCTGGAATTTTGTTATGACGATATTCCGAATGGATTGTTTACCGACCAAAGGTGGTGCGACCTGGCCCCGGCATTCTTTCAAGACCTCCATATACTGCGCGATCCCGGCTGCAACGTAGCGAGTTGGAACCTCTCCAGGCGTAACCTGAGTTTCTCCCCGGACGGAATGCTGCTTGTCAATGGCAGCCCGCTTAAATTCTATCATTTCACCGGCTACGACTCCGGCGCGGGCAATGTGATGACACTCAAGTATAGCGGCGGCAATCAAATTGTGAGCGAGATTTGGACATGGTATGGCCATCAACTCGCAAAACATGGCCAGGAGGAGTTGGGAAAAGTAAAATGGCACTTCGATTTTTTTGAAAACGGAAAGAAGATTTCTCAGCCCGCCCGCCTGCTCTACCGCCAGAGGGAGAAGCTTCAGGACAGCTTCCCGAATCCCTTCGCAGTGGGCGCGCGTGGCGGGTACTATCGTTGGT
>CAWGZP010000077.1:0-31583 GCA_963826655.1 uncultured delta proteobacterium
AGGACGCTGAGAAAAGCATATGGACTGTTTTCTCTGCGCTAATGTTGTGAATTTTCAAGCAGAATTCGAGGTGCGTTTCTGTTCCTTCGCTTCTTTCTTTTCACCCCTATCGCCCTTCTTTGCGATCTCTGCGTCTCTGCGGTGGATTCGGGGGTACGCAGAGGATGCTGAGGCCGCAGAGATGATCACCATCCAATGTTTGATCGGAACCAATCCTAACCGGACGATCTTACGGTAGGATCACGTCCGCAGAGGCGCAGAGGACGCTGAGAAAAGCATATGGACTGTTTTCTCTGCGCTAATGTTGTGAATTTTCAAGCAGAATTCGAGGCGCGTTTCTGTTCCTTCGCTTCTTTCTTTTCACCCCTATCGCCCTTCTTTGCGATCTCTGCGTCTCTGCGGTGGATTCGGGGGTACGCAGAGGATGCTGAGGCCGCAGAGATGATCACCATCGAATGTTTGATCGGAACCAATCCTAACCGGACGATCTTACGGTAGGATCACGTCGGAACACAATGCCCCTGCTCACTCCTCAGTCTTTTTTTCGAATTTTTTTTGCACCAGGTTTGCGATAATCGCGAGCACGACAAGGCATCCAAGGGACAGGACCGTCCTGGCGGAAAGCAGCCGGACCCAGTCTTTGCAAATCCAGATATCCCTCAGCCCGCCGAGGCAAAAAGTGATCACGGAAATGGTTGCGGCCTCACCCAGGGCGGTGGCGAAAAAAAAATCCCAAAAACGAACCTTGGTCAGTCCCATACCGAAATTCATGGGCGCAAAGGGCACGAACATCAACCGTAGAAGAAGAACTGTCTTAAAGCCGTTGCGTCCGATCGAGTCGTCATACCTACTGAGCCTGTCTCCGAAGTGAGCGACCACAAAAGCCCTCCCAACCGTGCGGGCGACCAGAAAAGAAATCGCCGCGGCCGCAAGGGCGCCCGGCCAGACGCAGGCAAAGGCCACGAAAGGCCCTAATGCGGCCGTGCCGATGCCGACAAAAACCGTCCCGGGGATAAAGAAACAACTGCCGACCACGCAAGCGATTACTAGAAGGGCCGGTCCCATCAGGCCGGCTCCGCCGATGATCTTCTGCAGCTGGTCGGGCTTAAAGCAGGCCGTTACGGGGTCGCCGGACTCCGCGAGACCGATCGCCCCACCTGCTATAACCAACAGAAGGAAAGCTGCTTTGATAAGCGTGCCCCGCCGGAGCGTCTTCATCATAAGCCGGGCGCCATCTACTCCCTCCGACCCAAGCCGGCAGCAAGTCTTCCGGTTACCCTCATGGCCCCTCTTGCTCTCGCGAGAGTACACCTTTGTCTTTGAAAGACTTTTTGAGATTTCAATCGCCTCGTCGTGACCGACGTCGTCTACAGCGATAACCGAATCCAGGCAGTCCCGGGCCAGCACCTCCGAAAGTAATGTGTTTTCGGTGCTGCAGGAAGGCACGCCCACGACAGCCTTTTTTTCTTCCAACATATGATACACCGTGTTCCATTATATAGATCATTTAAGGCTTTTAAATGGAGGCATTTTGCAGCCCCACCCCGGTTGCAGGGACGCCATCCCGCCTGCCCCCCAGGATGTCCTGTAAAGTATATCTTCCCGTGTCGGCAAATTCCCATTCAATTTCCGGGATCATCAATATTTTACGATCATTTGGAGAAGCAATGAACGACTCCCGCCGAAGTCCAAGCGGACCGGGGTGGTTCAATGCAAGCCGATCCGGCCGGACCGGGGGCGAGCCCGTTTTAACAGAAATACTGCTGGAAGGCATAGCAATCCTACGTAGGCAAGCAGCCGGAAGTTGTCCATGTAGGAGAGCAGGGTAGCCTGTTGCAGCACCAGGTCATACATGGCCTGATAGGTCTTCCGGGCGGAGGGGCCGGCGGCTCCTCCATGTGAAAGCAGCGACTGGAGCTTCCGGAAGTACTGCTGGAACAGGGGATTGTATGGGTTCAGGTGGCCGGAGATCATCGACTGATGAGTCTGCTCGCCCCTGGTGAGCAAGGTGGTCACGGCAGAGATGCCGATGCTTCCGCCGAGGTTTCTCATGAGATTGAAGATACCCGCCGCGTTGCCCATCTGCTCGTTTGACAGAGCGCCCATAGTAAGGGTAGTCAGCGGCACGAAAATGAGCCCCATGGAGAACCCCATGGCTACGTTGGGCAGGGCGATATTCCATATGGAGATTTGCAGGGTTATCTGGCTGAACTGGTAGGACGTAAAGGCCAGGCCCGTGAACCCGCAGCCTATCAGAATGCGGCTGTCAATTTTGCCGATCGCCCTGCCTACGAACACCAGGGCCAATATGGCCCCGATCCCCCTGGGGCTGAGCGCCAAGCCGCTGTCCAGGGCCGAGTAATCCATCAGGTTCTGCACGAAAAGCGGCAGGAGGGTGATTGTACTGTAGAGGACCACTCCGACCATGGTCATCAGGGCCGTGCCCATGGCGAAGTTGCGGTTCTTGAGTACGCGCAGGTTTACCAGGGGCTGTTTTTGCCGAAGCTCCCAGAGGATAAAGGCCACCATCGACACGACCGAAATCACGGTGAACCACCGAACCCATGTGGCTGCGAACCAGTCATCCTGCTGGCCCTTGTCCAGCAGGATCTGAAGGGTGGCGAGCCACAAGACCATGAAGCCGAAACCGACGTAGTCGACCTGTCCGGCCGAGTCCTGCCTGGCGGCGTACAGGTAAGGCGGATCCTCGAGGAAAGCCTGGCACATAAAGAGGGCAAGCACGCCGATGGGCAGATTGATATAGAAAATCCAACGCCAGGAATAGCTATCCGTGATCCAGCCGCCAAGAGTCGGTCCGACGATCGGGGCCACGACAACACCCATACCGAAGATGGCCATTGCGACGCCTCGCTTGGCCGGAGGGAAGCTCTCCATGAGAATGGCCTGGGAAATCGGCTGAAGCGCCCCCCCGGCGGCGCCCTGGAAGATCCGCGCCAGAATCAGGGCGCCAAGAGTCGGGGCTGCTCCGCACACCGCCGATGCAAGGGAAAAACCAGCTACACAGAATATCAGAAAACGTTTGCGGCCGAAATGAACGGAAAGCCAGCCCGTCATAGGCAGGACGATGGCGTTCGAGACCAAATAACTGGTCAGCACCCATGTAGCCTCGTCCCTGGTGGTGGAGAGATTGCCCGCTATGTGCGGCAGGGCCACGTTGGCTACCGAGGTGTCCAGCACCTCCAGGATGGTCGCCAGCATGACCGCGATGGCAATGAGCCACGGGTTTGCCCGTGGCTGCCAGATGCCTCCCTCGATTCCCCCGGAAGCGGAATTCTCAGGGTTGGTCATGTGCTCGCACTCCTGGAACCAGTGACTGGCGACTGGTGATTAGCGACTGGTGATTGGTGACTGGTGACTGGTGGCTATTCACTATTCACTGTTCACTATTCACAAGAGAGGCGATCATTTCCTCGGCTACCTCGAAAGCAACCCTGCCCGTATCGATCGTCAGGTGAAAATTCCGGGCGTCAAACCAATCGAAGCCGGTGAAGGTCCGTATAGCGCGGCAGCGTTGCTGGTCCGAACTCTCGATCATCTGAACGGCCTCAACCTTGCTTCGCACATGGTAGAAGCTCATTAAGCGCTCCACGCGAAAGCCAAGAGGGGCATGGACCAGGATGTTGAGAAGGCGTGCCCTGCCACGCAACAGGTGGAAGGCGCCGTGGCCGAGAACCACGCAGGGCCCTTTGACCGTCAACTCGGTAATGAGGCGGCGCTCAATCTCCCAAAGTTGTTCGTCGGAGACCCAGCGAGGCGGCGGCGTGTAGATCCAGTCCGGGGTCCCTACGGTGAAGACCGAAATCAGTTTCTCCCAGAAGGTTTGCAGGCGATCTTTCCGGTGTTCCAGCTCGGCTTCCTCGACTCCCAGTTCCCTGGCTGCCTGCTGCATAATCTGGCGGTCGATGTAGACATAGCCAAGCCGCCTTGCAACCTGCTGACCGATGTGTGAGCCTCCGCTGCCCAGTTGACGGGAGATCGTGATGACGACTGTCGATGGCATAGCGTTCCTCGGAACCGCAGTTTTTTAGTGAGCATCTCGATCCCGGTCGACCGGGACCAGACCTGAATCCGCCTTCTTCGGCGGTTATTGCCTCCAGTAAATCTCTAAAGTCTTTTCGAGAACGTTCCGATATTAAAATCGAGAATCATTATCACGAATATCCTTTTTTGCAACCAGCCAAGGGGACCTGAAAGTGGAGAACCAAAAGGCAGCGAAACCCGAGGTAGAGATGCCCACCGTCAGGGCAAACAGCTCCGACCCTTCACCAAGAAAGGAGCAGGTCGGCATAATATACGAGATGCTGATCAAGAAAGGATACCTCGATGAGCAGAAGTTTAGATACGCTCAAAGAGTCCATTCGAAGCTGACGGTTGACAAGACGCTCACCCAAGTCCTGCAGGAACTCAAATACATCACCCCCGACCAGATCCAGGATACACTTTCCGAGAGTAGAGTAAATCTTAAAATCGGAATGCTCCTCGTTGAACTCGGACTCATAACAAACAATGCCCTCGAGAGTGCGATCCGTCTGCAAAAGCAATCCGCCGCGAAAAAGACTATCGGTGAAGTACTGATAGAGGGCAAATTCATTCAAGAGCGGGACCTTACGGAGGTCCTTTCCTATCAACTGGGGCTTCCGCACCTGGAACTCGAAGTCTCCCACATGGATGCTGAGCTGCTCAGGAAAATCGCACCCAACTGGTATTCTCTTCATCTGTTCCTGCCGGTCAATCGAGCGAATGGCAAAGTAACGGTCGCATTTGTCGACCCTATGAATCGTGAAAGCCTCGACGCAGCTGAAAAGATTTTCGGCAAAGTTCGACAGGTCCTCTGCGCCAAATCGAATTTGCTCGAAATAGTGAGCGTCCTCGAACACGATCATGCCTTGGCGAAGATGAGTCTGCCAGATGAAAAATCCATTGTGGGAATGGTGAACGGCATGCTCGAGGAGGCCGTCAGGACAAACGCCAGCGATATCCATATCGAGCCGATGCGAGACAGGATCCGTGTTCGATTTCGTCTCGACGGGGTCCTGGTCCACCATAAGGACATAGCCCTGCAAATGGGACCCGCCATAGCAAGCAGGCTAAAGATCATGTCAAAAGCCGACATTGCTGAAAGGAGGCGCCACCAGGGCGGCCGGATAGAGTTTAATGACCCGCACACGGGGATTTCCCTGGATGTCCGGGTTTCTTTCTATGTGACCGTGTGGGGTGAAAAAATCGTCCTTAGGCTGCTGGGGAGCAAAGGGCTGTTCCTTGACCTCAACGAAATAGGCGTCTATCCGAAAATGCTCGAAAGGTTCAAATACGATGCGTTGGATATTCCGAGCGGCGTTATCCTCATAACGGGCCCGACCGGGTCGGGGAAAACGACAACGCTTTACAGCGCCATTAACTACCTGGAAAACGTGAATACCAGCATCATAACGGTGGAGGACCCGGTTGAGTACCTGATTGACGGGGTAGCCCAGTGCTCGATAGACCCCAAAATAAACCTGACCTTCGAAGAGAGCCTGAGGCATGTGGTCAGGCAGGACCCCGATATTATCGTAATCGGGGAAATACGCGACCGTTTTTCCGCGGAGACCTGCATTCAGGCCTCTTTGACCGGCCATAAGGTGCTTAGCACGTTCCATACGGAAGACAGCATCGGAGGTCTTATTCGCCTTTTGAACATGAACATAGAGGCGTTTCTGATCTCTTCGACGGTAATCTGCGTCATGGCTCAAAGGCTTCTCAGAAGAGTTTGCCCCAACTGCGCAGAAGAGTACGTACTTCAACCTGCCGATATCCACCGGCTCGGCTACTCCTCAAGCGATATGAAAGGGGCCGGCTTCAAAATGGGGCGTGGTTGCTCCGAATGCCGCTTCACCGGCTACAAGGGGCGGGTGGGCATATTCGAACTGCTCGTTTTGAACGAACCCGTCAAGGACGCCATCCTGAATAAGAAAACATCTTACGAAATCAGAAAGATCAGTACGGAAACATCGGGTCTTGTAACCCTTCTGGAAGATGGGATTGTAAAAGCCGCAAACGGAGTGACCTCCATCCACGAGGTGTTCAGAACTTTGCCGCGTGTAGGTAAACCCAGGCCAGTCCTCGAACTCAGACGCCTTTTGGGCACAGAGCAATGACAATGACTATGCGAAAGAACAATATCTCGTTATTGGAAATAGTAGAGGAATACGCAGTCTCGGAGTCGCTGAATCTCCCGGTATTTCCCCGCGTGGCTCAGGAGCTGCGAGAAAAGATGTCGGATGAGAAAAGTTCGATCTCTGACATCGCCTCGGTCGTTACCAAGGATCAGGCCCTGGCCAGTCAGATGCTGAAGCTCGCCAATTCGGCGTTTTTCGCGGGTTTGAACAGGGTGCGCACCATACGAGAGGCGATCATGCGGCTTGGCGTCAACCAGGTGTACAACTGCCTGATCGCCAGCAGTCAGAAAGACTTCTACATTTCGCACGATCCAGTCATAGGCGAGTATCTCCAGGTGCTGTGGAAACATTCGCTGGCAACCGCCAGGGGCTCGCAATGGCTCTTGCGCAGGACCGGATTCCCGGAGCTATCCGATGAGGGATTCCTCGCAGGTCTTTTCCATGACATCGGGAAACTGCTTCTGCTCAGGGTCCTTGAAACGATAAGGACCGAAAACCAGGATGTCTCGCTATCGGAGTCGTTCATTCTCGAACTGCTTGATTCCATGCACGTTGAGCAGGGATATGTTCTGATGACCGAATGGAGTATTCCACCGGTTTACTGCGAGGTGGCGCGGCATCATCACGACGAGGAAACCGACAGCGAGGATACACTGCTCATGGCGGTGCGCATCGTCAACAATGTGTGCGCAAAAACAGGACTCAGCCTCAAACCGGACCCGACGATCATTATGGAAACCCTGCCCGAAGTCCACGCGATGGCCATCAAGGACATCGTCCTGGCCGAACTCGAGGTAGTTCTGGAAGATGCCCTGGGCATTGAAGGATGAAGCGAGAAACGGGCAGAATCATGAACGGTGAGCGGCTATTCACCGTTTTTCAAAATGGCGCCACGGGCTTTCGAAGGTATTTTTTTCTTTTTTTGCGAAGCCCTGGGTACAACGCCTGCCTTCTCGGCCGCAGTTTTCGGCTCCGGCCGCGCCTCTAATACCGGTTCGGCCTTTTGAGTCGCCGCGCCCGCAACATTTTCGACTTCCATACCGGACAAGGAGCCAGGCCCGGCCTCCTGCATCCCTTCCCCCTTGCCGTCAAAAGAGGGCACGGGGGACCCTTTTGCTTCACAACTTCCCTTAAAGGTCCAGGGCGCCTGGAAAGCCCGCCATAGCGAAAGCGAACCCCGAATGGATCTTTCGACAAAAGCCCCATCCGTAACTAAAAGAGGCAGCGCCTGCCAGCTTTGCGCGGCCGAGACCCAGAAACCGACAGCCGATTCAATCCACTGAGACCAATCGAAGGCGTTAAATTCCTGACGATCTTGATTCATGAGCAAACCTCATGCCGGGTATTTATCGGAGTGAGACATAGTGAGACGTGAGAAACGGGGCCAGCACCAGACAAGGGTGCACTCGTGCTTCCCGACATTAAGCTATTACCGCCCGACCCAAAATGGGGGATCAACAGTATATTTAATGAGGAAATCATGTAGGGAACTCTTGGAATGTTTTTCTCGCGAAGATGCCCTTTAACGGCACGCAGGCCTATTTTTGAGTCGGACTGTCCGGTTGGGTGGAACCAGGAGGTTTTGCGGCGCCGGTACCGAGGCCCTGATAAACGTTCATATGCTGCAACATCTCCCAGGCTTTATTTTCTTTTTCTTTTTCAAACTTCTCCTGTTCATCCATTGCACGTTCCATTTCGGGGTCGGTGCCATATATAATCCGGTCTTCCGTATCGGTGCGGACGGCAAGAAGAAGGCTGGGCGCCGGGCCGGGCCGATTTTGACTGCTTTCAGTCTTCAACACTGTCCCGGCTGTATCCGAATCGGAAGCCTTGCACGTTCGTTGGCCCACGACCAGCAGGCAGGCGGTGAGTACGAAGACAAGAAGCGCGGCCCCTTTCATTTTACCCTTCATCACATGAGCGTCCCAGATCGGTTGCCTACAAATAATCGCCTCTATTCCACTTGAGCGATTCCATATAAGTCGTAACTTTCAACTCTTCGGCCATGCCCTTTAGCGGATGATCCGCCGGAAGCCCGCTCATTTTGTCATCCAGACCTGCGGTTGTCGCGTTTACCTGTTCGAGCAGGGCATTTATTTCCTTGGGAGATTTGTTTTGCCGGAGGGCATTACTCAAAGAGTCAAGCTGCGTCAGGGCGCCATCGAGCGCATCGAGGGCCTGCGGGACCTGCGAGGCCTGCGGGGCGTCCGACGCCTCTGCGGCCTGCACTCCGATAGGCATGAAGGACTGGATACTCAAGGGACCCGACAGGTCCCGGGTCCCGGAGGTGGCGTCATTTGAAACACTCTCCGCCCCGGACCCCGATATTTCACTCTGCAATAGCAGGTTGAACGCATTATCGGCGCCAGTGCTCTTCGGAGCCGTTGATTGCCGGCTCTGCTGTACGGTCTGATCGTTCTGGATTTTATCCACTCTCATAGGGATCCGTCAAACCTCGCGTTGAGCTGAATAATGAAATTCCAAGTTGAAAATAATGAAAAGCAAATACTTTGCCAAACCGGTGGGCGTTCGAAAAAATGCGGTGAACTGCGCTTTTCCCAGGGTTTTCAGTTCATCAACCCGAAACATGCGCTGAGTTACCACTGTTCCAAAAAGAACGCCCACAAGGGGCTGGACTTGGGCTAAAGTAATGTAAGGACGGTGGGCTGCGCTGCCATTCAGCCCCCCCCGAACCCGGGGGGGCAATATCAAAGACCTGCCGCCCCTGACTTTAAGGAGCGCTTCGGGCAAGAATTTCCGTGGCGAGGAATTTTATGCCGGTTTGGTTTCCAGAGGCATGCGGATAATGGCCGAGGTCCCCGGGTCTCTTTTTTCAAGGACAACCGTAAACCCGTAGGGCAACAGCAGCTGCCTTGCAGCATAGAGCCCAAATCCCAGGTGAAGGTCTTCGAAAGCTTCTTTACCATCGATGTTTTGCCATCCGGATTCGAAGAGTTCAAAAAGAGCGTCCGGATGTTGTTCCTTCGCCAGTCCGCAACCCGAGTCCGTTATGCTGACTACTATCTGGTCGGCCTGCATCTCCGTTTCGACGATCAATTCCTTTTTTAGCGATCCCCTGAGGGCGATGATGGCGTTATGGAACAGATGGAAAACGGCCGGGACAATGTCACGGCCCAAGGCTTTTATGTGGGGAAGATTTTTTGCCAGCCGCAGCTCGGATTTAACCTGGTGTTTGAAGAAAAGGTCGGCTCGAAAGACCCTCGCCATCCTCGTAATGAGAACATTGATGTCTATTTCCGTCCCGTAGCGTTCGATTTCATGCAACTGCATGAATTCCCGCAATTCTACGGCCAGATTGTAGATCTGTTCCCGCATCTGGGTCAGCCGTCTTTGCTGCTTGCCCAGTAGTTCGGTCCATTTTTCATTTTCGCCCGAACTACTCTTGAATGTCCGGTCCTGGAGCTCCATACACGATCCCAGCATCTCGGCGAGCATGGTAAGGTTCTGGAGAGGGCCGTTGGCGTTATGCACAAACCCCTGGACGAATTTGCCCGAGTAATTCAACCGGTCTTTTTCGTACAAAGCCCTGATGCATCGCTCGATTATCTGTGCTTCAGTTTCCGATGATTTAGCACCATCCATATTTTTCGCTTATCTTGAAGTTTTCTCGTTTGTTCGCCTCCGCGCAGGAGGCGACCGACGCACCCTGGTGTTGTAACCGGGTTGGAAAGGCATCAGCCCGGGTTGCCGGTCCTGGTCCCGCTCATAATCTCCAGAAACGCGTCCAGAGTGGAAGGATCGAACTGCCTGCCTCTGTTTCTCAACAATTCTGCAATCGATTCCTCGCGAGACATCGCATGCCGATACGCCCGCTCCGAGGTCATGGCGTCAAAGGCGTCGACCACACTCACTATTCTGGCAAGAAGTGGAATATCTTCTCCGGAGAGGCCGTCAGGGTAGCCGGCCCCGTCCCATCGTTCATGATGATGCCGGATTATCGACCTTTCCTCGGGGCTAAGCCCCAGCTCGGATACGATCGAATCGCCAATGGCGGGGTGTTTTTTCACGATTTCGTATTCATCGGTGGTCAGGGGTCCGGGTTTGTTCAAAATACTGTCGCGAACGCCTATTTTGCCGATATCGTGAAGATAGCCCACAGTCTGCATAGACTCGATCTGGGCGCCGGAACAGCCCAATTTCCTGGCTACCTCGGTCGCATAACGGGTCACTCTCTCAGAATGCTTGCCGGTATAGAGATCTTTGGCTTCAAGGGCATTGACCAACGACTTCAAGATTCCGTAAAAGTTGCTTACGAGGCTTTCGTAGAGCGCCATATTCTCGACGGCCAAAGACGCCTTCGTGATCAGGAAGTCGAAAAGCCTTGTTTCTTCCTCGGAAAGCGAAGGCCCGCCGTCTTTGTGAGATGCGATCAGCAGGCCGAAGGGCTCCCCGCGGATCCGCAAAGGCCAGCAGGAAACCATGCGGTCCGTTTTGGGCGCGTTTTCAAAGGAGGACCGAATTTCGCCGGGAAGGATCACACAATGGCTTGCGCCGTTTCCCAGCAATTCCCGCATGCGCTCCTTTGACATCCCCAGTTCTTGAGGCCGGCAATCATCGAGTTTCCATCCGCAGCCGGCCATGCCGACAAAGCTCATCCCCTCCCGGGGCAAGAGGAAAAAACTTACCTTCTCAACCGATTCAAGGGTCGAGGCGAGCCGAACGATTCTAGGATAAAGGTCCTCGCTGGAGCGGATTTCGTCCATCTCCTTGGAGATGTGAAATAGTTTTGTCTGCACGTTCACCCTTCTTTCGAGCTCCCGGTTGGCCTGCTCGAGTTCATTGCGGGCCTGGATTTCGAGTTGAAGGCTGAGATTGCGCAACAGAAGTTGCTTTTCCTTTGTGATTCGCTGGAGAGTGAGCGCTACATCATGGAGAGTAAAGGGCTTGGTGAGGAAATCCGAAGCCCCCTTGCGCATGGCATCGATAGTATAGTCCATCGTCGGGAAGCCGCTCATCATGACTACCGGGAGGCCGTGGTCGCGCTGCTTTAGCATTGTCAGGAGGTACAGCCCGTCCATGTCGGGCAGGCGCAGGTCCACGAAGGCGCAATCGAATGCCTGCTCCTCGATAGCCTTAAAGGTTTCCTGTCCTGACAGGCAGACCCGCACATACTCGTGTTCCAGACGCAGCAGACATTCCTGTAAAAGCTCACCGAGCATTACATCGTCTTCCACGATCAAAATTTTCATAACCTGCCGGACTCTATTTTTTTAATTATGAGTTGCTTTAACCTGCTAAGTTCCGAATCTGAAATGATGCCATCACGCTTGAGCCCCTTTAAGGCCTCAAGGGAGGCAATCGCACGATTCGGATTACCCTGCGGCTTTTCGAGAAAAGCATCGGGCCTAAATCCCGGAACACTTGACAGTAGAGGTCCTCTCAACGGATTGCCCGAACTGTCACAGACCTGACACTCCGAATAATGATTGCCTTCAAGCGAATAGACCCTCCTGTGCAGCTCTTCTATCTCACGAAGCAGAACTGCTTTTTCCTTATAAGTTCTGACACGGTCGACGGCGTTGCGGACCGTTACTGCCACCTGCTCGACCATGAAGGGCTTCTGTATGTAGTCGTAAGCTCCGAGCCGCAGGGCCTGGATAGCCGACTCCAGGCTTCCGAACCCGGTTATCAGGATGCTCAGGATATGGGGATACACGGTCCTGACCTGTCTTAGCAGGGTCAAGCCATCCATCTTCGGCATGTTAAGGTCCGAGATGAGGATATCTAACTCACCGGCCGACAATTTTTCAAGGGCCGACAAGCCGTCGGCAGCCAGTTCGACCGCTGCTCCGGCTTCCTCGACCGTTTCGGCCAGGATCTCCCTGAATACCTCGTCGTCATCGGCCACAAGGACCCGTACCGCAGTCTCGGATTGAGCTATCATTATTTACTCTACCATAAGCCACCAAGGCATGGCTACCAAATAGAAAGCCTCGAAGCTCTCCCATCCTGCCCCGATCCGGGACCTGCACTTCGGTGCCGGATCGGGGCAGGCAAAATTGAAATCCATAAATTCAAAATTCCCTTAGCTCTAATTCTCGGGCGGCATGGCCAGGAATGCGGTAAACTGCTGGGCAAGCCTATCGGCTATCACCTGGCATCTCTGGGCGGGCTGGCCGACTACAGTGCTCCAGTAGAGGTCGATATCGGGCCCCGGTTCGGACCGTCCGCACTGTTTGACGTCCCAGAGGAGTTTGCCCGTGCGGGCATCCAGTATCCGGGTCCGCACATCGAGTTCGGTAGGCAACGCCCCCGTTCCATCCAACATGTAAAGCAGCGCGGGACGCATCACTAGAGCGAATCCCTCATTTCTGGCGTACCATAAGGCTTCATCATCCGACTTGACCTCATAGCCCAGTGCCGTAGTCTGCCGAAAAGGGCCTCCCTGTAACAGCCTCGCCTGATACGCCGAAGTAAGAAAACCTGAAGCAGCCCCCATTTCGGGGGGGGCGCTGAAAGGCAAAATGCAAATGTTGTCCATCCAATGCGCTCCGGTTGAGGAACGAGCAAACACATCCATGTTCATCTGGACCGGGCGGCACGAACCGGCCTTCATCTGAGTCGCAAGGCAGCCGCCGGCACAGCCTATGGTCAGCAGGAGGGCAAAGACTCCCATTACCCGCATGGCAAGGAAGACCCTGGCGAACCCGGCGCCGCGTTCCAAAGCATTTTGCCTCAAGCCGTGAGAATCCATTCGAGAGTGAAACCTTTTATCTGCGGTTTTTGGTTTTTAGTTACGGCCGGGGCCGAGGTTTATGAGAAGCCGACCTCCCCGGGGTTTCCAGCAATAGATATATCGGCTCTGCCGGGAAAAGCCTTGAATGGAAAATCATCGATGAAGACAAAATTTCAGGAGTATTTCAGGCAATGCGGGATTGCGCGATGCTCCCCCCGTCCCCCGAGCCGCCAACTTCCCGGATCATTGAACGGCGGCTTCATACGTGCGAACGGGGACCGCTACTCCCTTGACCTGGATTTCGCCAAAAAGGCGCGTGGCGACAAAAGGGGCAACGAGGTCCCTGGTCCTCTGGGACATGAGGATACCGTCGACTGGAGCGCTGGACTCCAATCTCTTTGCCAGGTTCACGGCAGAACCAAGCACGGTATAGGACAATCTTCGCGAAGATCCCATGTTGCCCACGACCACCTCTCCGGTATTGATGCCGATCCGCACCTGCACAGGGAAACCGCCTTCACCGACCCACCGCCGGCTCAGTTCCCGCGCCTTCTGCTGCATCTCGATCGCCGCCTGGACCGATCTCAGGGCATGGTCCGGCGCCGGTTCCGGGTCTCCAAAGAAGACCATCAGGCCGTCTCCGATATATTTATCGACAGTCCCCTTGTATTTGAAAACAACATCCACCATCGTTTCGAAGTAGTCATTCAAAAATCCCCGAATCCGGTCGGGTGAATACGTGGAGGAATGCGCGGTAAAGTCCTTGATGTCGCTGAAAAGAATGGTCAGCTCTTTTCTCTGCCCCCTGCTGATCATCGCCGGGTCGGCAAGGATCCTTTTGACGACCGAGGGTGGGAAATAGGACTCGAAAGACCTCCTCAGGACATCCTTTTCCCTGGAGTCGTGAAAATACCGGAAAGACATAATGAGCAAAGCGGCGGCGGCGCCCGAAATCACGGGACACACGGTGTCGAGCATCAGCCCTCGTTGGAGGAAAAGGGCGAGTGCCGCAGCCACGTAGCAGACGATGAGCAGCGCCGCGCCGCCGGTAAAAAAGAACGGTGACAGGCGCGTGGACAAAATAAAAATGGCCGCCATCATAGCCAGTTCGATCGCCAACATGCCGGTTCGGCCCATCTGCGTCAGAAAGGCTCCTGACAGGATGGTCTGGATCACGTTTGCATGCAGCCCGCTCAGCGGGAAATTAATGTCTACCGGTACGGCCCCGAGGTCTGTGGCCCCCGTAGAGACGTCGGAGACAATGGCAATTTTGCCCGAAAGCTCTTCGGTCCAGAGATCGAAAGTGTCCCGGTCGTCCGATGCCGAAAGGATCTGCTCAAAACCGTAGTGGCGCATCTCCCCCCAGGGGCCGATGAAATTGATTATCATCGAGCCATTCCTATCGATCGGGATGAGGAGGTCGCGGGGCTTTCCCCCCGGAACTTTTGCACCTTCGATCCGGATATGGCTGCCGGGCTTTATGGTGATTTTTTCCGGACCAACACCCAGGTAGCCGCAAACGAGGCGGAACGGCAGGCTGGGATAGAACCCGCCTTCGCATCGGACGAGCAGGGGCACCCGGCGAATTACTCCGTCCCGGTCGGTTTTGAGGCTGAGAAACCCGATCCCTTCGGCGGCCCGCGCAAGGGGCGGGAAGGTGATCAACGGCTTTGTCCCTGCGTATAGCTCCCCCGCATCGCCCTCAACCTTGACCTTCCACTTCGTCTGCTCCAGATACTGGGCAATTTCCGGGGCTACGTGCTCGGGGCGCACCTCACTCGAAGCCCCCAGGGCCATCGCCATGCCGAAATAGACGTTGCCGGCCTGCCCCGCCGCCGTGATTATCGACTCGTCGTCCGTTTGATTGGTGCCGGCTGCAAAAATCACATCGTAGGCCTGGGCCGCAACGTGCATTCCGGCGAGGTTCCGAATCACCTGGGCGTACTGGGAACGGCTCAGGTAGTAGGTTTTGAGCTTCCGCACGGCGGTGTCGTTCAGGTCTATGTGAACTACGGTGCCGTCGTAGGGGGGTCTGAACGCGCGGATCGAGGACCGGATCAAAAAGAACCCGTCGTAGACCTGGGAATTCCAGGTTTCGAAGGGTCCGGGAAAAAGCAGGGAGAGAAGTTGAACAATTCCCAGCGCGGCGATTGCCGATAGGAGATAAGTCCGGCTCCGCTTCCGCTCACTTGTGCTCAATAGAATAAGTCCTGGCCACGAAGCCGGTCGAGACCACCTCGTCGGCAAAAGCCGCGATGTCGAACCGGTTGGGGTCTTCGACTTTTTGGACGGATCTCAGGGCGCCTCCGATGGGAACCGGCCGTTCGGCGGGTGAGGTCAGTTCGCGGTGTTCCCGTCTCAGTTCCCGTATCTTATCGAGAAGCGCCCCGGCTGCCTCGGCTTTAGAGGCGGGTTGGGCGCCGTCATAGCGTGCATAGGCCTTTTCCAGGTCATCCAGGCGCTTCGAAGATGCTATAAGATAAAACACTTCGCGGCCCGCGTTTTGGTCAAGCCTGAACCATCCGTCCCCACGCGGTACATAGTATCTGCGGTTGGGCTGATAGTCCCCTTCAAACTGCTGGAGCGCGTAGGGGAAAAGCAGTTTGATGCCGTCTTCCCGGCCTTCATGAAAAAGGTAGACGAAACATTTTCGCTGCAACTCGACCATCATTTTAAGCTGGTCGCCTGATTCGAGTGCCATGTCCTGGGTCACCGAACGCATGATGTTCTTCCCGTCTTGAACCGACATGGCCGCGAAAGCCCAGCGAAAATCGACGTTTGCGTCCGGAGACGCCTCTTCGGCGGCCAGGGACAGGCACGCCCCCCCGCCGGGCATGACGGGTTGAAGGCATAACAGCACGAAAAATGCTGCGGCTAACGACGTTTTTCTGAATTTCATAATTTTTCCCCCGGGAGATGGATCGAGGTGGGGCGCTGGTCCCCTCCCGTTCATGATTTTATCTTATTGAGCAGCCAGGCCATGTTACGCCCAAGGACTTTCATCGTCTGGATCCCCTCGCTGTCCTTTTCCACGTCTCCTTTGTCCAATCCTATCCCCATGTTCCAGTAGTTTGACCCCGGAACGATCATCTGACTGATCAGGAAAAAGTGATTAATGGAATCGAAGGCGTGGATTGAACCCGCGCGGCGAACGGCCAGGACCGCAGCCCCGACTTTTCGTCTGAACATTTCGCCATTGGCCTTTGCCACAAAGCCGGCCCGGTCGATAAGGGACTTCATCGAAGTGCTCACATCGGCGAAATATGTAGGCGAACCCAGTATTATTCCATCCGCCTGCATCATCTTATCGATGCACTCGTTCAAATAATCGTTATCAATGGCGCAGTGATCGTCCTTGTTGGCAAAGCATTTACAACATGCCTTGCAGCCGGCCATATCCTTGCCGAAAAGCTGCACCAACTCGGTCTGAATGCCTTCGTTTTCGAGTTCCCCGAAGACATAATTGATTAGAATGGCTGTATTGCCGTCTTTTCTCGCGCTTGCATTGAATCCGACGACTTTCATTCCTGGGCCTTTCTTTTTAGAAACATTTTGAGATCAGAGCAAACCAATTGAGATCAGAGCAAACCAATTGAGCTAAGACCAAAACAAGGGAGTTTGTCAAGGCTCGCGCACTATTCGAAACCCGATATCGTCGCTCATACCGTCGGGCAGACCACTGCGGCGAGCAGCACAACGAGTGGAATCAGCCGAACCATGCCAGCACCCGCCTCGAATCACGCGACTCTGTCCCATGCTTTCATCTGTAATCTGCGGATTGTTTCTGTCGTGGCGCACATACGAATCCACCCCATAGACGTCCGCGCACCACTGCAGCACATTGCCCAGCATATCGTAGAGGCCGAAAGCGTTCGGCTGGAAAGAGCCCACGGGGGCAGTGGCGGCGTAGCCGTCGTCGCACTCGTGAACCGCTTTGAGGCCGAGCTGCTTTTCAGCCGTATAATCGGCGATGTTTTCGTATAGGCAGGCCCTGGAGGTGTCTTCCCCCCAATACCTCGACTTATCTGAGCCGGCCCGAACCGCATATTCCCATTCCCCTTCGGTTGGCAGCCGGAAATTGTATTGGCCGCCGTTTTGACCTGTCAGCCACTGCGAAAAGTTGTTGGCGTCCCGCCAGCTCACAAACACCGCAGGCTGACTGTCGCCGTTAAGCGAATGGCCCCGGTAATCCCTGCTGTCGTGCTCCTTGTGGAATTGCCTGAATTGCCTGTTTGTCACCGCTGTCTTGCTCATCCAGAACCCATCGACGCAAACCTCGTGGACCGGCCCCTCGTCTTCCGACCGCTCTTTCTCACTTTTTGGACTGCCCATGAGGTAGCATCCGCCGGGGACCCACACGAACTCCAGCCCCGTAACAGGCTCTTTCCAGGTCTTGACGCTCCTGACAGATTTTTCGCTGCGCGAGGCCGGTTCCTCAACCGTTCCGGTAGCCGAACGCTCAATTGCGCCGGCGGGAGGATTTGACGAAGGTGTAAGCGAGGCAATCTGTGCCGGGACGGCCTTGGCGGGAGGGCCAAGAAAATAAAAATCACCTTCAAGCGAGGAAGCTTCCCAGGGCACCTGTCTGCCGGAGGTTGCCTCGCGTACCGCCGAGCGCACTTGTTTGAAGACGTCTTCGATTTTCAGGCCCGGCTGGACCATGGTCTTTATGAGCGCTCCCGTATAGATGCCGTTTTCACCCTGTCCGTCATTGGCCACAGAACCCGGTGCGGTCGCGTAGGCTATCAGCGTGCCGGTCGGAGCGTCTACAGAGGCAAGCCCCTGCGAAACGGACCGGAAACTTCGGGCAAAAGGGTTGTCGCGGCACGCATCGATGACGACGATATTCATTCGGTTATGGGCGTAGTCCATTTCGCTCAATACCGCGCCCATATCGACAGCCTCGTATTGAACCTGTTTTTCATGCTCGATAGCAGCACCGACGGGCAGAAGGTAGTTGTGCCCATCCACCTGGATCCCGTGCCCCGCGTAATAGAAAAGCCCGACACCGCCCTTCTGGAGCTTCTCCCCGAAAGACTGGATCTCGGACTTCATCTGTTTCTGGTCCAGGTTTTCCCTCAGCGTGACCTCGAAGGAGAGGCTTTCGAGCGTTTTCGCCATGGTGCGTGCGTCATTGATAGGATTTCGAAGAGGCCCCGAAGCATAGCCTGCATTTCCGATTACCAGTGCAGTGCGTTTTTCGGCCTGGTCCGAGGTACCCGGCTGCTGGCTCGCCCGTGCGCAATCCCCGTCAAAAGCGACAACGCCCACAAGCGCGGCCAGAAAGCAGGACAAAAGTATGATTTTCCCTGTCATATCGCCCATTAGCGCCACCATCCTCTGCCAAAGTAAAAAAGGGAGTCTCCCCTGAAGGGCAAAACT
This sequence comes from uncultured delta proteobacterium, assembly GCA_963826655.1. Classification (GTDB taxonomy): domain Bacteria; phylum Desulfobacterota; class Syntrophobacteria; order Syntrophobacterales; family Syntrophobacteraceae; genus SbD1. The sequence goes on from CAWGZP010000077.1 coordinate 18,259, forward strand.
CCCGGAATGATTAAATCAGGCTGTTTCAATCCACGCCCCCCTCGCGCGGGGGGGCTATCGTTCGACTTCCATCCCGCCGACTGCTCCCCAGGGTCCGGCGGGCAAACCTTCCGGTTTGCCGTGAGACCGCAACGCCCTGAAGATCGCCCGCAATTATAAGTAGGATTGTCTTCAGCTTCAACAAGAACCGCAGTTTTTAGTTTTAAGTTTTCTTTTTAGTTTTTAGTATTGGCCGCAGGCCCCAGATTGATCACCTTGATCTGCACTACCAATTTTTCCTCCCTGCCGGAATCGGTTTCAACAGTCAGTGGAGTCTCAAGCCGACTGCCGGAAGGTATGTTCTCCATCCTGGGGATAACCTCCAGGCTGAACCCCGAGTCGCCCAGCAGCGGTGTCTGCGATACCTGGATGATCTTTTCGTCGTAAGTGCATTTCACGATCTTGAAGGGCCTTTTTTTATTATCTACGACAAGGACCCTCCCGGAAAGCACCCCCTGGTCGTGGGACAACCGTCCGATGACGAGCACGTTTGGCCTGATCCCGATTTCGCCTTCAACGAGACCGTTAACCCAGATGGTGACCTCGGGCTTTTCGGCGTAGTCGGTATGCAGAGTGATAGTGCCCCTGTAATTTCCCTGGGGAGTGTTATTGGAAATTGTGAGCCGGTAGTGCGTTCCGTCCGTTACGGTCTTAAGCTTGTATACTGCCTTTTTGTTGAGATCGTCCTCGACTTTGAGGATATGGAAAGGCTTCGAGGCCGCGATAATGTCAATTGTTTTTTCCGTAAGATTATCTGCCATTCCCTGGAAATAAACGATTTTCTCGGGCCGAACCTCTATCAGAGGTTTGACTGTGCCGTCCACTTCCACGACCAGGCGTGGATTTGAAGGGTCGTCGCTCACAACCGTTGCCGTTTTTTTGACGTACCCCTGGAACCCGTGAAGATTTAGCTGCAAAGTGACTTTTCCCTCCGCACCCGGAGGGATTACCCGGTCAAAGCGGGCAATCGTGCAGCCTCAACTGGGCTGAACATCTTTTATATTAAGAGTGGCTGTTCCCTCGTTTTTTACAATAAAATCATGAGAAAACGGCGCCGTTTCGGAAAGTTCCCCGAAATTATAGTTGGTTTGGGCGACGGCAATAGCCGGGACATCCGCGCCATGCACGGCGCCCCCCGAAAGAGCCCCGATTCCTGCGCATCCGATGAGTGCTATGAAGGACCATTTGAATAAATTCATCATAAATAAAAATCTCTCCTATAAAGACTATCGTGTGGGGTCAGGTGCGATAACCGTCCATCCGCACGACCGGTAAGACCGGCCATGCAACGCTCGGATCGCGCCAAGAATTGTATCTCTTTACCACAGTTCGCGGTCCGGTCAAGTCCGGCGCACATGGGGCAAAAAGCAAAAAGCGGGAAGCAAAGAAGATTTCATCGCAATGGCCGGATAGTAATCCAATCTCCGTCCGCGAAGGGTCCTTTCGCGTTCCGCCTGAACAAGAGTGAGGATGAAACCGAATCGCTTCACGCCAAAGCGTCACAGTCCCGGAGATAAGCCGATAGCGGTTCATGTCTGGTTAAGACGCTAAGGATGCCATTTGTGAGATCTGAAACAAAGGGTGTGCAATATGTTTTAGATATTGCCCTCCCGGATATTCTTCAGCCTCTTGCGGGCTCCCGCCTCCAGCCAGGGCCGCTTACAGAGTGCAGAATATCTTGATTTTTTCAGCATGGCGCACCACGCTGCAACGGACCACGCGGCCGGAGTTGAGTTCGACCATCGCGGGCAGCTCGGTGAGGCCCAGTTTTTCCGTCATGCGGGCATTGCGGTAACCGTCTATCAGCGCAATGGGCAAGCCGGTCAGGTCCCGGAGCCTTTCGGCTTCGGTCGCCAGTTTGATCTGTTCCTCATCAATGCTCGACGTAAAGAGGGCAAAAACTTTGATCGGCTCGAGCAGAAGTGACTGAAGGTGCAATTGCTCGGTAATATAGGCATAAGCAGCCATGGCGGCCGATGCCCCGTCGCCGGCGGCGGTCACAATCTGGCGCAGGAAAGTGTCTCGCACATCTCCGGCGGCAAAGATGCCTTCAACGGATGTTTCCATTTTCCGATCGGTGACGATCCATCCGCCTTTGAGGGTTTCCACTGCCCCCATGGCAAATTCGGCGTTGGGCTCAATACCGACGAATATGAACACCCCGGTCACCGGCAGATCGGAAATCTCACCGGTTTTTACGTTTTTGAGCACGAGCTTTTCCACCGCATTGCCGCCTTCAATGGACTCCACGACCGTATCCAGGATCGGTTCGATTTTAGGGTTGGAAAACGCTTGCTCAAGGGCTGTGCGATGGGCACGGAAGGCATCGCGCCGGTGTATGATGTAGACTTTGGATGCAAACCGGGTGAGGTAAACCGCCTCCTCCACAGCCGCATTACCACCGCCAATGACCGCAATGACCTCATTTTTAAAAAAGGCCCCGTCGCATACGGCACAGTAACTGACGCCCCGCCCGGTGAACTTGCCCTCCCCCGGGCAACCGACCTTCCTGTATTTAACCCCTGTTGCGATGATGACGGCTTCGGCCTCGATTTCACCCTTACCGGTCACCACGACCTTTGTGCCGTTGCGAACCTCCAGGCCCGTTACTTCGGCTGTCCGGAATTCCACCTCGAAGTGCTGCGCGTGGGCACGAAAGGATTCGGCCAAATCCAGGCCCGTGGCATGAATGGTGCCGGGAAAATTTTCTATCTCACTGGCAATGGTTACCTGTCCACCGGGCAGGCCCTTCTCCAGGACCAGTACATCGAGCCCGGCGCGCCTTCCGTAAATTGCCGCCGTTAGGCCGGCAGGGCCGGCGCCTAGGATCACAAGTTCACGTTTCTCCAAAACCTTTTTCTCCTTATGTCGAATTGGCCGGGTACAAGAAATTTGCCCGCCATTCACCAGGTCCGCCCCAGACCGAGGCGGTTCAGCCTTCAGCCCTCTCAGGGTTAACCGATTCCTCGATCGATTCCAGGTAAGACCTCAGGGAATCGACTTCCCTGCCGGGCTCGAGTTCGTCCCCTGACATGGGGTCATATATTACCACCCGAACGGGCTCATCCAGCGTAACGGGCAAGTTTTCCCCGCTTGTATCCGACACTTCGATGTAAGCGCGCTTTCCGTTATATTTGAACCGTTTCGTATACGTGGCTTTCCCTGCGCAACTTGCCGAAATACGAAATCCATATTGTTCCATTGTTTCTTTGATGCTCATCGGCCACCTCGATGCCCCGTCTTGCAGGGCCTGAATTATTTCACGCGAAACTGCGAAGACGCCTCTTTAGGATTATTCGAGTTGACGATCGCGTGCACCCGGTTCTCGATTTATCGGCGGTCAGCGTTCGCGCCACTCCGGTTTTTTCTTCTGCAGAAACGACTTTACCCCCTCTTCGGCGTCTTCGGTACTGCAAAGGGCGGCAAAAAGCTCACCCAGGGAGTCGAGTGCCTGGTGGTAAGGAACATCCTCGGCGCCGTAAATTCCTTTCTTGCCGATCTGAAGGGCAAGCGGGCTCTTGGCGGCCAACTTGGATGCCAGTTCCATGGTGGCCGCATCCAACTGGTCCTTTGGCACCACCTTGTTGACCAGCCCCAGCCTTTCCGCCTCGGCCGCCGTGAGAGTATCTCCCGTGAGGACCATTTCAAGGGTTTTTTTCCTGCCGAGGTTTCGTGCAAGCGGCGCCGCCGGACCAAGACAAATCAGGCCGACATTGATGGCAGTGGTCCCGAATTTGGCATCATCGGCTGCGACTGTCAAATCACAGGCAAAGGAGAGGCCGGCGCCATTTGCGAGGGCATAGCCCTTAACGGAGGCGATCACCGGTTTATTCATCCTGGCGATGGTGTGATTGTGCTCATCCATCAGGTGGATAAACTCCCGGTACTCCTTGGGGGTCTTGTTCTTGAATTCCGTAAGAGAAATCCCGGTGGAAAAATGTTTGCCCGCAGCATTGATCACGACTACGCGGACCTCCGGGTCCTTCTCCATTTCCCAGAGGGCATCGTTTAAGTCCCGGGCAAAAGGGATGTTGAAAGTGTTCATGTCCTCGGGCCGATTGAGCGTTATCGTACCGATGAGATTCTCTTTTTCCACGAGTACGTTATCGTAGGGCATAGTCGTTCTCCAATGTTTGTGGAATCAATGAAGACGGAAGGCACCCTTCTCCTTCCAAGATGGACTAAAGATAGTGTAATGAAAAATAGAGGCGGGATAAATACATTTCACTTTTTTTATTCACAATCGTTCAAGATGCCGGCCGATATGACGTTGTTGGCAGGGGCGGTTTAGACGTGTCCACCCCGCGCTTCAGGCTGAAAACGGCGCGTGGCGCCGATAAGGAAGCGATGGGTTCGCTGTCTCCACCCACCCTGCAAAAGAGCAGGCGCTTTATTCGGGAGAAAAGAGCGGGAAACTGGCCGGCTCTTCGGTTACTTTTCGCTTTTCGATGCTTTTCCGATGATTTACTATTACCGGCGTCAAATGGCCCATTACCCCGTTATCCGGCCTGACACAAACGGAGAGCAGCCAAGAGCCTATGAAAATGAAATTTGGAATACGGGTCAAGCTTTTTGCCTGGTATCTTTTGGCCTGCCTTATTTTCTACGGGACCATTCTGACTCTTTTCGTGCATATTCATGAACTGGGCAAGATTTCCGAGGATATCACCAATCGGAACTACCGCATTTCGACGGCATCCAAGAAGATGATAGATACGCTTTGGTGGATGGCGGAAAATCAAAAAAAATACGATCTTCTGAAAAAAGAAGAGTATAAGGAATACTTTACAGCCGGTCAAAAAGAATACGAAGCCAACCTCTACGAAATCCTGTGGCTTGGTACCGGAGGCAATGGGGACAGCCCCTGGGATGGCCTTTCCCGGGAGTACCGGGAGCAGTTTTCATCCGAGCACCCCAAAGAGGGCGAAGCGGAACATTCCGATGTGCCATGGCTCAGCGAAGAGTTGATAAACCAGTGGGTGGAGAAGATTCAGAAAGCCAGGGCGGCAAACGAGCAGCAGATCGAGAGCATGGTCAAGAATCTCAACAGCCAGGGCCGCAACGCGGTACAATGGGGCTTTGTCGGCGTCTCGGCCTCCCTGTTGGTCGGGTTGATCGGGGTAATAGGCTTTAGCTTCGGGATGAGCCGCCCGCTTCGCGAACTGCGACGGGGGATCAAAGCCATGTCACGTTCGGGGCTGACCGATCCCATCCGTATTTATTCAAATGACGAATTCGGCGTCCTCGCGGGCGCTTTCAACGACATGGCCGCCCGTCTCACGGAAGAGGAGCGCATGAGGTCGGATTTTATCTCGACGCTCAGCCACGAAATCCGAACTCCTCTGACCTCAATCCGCGAATCGGTGAATCTGATCGCAGAAGAAGTCATGGGAGATATAAATGAAAAACAGAGGCGCTTCCTGCTGATCGCCAGCCATGAACTGGAGCGCATTACAACGTTGTTAAACCATCTGATGCAGATATCACGCCTGGAGGCCGGGGCAGTTGAAATCCATCCGAGGCCGATCGACCTCAGTGAATTTGTCGAGGGCGCCATATCACGATTGCTTCCAGCCGCCGAGGCGAGGGATATCTCCATTCAGGCGGACATCGACCCGACAATATCTGAATTTTACTGTGATCCCGATAACATGCAGCAGGTTTTGCTCAATCTGATAGGAAATGCTATAAAGTTCTCCGCACATGGAAGCTATATTCTGGTTTCGGTAAGGCGTGACGAGCCTGCCTCGAACCTGGTATTCTCGGTCGGCGACACCGGCCAGGGGATACCCGAGGAAGAGCAAACCCTTGTCTTTCATAAATACTACAGGGCTTCCGGCGTCCGGGAGCAGGTAGACGGGGTCGGCCTGGGGCTCAGCATTTCCAAGTACATAGTCGAGGCGCACGGAGGCGAAATTGGCGTTCGCAGCAAACCGGGTGAGGGAAGTACCTTCAGCTTCACTCTTCCTGTATATCCGAAAGTATGAAGGATGGTCCTGAAGATGGGAATCCGGTGCAGGTTTATCGTTCTTGGACTCGTTGTTTTTTTCGTAATTTCCGGCACGTTAGCATTCGCGTGGGCTGCCGAAGAAGAATCGGCCTCAACTCAGTCCATTCGCCGGGAAGTCGAGCAAAAATATCTTGAGGAGGCCGTGAGCGCTTTCAATGCGGGCGACTATAGCAGGGCGAGAAGTACCTTCGGGATGCTCAGCGAGAGCGCGCAGTCTCCTGAGGTCAGCCGGCAGGCCCTCTTTGGGCTTGCGTCTGTAAAGCTCGTTCTCGCCCACACCCACGACGAATACCTGGACGCTCTTTCCTCCTGGCAGAAATGGAGCGGGCAGGTCAATTCCGCGCACACATGCGAAGACCCGAGACTTTTGACTCCTCTTCTGCTGCGGCTCGAGCCCGCGTTAAAGGACGCGCCCGAAAGCAGGCCGGCAAAGCAGGTCGGCAGATCCGCCAAAGACGCCGAAACCAGGGGAGTTCTCCAGATGAAGGAGAAGGAAATGCAAAGCCTCCGGTCAAAGCTCGATTTGCGCGAACGTGAAATCCGACGACTCCGTCATCAGATGGAATCCCTTGAGGAAATACATCGCAAATACCAGGAGAAGAAGCAGGAAGCCACTCCGTGACCGCCTGCGCCCTTAGATGAAGATTTCCACCAAGCCAATAATTCTTGTGGTCGATGATGACCAGAACATCCTGGCCGTTCTGGAGGCGAGGCTTTCTTCGATCGATTACCAGGTCCTGACCGCTACGGGCGGTGAGGAGGCCCTGGAGATGCTCAAAAGCAAGCCTGTCGATTTGATGATCACCGACGTAAAAATGCCCGGTATGGGAGGGATGGACCTTTTTTCCGCCGCTCAGGAGGCCCTCCCGGGGTTGCCGGTAATGTTTCTGACGGCCTACGGAACGATTCCCGATGCCGTAAAGGCTCTTAAGGCGGGGGCTATCGATTACCTGACGAAGCCTTTCAATGGGCGGGAACTGATCTTGAAGGTCCAGGAGGTCCTCAAAAAAAGCGGGCCAAGGCCCACGCTCGATACGCTGCCTCCTTTGAGCGAGTCGCTCTGGGGCGGTAAAAGCCCGGCAATGCGCGAGTTGTACGATCTGGTCGATCGTCTTGCCAGAAGCGACGTAAACGTTTTGATTCTTGGCGAGAGCGGGGTCGGCAAAGAGCGGATCGCACGGCTTCTCCACCAGAGGGGACCTCGCCGGGAGCAGCCCTTCCTGGTCGTAGATTGTGGGTCCACGCCGAGCGGATTACTGGAGAGCGAGCTTTTCGGTCATGTTCGCGGCGCTTTCACCCACGCAATCAAGGATAAGAAAGGGCTGATCGAGGCGGCAGACAAGGGAACGCTTTTTCTGGACGAGATCGGAAATATCACCCCGGACATGCAGATGAGGCTGTTAAGGTTTCTGGAAGACAGGAAGATCAGAAAGATCGGGGACCTAAAGGAAATCCCGGTGAACTGCCGCGTGATTTCGGCAACCAACAGCGACCTTCCGGAAGACGTTGTCGACGGGAGATTTCGTGAGGACCTCTATTACCGGCTCCGCGTGGTGACCCTTAAGATTCCACCCCTGCGGGACCGGCGCGAGGATATACCGAGCCTTGCGCAGCAGTTCGTTGAAAACATCTGCAAAAACGAGAACCTTGCGCCTGTCAAGCTACCTGCTGAAACGATCAAATGGCTCGTTGAATATCCCTGGCCGGGAAACGTGAGGGAACTCAAGAATGCACTGGAGGGCGGTGTGGTTTTGTGCCGAGACGGTGTGCTGCGCAAGAGCGATCTGAGCCTTTCGGGGCTTCCGGAGGCGCCTCAGAAGTCCCCGGCCGCAGCAGGCGATACTTCCTCGCTCTCCCTTGAGGAAAGTGAGCGCAACGCGATTCTGCGAGCGCTTCAACAGGCAGGCAATGTTCAAAAGGAAGCCGCCAATCTTCTGGGAATAAGCCGCAGGGCTATCCACTACAAGATCAAAAAGTATGGGATAGATTGCGGAAAACACACCGGGGGGGGCGACGAGAATGATTGAGCAAGAAGCCGTCAATGGCGACTGGTAAATAGTGATTAGTGAAGAGCGGCTCCTCTTTTTTGGGGTGCAACGATGACACTGTTAGCATTGACCTTTTAGAATACCGATCAGGAAGCAGTGAAGACGATCTGTCTTATCTTCCCCTCCGGAGAACGCGTCGGCAAGGCGCGCCATTCAGTCCAACGCCCGTACAAAAATATTGAAAACTTGAAGGGCCTATGCTAGGAAGCCAAGATGCGGGGTGGTGCAGGAAGGCATTGAAGCATTCAGATGTTCAAGCCTCCGCACTCATCCAGCGTATCTTAAAAAAGATGGAGATGCTGATGAAATGGCCCTGGGTTTTCGGAATGGTAGTTCTTTCGGGAGTTCCGGCAATTGTCGGCGGCGGGATCATTTATGGGCTGACTCAAAGTTACACGGCCGTGGTCATCTGGGAGGCCATCCTTTTTTGCCTCCTCGTGGCGGCACTTATAAGAGGCGTCAAAGATGCCCCGGACTCTCATGAGGCTGCAACACACTGATGGAATGCAGGAAAGAACAACATTCCGGCCAGTGCGCGTGCAGCTACAACGGATGCCCTAACAAGGGTTTTTGTTGTGAGTGTATCGAGCACCACCTGAAGAACAGGCAGCTGCCCGCTTGCTGCTTTCCTCCGGATGCAGAGAGGACTTATGATCGTTCTTTTGAGCATTTCACCCGGCTGGTTATGGAAAAAAAGATCTAGATAACCGGCGGTGTTCACATCACACGGGGATCGCATCCTCTTTAGAATAATCTATTTTCTCGCTGCACGACACACAGTACCCTGCCTCGTTGAGGCACTCGTCGCAATCGAGGGCGCCACACATGCGGCATGATTTGATGGAGTATTCCTTCAGCTCAGGCGGCAGGGACTCGCACTGCGTACACTCTATCCACGTACTTTCCATCCGGCACTCCTTTATTCGTTTATCTTCATGAGCATTTCAGGCCATATCGCTTTATCTGTTTAAATTCTAAGTACTTACCGGCATATTTCAACGGAGCGAAGATGGAGAAAAACGAGAGGGGAAAACTCAGTCGGATTCTCGCCCCGGTCTTTCTTGCGGCCGCAATATTTTGCACTCAGCAAATCGCCTTTGCTGCCGAGTATCCGTCCGTCTCCGGCCCCTGTAACTTCAGTTTTCCCCGGGACCATGCTTCTCACCCCGACTACCGAATCGAGTGGTGGTACTACACGGGCAACCTGCATGCCGAAGACGGCGCCCGTTACGGAATTGAACTTACCTTTTTCCGGGTTCGCACAGTTCCGCCCCAAAAGAAAAGTGTCAGTTCCGGTAGACAATCGGCGTGGCGCGCGGACCAGGTATTTATCGTTCATGCCGCCCTGTCGGACCTTTCATCCAATGAATTCCACCATTGCGACAAGATGTCCCGGGCGGCCCTGGGTCTTGCCGGCACAAGGGAGGCTGAGGACCGGTTCGAGGTGTTCGCAGGTGGCGGCAATGCGGCGATTTCACCCGAACTCCATCACCTTACCGCCAAAGCCGCCGATTTTTCGTTCAGCCTTGATCTCGTCCCCCGCAAAGAACCGGTTGCACATGGCGAGGCGGGCTGGAGCAGGAAGGGAGAAGACCCCGGGGAGGCGAGTTGCTATTACTCGGTTCCCCGCCTGGAGGCGTCAGGCGAGCTGGCCGTGGGCGGGCGCCAAATCCGCGTTCACGGGACCGCATGGATGGACCACGAATTTTCGAGCACACCGCTGAACCCTCGATTCGCCGGTTGGGACTGGTTCGGCCTGCAACTTTCCGACGGGAGCGAGTTGATGATCTACCTTATGCGCGAGAAAGACGGCGCCCACAGCCCCGTATCGAGCGCCACATTCGTAGATAAAGAAGGAAGAGCCACCCGGCTTGTTTCCGGGGACTTTCGCCTCAGGACTCTCGCGGAATGGAGGAGCCCTCACACGGGGGCGCTCTACCCGGCCTCATGGCTGTTGGAGGTAATCCCTCTCGGTCTGCGCCTAAACATTATCCCGAATATGGCCGACCAGGAGATGCAAACCCAAGGCAGCACGAACGTCACCTACTGGGAAGGATCCGTCAGGGCTGAAGGCGCCGGGGCACAGGGCCGGGCCTGTAACGGGAGAGGGCTACGCGGAGCTGACCGGGTATGCCGGCGACGCCCGGTTTTGAGGCCGGATGGCGTGGACAAAATTCCGACGGGGCCAAAGCCGGCGCAAAAAGACTGGTCGCCACCTTTCCAAAAAGTGGAGAGTGTGTATATAGGTATCAACGGGGAGGACGGTCATGAGCGAGCTGGCAAAAAAGAAAGCAACCTATGGGGATCTTTATACGATTCCTGAAAACGCAATCGGAGAAATCATCAATGGTGAACTGATTGTCACCCCCAGGCCATCGAGGCGGCACGTTAGCGCGGCTTCATCCCTGGGATATAAAATAGGGCCTCCTTATCAATTTGGTGAAAGTGGAGGTCCAGGAGGATGGATCATCCTTATCGAACCGGAAATAGGGCTGGGAGAGCATACCCTGGTTCCAGACCTGGCAGGCTGGAAAAGAGAAAGATTTCCGGTTGAAGAAGATCATAACTGGATTTCCGTGGCTCCGAATTGGGTGTGCGAAATCCTCTCACCAAATACGTTTCGCACCGACAAAATCAAAAAAATGCCCATCTATGCCCGCCATGACGTTGGACATATCTGGCTGGTTGATCCCGTTGTCATGACTATGGACGCCTTCAAACTCGAATCCGGTAGATGGTCCCTGCTGGCGAGCTTTGCTGAAAACGACAAGGTGCGGATAGAGCCCTTCCAGGAGATCGAGATTAATCTTGGAGATTTATGGGTCGGAGGCTTGCAGCCGCCAAGTCTTTAAAGACCAATTCTATTTGCTTCACCACTGCCATCGTGAAGCAAATACTCTACTCCGTTCTTTTCCCCTCCCCGGTTTTTGGGACGCCGTTGGCCTTTTCGGCTTTGTACATCTTGTAGTTGATGCTGTCCTCGAGCGCCTGCCAGCTTGCCTCGATTATGTCGTGCGAGACGCCGACCGTACCCCAGTGGTCCCGTCCGTCGGTCGATTCGATGAGCACGCGCACCTTTGCCGCGGTGCCTGGATCGCCGGGCAGCACGCGCACCTTATAGTCGATCAGTTCCATGTCTTTTAACTCAGGGTAGAACTTCTTGAGAGATTTCCGCAGGGCTTTGTCGAGTGCGTTGACCGGGCCGCTGCCAAGGGCCGCGGTATGTTCGAACTGCCCCCCCACGCGGACCTGGATGGTCGCCTCGGCAACAGGCTCCTTGTTTTCGCTCTGTTTCTGATCGATTACCCGGAAGCTGACAAGCTCGAAGTATTTCTTGCTCTTACCCATCGTTTTATTGACCAGGAGTTCGAAACTGGCCTCGGCGGCTTCGAATTGAAATCCCTGGTTTTCGAGGTCCTTTAGTTCTTCGAGCACCTGCATGGCAACCGGGTCGCTCTTAGAAAGCTTGAGACCGAATTCCTCGGCTTTTCGCTTGATTGCCGTGCGCCCGGAAAGGTCCGATATCAGGATTCTGCGTTTGTTGCCGACAAGTGCGGGGTCGATGTGTTCGTACGTGCACGGGTTTTTTTCAACCGCGCTGATGTGTACGCCCCCCTTGTGTGCGAAAGCGCTTCGTCCCACAAACGGTTGATAGCGGTTTGAGGGGGTATTCGCCAGTTCGAGAATGAACCGGCTTACCTGCCGCAGTCTCTTGAGTGCCTCCGGTTGCAGGCAGGCGTGTCCCATTTTCAGGCACAGATTGGCTATTACGGAACAAAGGTCCGCGTTGCCGCATCTTTCGCCGACCCCGTTGATCGTTCCCTGGACCTGGATTGCGCCCATCTCGACGGCCGTAAGGGAGTTTGCGACGGCAAGGCCGGAGTCATTATGAGCGTGGATTCCAAAGGGGGCATCGGGAAACGTCTGCTTGAAGGCTTCTATAACGTTTCGGATTTGACCCGGCAGCGATCCTCCGTTTGTGTCGCACAGGATGACGCATGCGGCCCCGGCCTCGATTGCCCTTGAAATCGTGGCAAGAGCGTATTGGGAATCGGCGTTGAATCCGTCGAAAAAATGTTCCGCATCGTAGAATACGGTTTTGCCCTGCTGCCGCAAAAAACCGATGCTCTCCGAGATGAGCTGCAGGTTGCGGTCGAGGGTCGTGTGCAGGGCTTCTTTTACATGGATCGTCCAGGTTTTTCCGAAGATCGTGACCAGTTCGGTGTTTGCTTCGAGCAGGGCATTCAGGTTCGGATCCGTGGCAGCGGTAGAAGCCGGATGGTGCGTCGAACCGAAAGCCGCAATTCTGGCCTGCTTCAGGTCATAGTTTCGGATTTCCCGAAAAAAGTCCGCATCCTTCGGGTTCGATCCGGGCCAGCCCCCCTCGATGTAGTGGATGCCGAGATCGTCGAGTTTGAGAGCTATGCGGACTTTGTCTCCCGCCGAAAAGCAGAAGTCCTCGGCCTGCGTGCCGTCCCGGAGCGTAGTATCATAGATTTTCACATCCATCGGCCAATTCCTCCCGATTGATTTGCAGGTTTTGCGATCCCCGTAACCGATGAGGCCATGAAAAGCTCACCGCAAGCACAGAGAAAAGCTTTTTTGAGATAAAATTTGAAGAGTTAACGCAGCCACGCAGAGCGCCCAACGCAATCTTCGTTCACAACCAGGGGGTGAAAGTCATTGCGTAATACTTCACCACGGGGAAACTGCTGAGGGAAGGGGTATTTGCTTCGTGCTCTTCTTATTCCTGGACCGGTTCCGGTTCGTGGCGCCCGGGAATTGAGGCTTTCTCCCTTTCTACTACTGTTCTTTTGGTCCCTTTCTTCGGGCTCTTCGTGACTCCTTAGTGCTCTTCGTGTTCACAAGGCAACGCCATAATCACGAAGAGCACTAAGAATGCACGAAGAATGAGAAGATTCGGATTGCAGGTGTGCTACGTTTAAGTCTCCGTGGTGTGAACGCTTACGTCATTGCCCACGGAAGCGTGGAAAGCCGCAGCGGAAGCAACAGGCAACGGAGTTTGAAAACCGCTCGCTTTGAGGGGCGCCATCTTGAGGGGAATCGCTTGCGTCGATACAGAGCACTCCGAACAGGCCCGGACCGGCATTTGCCGCATGCGTGCATATTCCCCGGGCCTGCCCTGGCCTTTATTGCTTTTCTTCCCGGTTCTGAAGGCTATCGTCTCCTTGCGGTTTCTTTTCCAGCCCGAAGGCGTCATGCAAGAC
>CAWGZP010000078.1:0-24234 GCA_963826655.1 uncultured delta proteobacterium
AGGCCCGCGTGGTGGCGCACGCGGCGGGCGAAGGGCGGCACAAGGGCCGCACCGGCGCTCTGGTGGTGGAGATGGCCGACGGCACCCGCTTCTCGGTGGGGACCGGGCTCTCCGATCAGGATTGACGGCACCCGCCGGCGGTGGGCTCTCTCGATCACCTATCGTTACCAGGAGCTCTCGGACCGTGGGGTCCCCCGCTTCCCCTCGTACGTGGGGCCGGCCATCGACAAGAAGCTATAGTCTGGGACTCGATCCCGGAAAGGCACCATGAACCGTTATCCCCGACCTCCTTTATGCGCTCACCCCCAACCCGATTGGCTGGTTAGCCCTCGCTTGCTCAGCCACGACATCGCCCCGGGGACCGTCCACGAGGTCCAGGCGCTGGGGCGCGAGATGGTCCTCTTCCGCACGGAGGACGGCACGGTCTCGGTGCTGGACGCCTTCTGCCCGCACCTCGGGGCGCACCTCGGGGTCGGGGCGTTCGAGGCGGGCTGCCTCCGCTGCCCGTTCCACCGCTGGGCCTTCGCCCCCTCCGGCGCTTGCGTCCGAGAATCCCGTACGCGAAGAAATCCCGCCCGCCGCGCGCGCCGAGGCCTTCCCCGTCCGCGAGCGCAACGGGGTGATCCTGGTGTGGCACCACCCGCCGGCGAGGCGCCCAGCTTCGAGATCCCGGACTTCGGCGGAGAGCCGTGGAGCGCGCCACTCTGGCTCGACCTGGAGTACGAGATGCACATCCAGGAGGCCCTTGGAGAACGGCGTGGACATCGCCCATTTCCCGGCCAATCCACCATTGCAGCCGGGGCAGCGTCGAGATGGTCGAGAGCAAGGCGATCCCGTTCCGGTTCATCCTCCGCACCTCCTACGACGGCGACGGGATCGGCGTGCCGGGCAAGTTCGTCGACGTGAGCACCGAGTGGTCGATACTGGGGCCCGGGCATCTTCAGGGGGTTCCACGGCGGACACCTACGGCACCCGCGTGCGTCACCTCTTCTACTTGCGCAGATCCCCGGAGGCCGACTGCGCCTCCGCCTCGCGCTCTACGTGGACACGACCACGGTGCCGGCCGCCTCCGTGGACTTCGTGCTGCGGCGCAACGCCGAGATGAGCAAGGCCAACCTCGACGAGGACGCGCCGATTCCGGGCCCGGAAGAAGTTCCAGACGCGGCCCGTGCTCACCGTGAACGACGGTCCGCTGGGGATGCTGCGCCGCTGGGGCCGCCGCTTCTACGCGCTCCCCGTGCCGGTCGCCCCGGAGGCCGTGGAGCCCGAGTTCGACACGCGCGAGGACCGTCTACGTGCTGGCCGACACGCGCGCGCCCGCGCCCGCCGCCGCTCCCGCGCGTGCCCCCGCGACCGTCGTCTCGCGCGAGGCCGTGCGGCGGGTCTTCGTCGAGAAGCTGGTCCGGGACTTCCGGCCCGGCATCGCGCCGCGCCCCTTCACGGTCCAGTACGAGGTGACGGGGGATGCCGGCGGCGCCTGGTACCTCGAGGTCGAGCAGGATCGCTTCCACCCGAGCGAGGGCAAGCACGGAGCGCCCGAGGTGACGGTCACCATCGCCGCCGAGGACTGGCTCGGACTCCACGACGGCAGCCTCGACGGCGCCGCCGCGTTCATGAGCGGCAAGCTCCAGGTCGCCGGCGACTTCGAGCTGGCGGCGAGCCTGGGTCAGGTCTTTCCGCCCGTCGAGCGGGGGTCAGCCCCGCGCCATCCCTGCCAGCAGATACCCGTTCAGCACGATGATCAGCGCCGCGCTCGCCCACCCGAGCGCCGTCATCCAGCGCGGGCTCACCAGCGGGCCCATGCCGCTCGGGTCGGCGGTGAGGCGGAGCAGGGGGACGACGGCGAAGGGGAGCTGGAGGCTCAGGATCACCTGCGAGGCGACGAGGAGATCGGCGGTGCCGCGCTCGCCGGCCCAGAGGGCGGCGGCGAACGCGGGGCCGATGGCGAGGGCGCGGGTGCAGAGGCGGCGGGCCCAGGGGCGGAGGCGGATGCGGAGGAAGCCGTTCATCACGGCCTGGCCGGCGAGGGTGCCGGTGAGGGCAGCGCTCTGCCCGGCGGCGAGCAGGGCCACCGCGAAGACCACGCCCGCGCCGCGCGAGCCGAGGAGCGGTGAGAGGAGGCGGTGGGCATCGCGGATCTCGGCGACCTCGGGGTGGCCGCGGCGATGGAAGACGGCGGCCGCGAGGGCGAGGATCGCGGAGTTGAGGAGCATGGCGCCGCCCAGTGAGATCGACGGTGTCAGCCGTGGCGTGGCGGAGCGCGGACCGCCGGCCCGCCACGTCGCGGGCGTGGGATCTGACCAGGCTGGAGTGGAGGTAGAGGTTGTGCGGCATCACCGTGGCGCCGAGGATGGCGACGGCCAGGTAGAGCATCTGCCCGTCGCGGAAGAGCGCGGCGCCCGGGAGGTACCCCGCGAGGACGGCGCGGGCTCGGGGTGGCAGAGGAGCCAGCTCGAAGACGAAGCTCGCCGCCACCATCGAGGACGAGCGCGAGCACCGCGGCCTCCAGCCGCCGGACGCCCCGCCGCTCCAGGCCGAGCAGGACGAGCACGTCGGCGGCGGTGAGCGCCACGCCGGCCGCGATTGGGATGCCCAAGAGCAGCTCGAGGGCGATGGCAGACCCGAGCAGCTCGGCCAGGTCGGTGGCGGCCACGGCGATCTCGGCGAGGCACCAGAGCACCGGCGCGGCGCGCGGCCAGGCGTCGCGCGAGGCTTCGGCGAGATCCTGGCCGGCGCCGACCCCCAGCCGCGCCGAGAGCGCCTGGAGGACTATGGCCATCAGCCGAGAGGAGGACGACCGAGAGCAGCGCATACGAGAAGCGCGAGCCCGCGGAGAGATCGGCCGCCCAGTTGCCGGGTCGATGTACCGACCGCGACAAGCGCACCCAGCCCGTCGAGAATTCGCGGAAGGAGAGCGCCAACGGGGCCGCGCGTCGAGACGGCACCCGCGCGCGGGCTCGCCGCTTCGGCGGCCTCCCCGTCGAAGGTCGCGGCCTTGCTCGACCGCGTCATGGCCGCTCTAGCGCTTGCGGGTCTCTGTCGGGGACGGGGCCGGCGCCGGGCGCCCGGCTCGTAGACGTTGCCGGTGGCCGGGATGGGCTTGGAGGTGGACTCGGCCCACTCCATCCCTCCCGGGGGCATCTTGGTCTGTCCGCGCACCGGCGAAGAACTTTTTTCCTAAAGGGAATACTCCGTCAGGCTCCTAGTTCGCAAGGACTCTGCGCCATGGAAAAAAAGCTTCTCATTACCGTGAGTTCCGAGGTCAGCCATCTGTACGGCATCAGGTTTGCCGGGTCATTTTTCAGGAATAAATCAACCCTAAGCGCCACGCTGCTCTATATTACTCCTCACACGAATCCTACAGGAGCGGGACTAAATCCTGCCGGCAGGAAAGCGGCCAGGGACAGACAGGAGGAGTCGCAGCAGTATACTGATGTAGCCCGGCGAAAGCTGTGTGATTACGGATTTCTCGCGGAAAATGTGTCCACCAAGCTCGCATTCAAACAGTTTGGAACCGTTACGGATATTGTCAGGGAAGCAAGAGTCGGACACTGATGATGCTGTGGTTTTGGGGAAGGCGCGGATATCTCCTTCTTGAATCGGTGCTATCAACGAGTCTAACTAAACGGATGTTCGATCTGGATCTCGACTTTCCCATTTGGGTATGCAAAAACCCTTATGAAAACTGCAGGAATGTGCTGCTATGTGTTGATGGGTCCGCCGCCAGTATTCGGGTGGCTTATCACGTGGGTTTCATGCTGGCAGACGAGGACCACCATTCAGTTACACTATTCCATGTGAACACAGGAAGAAAAAAAGAACATATAGAAGCCATTCTGGGTGAGGCCGGAGAGATCATCTAGCCAGGCTCCGCAAGTGAAAATTGAACGTGTTGTGGTGCCATCGACAGCTTCCGCGGTGGCGCAAGAAATTCTACGGGGAGCAACGACAAAACGGTATGCGGTGGTCGGAGTCGGCAAGGCACACGACCGAAAAAGAGGCTTTCGGGAATGGCTTGCTGGCTCAAGGACGAATAAGCTGCTTGAAGCCGTCGAAAAATCCGCCCTCTGGGTAAGCGGTTGACGATATCCTGCCATGAAGGGCACGCGCGAGACGGAATTCTTCCACAAAGCCCGCCACGCTACGGACATCCTCCAGCTTAATCTTGCCCCAATCCGCGTGCATGGCGTAATTACGAATCTTTGGCATGGCATCGAGGAGCGTCTTCTGTGACCCACTGGCCAGCCCTTTGATCTTGAGCGCATTCACCACGGTGGTCATATCGACTTTATCATCAGCATCACCCCCCTCTGTCCGTGCGTGCCGCTGAAGGGTATCCTCAAGGGCAGCACGGGCCAACCACTGCGGCCACAATCCTTATGTCCTTCATCAAGGCTCTGCTTTGCCAACAAGACAAAATCCCCGAAGACCTCACCGGAGACGGCCCTTTCAACAGAAAAGATGTAGCCTCCCTCATAATCCTCTTTGGCAGCATGGAATACGCCACGAGCATCTTCTAGACGAGTCTTCTTTGGATATCTGGAGGAATCGCCAAAATCCTTCGGGAGTTCTGATAGTGTGCCGACTGCCTTCCAAATGCGTTTTCAAATAGATTCAGAACAGGTTGACCGCTTCTGCCAGTCCTCACACTCTAAGGGATAATCCAATGGTTCAACTCGGGGTCAACTTTGATGAGCTGACACGGAATGGCTCGATCAAGTCCTGGCTTCTTCCTTTGCGGTCAAAAAATGTATTTCGATATAATGCCTGTAGAGCCATATTTTGGGCGGGCCGAAGAAATGGAGCTAAATAATTTCCTTTGCTCCGCGGAACCAACGGTCGTTGGTTCGGTTTGACTCCCTCGTCCTCCGCATACCGTCGCCAGGTTATTTCCTTCGACGAGGCTGCCGTTTTTCCGATGTACGATGTATATAAGAGCCGTTCCAGCCTGTTGTTTGCGGACCCTTGTAAAGTAAACACCCGGATGCTTCGTTTTGACTCGCTTCTCTCTTTTGGCATCGGCTTCCCCTTGCTCCAAAGGTCAATTCCGGGTAACATCGGGTTTTTTAGCCCTGACACTATCCCCAGCACCCGAGATCCTTGGGGCGCCCGATGACCGTCCGGGACCCGGCCAGTGCGGACCCGGATAGCGTTACGGTACGCGAAGGTTCGTCATCTCACAGGCCTCTCAGACCGGTGGGGGGAACTTGAAAACAAACAAGAGGGTACTATTGTGAACGTGGTGGTAATAGTTCCGACTTATAATGAGAAAGATAATATAGGTCTTCTTATCGAAGAGATGGAAAAAAACATCGATGCGATGCCTCATCAGCTCAACATTCTCGTTGTTGACGATAGCTCACCGGATGGAACCGCCGAAGTCGTCAGGGCGCAGATGAAAAAGCACAAGAATGTGTATTTGATCTCGGGTAAAAAGGAAGGCCTCGGGGCTGCGTACCTGAGGGGTATGAAGTACGCCATCAATGTGCTGAAGGCTGAGGCGGTGATGGAGATGGACGCCGACTTTTCCCACAAGCCTGAAGATGTGCCCAGACTGATGAAAGCCCTGGATGAGGGCGCCGACCTTGTCATTGGCAGCCGTTACATTCCCGGGGGAAAGATCCCGGAGAACTGGGGATTAAAGAGGAGGATGAACTCGAGGTGGGGGAATATATTTGCCCGCTACGTAGCCGGCCTGAGCAGAGTGCGCGATTGTACGGCGGGGTATCGGGCGATAAGAACCTCTTTGTTGAAGCGTATCGATTTAGACACCCTTGGCGTTCAGGGTTACGCCTTTCAGATCGCCTTATTAAACAAAGCTTTGCGCAACAGAGCCGTAGTCAAAGAGGTCCCTGTGGAATTTGTGGATCGGACTCGAGGTGAGACAAAACTCGGTCTTTCGGATATTGTCGAATTTCTCCGGACTGTCTGGTCGATTCGAGTCAGCAATTCCAATGACTTCCTCAAATTTGCCCTGGTTGGCGTCTCCGGGGTCCTCGTGAATCTTATCAGTTTCACGAAGCTCATAGACATTGGAATGAACACGTTTGTTGCCTCACCGATTGCCATAGAAGCGTCGATCATCTCTAACTTTTTATTGAATAATTACTGGACATTTTCTCATAGAAAATCAAACGACAGGGTGCGCGTAAAGTGGCTGAAGTTTAACCTGATCTCTTTGTTATCGCTGGCAATAAGTTACACGACTTTCGTTTTCCTGAGCCTGATGTTTCCTGGAACGAGTCCACAGATTCACCAGTTAGCCGGAATTATACCGGCTACCTTTGTAAACTACTTCCTAAACTCACACTTGACATTCAAGAATAGAACAGATGAAACAAAGATTGTAAGCCCGGCCTGATTAGTTGCGAATAGAAGATGAATTGAAGCACGAGTGGAACGGCTGCCGGCCGAGTTATCTTTTTAGTATTTTGAATACAAAATAAACCAATTCGACACTATACGCTGTGACCAGCGGCTTTCAAATAGGACATTTTTATCCCGTCTTCCTCGTTCTTTTGGGGGCACTTATTCATCTCCACCAGCCGGTAGGTAGGACAATATTATCTGATATTTCCAAAAGCAAACCCGCAATATCAACCCGATCATCTTTTATCCAAAAACTATATAGAAACGATACCTTTCGAGCAAACCGCAAGTCATTAGCAGTTGACTTATGCTCCGCGATCACCTGTATCATGGCGATTTAACAGAATTGGCGAACTGTCAGGAGTGTGGCCCTTTGGGCTTGGCATAAATCTGGCACAGTAAACTGGCAGTTTTGTTGTTCAAGTTGTTTCGATTCCACCATTTTTCCCCAAGGTGTCCGGCTGTTCGGCGGGACGCCCGCGGTTCCGATTTCGCCAGGAATTCAGCAGCGAGGAGGTGATGCCGTCCCGGCAGGAAATCTGCCTGTGTAGGGTGTCAGCCCGTGGGCGCCAATGGCTCCTTCCGCCTTGGCATTGCCTGTCGAGCTTGCTGTCGGCACACTGAAACGTCAGTTCGGGAAGCGTTGCGCACAAAAGCAGTGAGTTACAAAAGAAACCCGCATCGGGAGGAGGAGTTAAATGAAAAAGCGTACGAAATTCGGGCTATTTCTGTTAATTGCAGGCGTTTTGCTATGGCAGTTTTGTGCGGTATCCGCTTCGGCAAACGAAATGTGGGTGGCGCCGTCGAGCGCCCAGAGCCACATGGGGTCTTGGGGCGTTACAGCGACCGGTAATGCCTATTTTACCTTTGGCATACCAAATGACCTGGCGTCTTTCACCGGTGCGCAAATTGTCATAATTTCATCGAAGAGTTTAAGTCTTAAATATAATTTGGGGTATGTGGTTGCGGAAAACGGTGAAAGTTATACGAGCGGCGCCATATCCGAAGTCAATTTAACGGACCCCGTTCCCGTTATTGCAAAGGACATTCACGAAGTCGATATATCCAGCCTGGTCTCGTCCATAAAACCACCACTTGTCGCGGGCAAGGATCATCTCACGATTTTCTTTCAGCCTAACGCCGCGGACCTGCCACACATCCGGGTCGTGGGGCTCCGTTTCGCCTATGATAGTACAACCGGAACAGGAGGCGCGGCGGGACCTCCGGGGCCGGCCGGTGCGACCGGGGCAACAGGAGCCACCGGGGCAACCGGACCGATAGGACCGGCCGGATCGGTGGGGCCAGCCGGACCGGCCGGGGCGGCAGGAGCGGTGGGACTGACCGGCCAGACGGGACCGGCGGGACAGGCAGGACCGGCAGGACCGGTGGGTCAGACTGGTGCGACCGGGGCGCAGGGACCTCAGGGTCCGGCAGGCCCGGCAGGCCCGGCAGGCCCGGCCAGCATCAGCGATTACCAAGTCGTTTCTACACAGTATATGCCGACTTTGAGCGCGGGAAGTTCGGTAGATGAGACCGCATCATGTATGGAGGGGTACAGGGCAACAGGTGGAGGTTTCAGTTCGAACAACGCGAATGTTACGTCCCATGCCTCTTACGTAGCGTCTGCCAATCAGTACACAGTCGGCTTCACGAACATGGGGACAATTTCAGCCACGCCGGTTTTATCGGTTTATATATATTGCACCAAATTTAACTTCTAAATCGGCTGTGTAATGCAGGATAAAGTTTTAACGGAAAACGAGGGTTTCACAGGAACCTGTACACGCGAAGCTGCGAAGGTGGGAAGAAATAAAAAATAGAGGGATGCCAGGGAAATCGTCCGGCAAAGCCTGCGTGGACTGCCCCGGATCCCGATCCGGGGTTATGGACTCGGCACACAAGGCGCCGGGTTCTAAACACGTATCCAACTTCGCCATCTTTGCGTGAATTTTCGTAAGCGTTCACCACGGAGACTTAAACGTAGCACACTGCAATCCAAACCTTCTCATTCTTCGTGCATTCTTCGCGCACTTCGTGATTATGGCGGGCCTTGTGAACACGAAGAGCATGAAGGAGTCACGAAGAGCTCGAAGAAAGGGACAAAAAGAACAGTAGTAGGAAGGGGGAAAGCCTCAGTTCCCGGGCCACGAACCGGAACCGGTTCAGGAATAAGAAGAGCACGAAGCAAGGCCCCCTTCCCTCAGCAGTTTCCCCGTGGTGAACTGTCTCGAAAAGTTCCTCGCGAGGTGAAAATCCCCCCGGCCCCCCTTTCGAAAAGGGGGGTGATTGCAATGTCTTTTCATGGTTTCAGGGTGTCCCGAGGGGACGTGAAGAGCTGTCTCGAAAAGAATTGATGGGTTGCGCTCCCGCTCCACCCATCCTACGGGCTGCAATCCGAACCTTCTCATTCTTCGTGTTCTTCGTGATTATGGCGGGCCTTGTGAACACGAAGAGCACGAAGGAGTCACGAAGAGCCCGAAGAAAGGGACCAAAAGAACAGTAGTAGGAAGGAAGAAAGCCTCAATTCCCGGGCCACGAACCGGTTCGGAAATAAGAAGAGCATGAAGAAAGTACCCCTTCCCTCAGCAGTTTCCACGTGGTGAACTATTACGAGTCTATTGAGCGAACAGATCAGGGCATTACAGGAAGTAAAATCCTAAAGTTGTTTTCATTCTGCCTTTCATGTTCAAAAACTCACAGCAAACGCGATTATTAAAGATATTTCTTACTAACACATTACATTCAATTATATCGTTTTGCTCATTGTCAAGGTTAAACCGTACTGTAAGTCGATCTCCAATATTAAGTGTGTTCTGATCAGTTCTAGTAAAACAAAGTCCACCTCTAGACAAATCAGTTATATCGATAATATTGTCTGTTAAACTGTTGTCTAATGAATAAGTTCCTATGAATGCAGTATTCTTTCGTTTATATGCTCTTCTATCGAATGCAATAGAAAAGCCATGCGTGCATTTACATCTAACGTTATAGACTTTTCCTATATGTGGCAAGCTGGAAATAATAATCTCCCGCGCACCGCCACATTTTGAGCACACCAAATTTATGGATTCTTTTCCAGCAATATTAATTGTTATAACATCCATCTGTACCCTCGAGCTACATGCGTTTATTGGATAACCTTGAGATATCTTCAACCAAAGCGTACTTACCATTCACTTCAGGCGGTTTCATTTTCAACTGTTTAGCCACTATTGCAATAAGTGCAAGTGCTTTTTCCTCTGAAAGGATGATCTGCTCGCTTTCCTTGGAAACCGCGAATGACTTGTCGATTTCATCATTGAGAAACGATAGGGTCTGTTCGAGTTCATCGTGTGACAGCCCGGACCCGTTCTCGATCAAGTCGAGCATGTTCCCGCGAATGATTCTATAGACTCCAATGGCGTAATCGGCGTTGATAAAACTTCTGTATTTCAGAACTCTGCTTATTTTTAGCCTAAGATGGTTGAGGGAAAACGGTTTGGGCATGTAATCGAAAGCACCGAGTTTCAGGGCGTCCAGGGTGGTCTCGACGGATGGATACCCGGTCATCATGATGATCTCCGAGGACAAGGAGTGCGATCTCACATGCCTTAGCAGGTCAAAGCCGCCTTCCCGGTTTCCATTGGCTCCCGGCATGTTCTTGTCAACCAGCATAACGTCATAGTAATTTGATTCTATTAATTTCAGGGCTGCGTCCACACCTCCGGCAATTGCAACGCTGTGTCCATCAGCCTTTAAAAAAACATGGAGCATATTACGCACATCATTGTCATCGTCAACTACCAGGATCGTTGCGGCCATTTCCATGACCTCCTCAATTTGGGCGTTTTGCCGTTTGCGCGCGCTGCAAGGTCAGCCAAATGTCCGGTAATATTGATCTCCAGGTTGATTTCAACAACAAAGTGGGGCAGTGAGCCGATTGGCCTCCGTGTCCGGGTGAATTCGGTTTCCGGGTGACGCCCTCAGTCTCGCCATTAGCCGTTCCTGGTCATCATGGTGCCGCCTGCTCCGGATTATAGAGTCGCATTTTGTAAATCATGGCTTGAAAATTCTGGGCGAGGGACCCTGAGCAAGAAGGGTCCCATTACGTCGCGACAGATTCTGAGGAGCGGGTATCCTCGTTTGATGAAATTTTGCTTGCTCAGCGGGGGAATACATTCTGAGCGAAGTATAACAAATGCAGGGCGTAAACGGTTGGTATGACTTTAGTGGTATAATGGTTATATGTTGCCATCACTTTTCAAAAGATTGCAGGTAATATCTAAGGTTTACCTTTTTATTGGTCAACCCGAGTTTTTTCCGTATATGGAAGCGGTTCGATGATACCGTGTTTTCAGAAACACATAGTACACCGGCTATTTCCTGGGTCGTTTTCCCTTCCCTGATAAGACCCACGGTCTGAACTTCCACGGGAGTAAAACCAAGGTATTTTTCGGAAAGTCTCCTGGTAAAAGGAGAGGTAATTTCCTGCATATGGGTTTCAATGATAGTGAGGTAGGTCATCTGGTCGCCACCCAGCCTGCTCTTCTTAAGCTTTTCAACGTATGGGACAATCAGACTCTTTACGTTCATCAGGATGCTTTCTTCAAGTTCAGTTTTGTCTACTTCTCTTTGTTTGAGTAAAACTCTCAAGGCGGCGTTAAATTCTTCAAGGCGGCGGGTTTTGGCGTCAAGTTCTTTCGTTCGCTCTGAAACCTGGTTTTCGAGTTCCTCGTTGATTTCTTTCAATTCAGCTTGAAGACGCTTGCAATTAGTGATGTCGACGTTTATCCCGACAATTCCGAGCGTCCTGTCGCCATCATGAATTGGAGCAACGACGTTATAGAAGTATCGTTCGTCATCTCCGAAGACATACTTCACTTCGCCCTTAACCAGTTCGCCTGCAAAGGCTCGGCGGTTGTTTTCCAGCCAAACCGACAGAATAGTCTCATTCGGGCATACATCCTCCGGTCTCTTGCCGATGAGATCGCCGTAGTGCTTCCTGCAAATGCGGTTTTGCATGGAGTAGCAGCCATCCGGACCTATAGCCCAGAATTCAAACGGAATGCTCTCAATGGTTGCGGCGAGGCAAGCCTCGCTCTCCCGTTGCACTTCCTTGGCGCGCTTGTTAACGGTAATATCCATTGCAACGCCAAGCACCGCGGGCGTCTTGTCGCCAAGGAGGTGGAAAGGGACCTTGGCGGTCCGGAAGAAACGCAGGTTGCCCTGCCTATCGGTATAGGCCTCCTCCTGAATGGACTTGGCTTCTCCCTTTGTTATCACTTCCCGGTCATCCTGCAACATGTTTTGAAGTTGGTTTGCGTCGAGATGGAAGTCGGACTGGTATTTCCCTATGAGAGTACTGACACTCGTGCCGTGGACGTCAGCGACCGCCTTGTTTGCCAGGAGATATTTCCCTTCCAGGTCCTTCACGAAGATCATGAGTGGCGCCAGATCGATAATCTGCCGGAGTCTTGCTTCGCTCTCGCGTAACGCATCCTCTGTCCGCTTGCGTTTCAGGCCCTGTATATCCCGCTGCAACCTGGTATTGAGGACCGGGGAGATATGGTCGGCAACGCGTTCCAGAATGGTCTTGTCTTCCGGGGAGAAACCGCCGTCTTTGTTGGCTACCGCGGCAACCCCTATGGTTTTGTCCGCAAAGACAATCGGTACGGTTAAGAAGTTATAAACAGGTAAATGCCCTTCGGGAGTCTGGAATGGCCCATCGGAAGAAAACGATTTCTTCTCTATAAGCGATTTACCCCACAGGCTGTTTCCCCAGAGGTGGCGAGGAAACACAATCGACTTTTCTTCGATCCGGCATTCACTCCATATTTCCGTTGTCATGCCGGGTATGATCAGGTCCCCGTTGTCTCCCGTGTACCCGAAGACGCCGTATCTGCATTTCAGCGCGTTGACGATGACAGCCAGTACCTCTTCATATATCTTTTCATCCGGGATCGTCAAAAAGACATTGGCGATTTGGTCCAATATCGTCTTTTCCCGTTCGGATTGACGCAGGGCTATAGTTGATGCTCCTTTCCCCTTTTCCGATTCAGCAAGACGTTGGCGCAATGCTTTCAGTTCGACTAGAAGCTGCTCTTTGGATTTGTCTTCATCCTGCATTTCCGGCTCCTCGTAACATCGATGCACAGGTTTCGGAATATATATGCCTGCTTTCTTCTTTAAGCGAACAATCCGCACTCGTTATGGAATGTTTTGAGAAACCGGGTAATTGTCGAGATTATACTCGGCTCCGACCAAAGCGCAACGAATAATGAAAAGCGCCATGCACGGCACAGGGTGGATGTGAGCTGAGGCTGCGGTGAGGAAAGAGAGGCTACAGGGCCGACGGCGACCATAACGTATCCGATGTGGATGTGAGCTGAGGCTGCGGTGAGGAAAGAGAGGTATCCCCGTGTTTCCCTCGCTAGCTTTTCGTCCTTTTTGTCTCCGTATACCCCTGTTTTGGCCTCTGGCTAACGAAGGGCCATCATATCGTAAACAGCCAAACTATCGCCCATTTCGGGTAACAGATTTACCTAAATCCCACCCCCGTGAATACCCGTTGACAGGAACCGAACTTGAATACAAGTTGTGGTGAACGTCAATGTCGCCCACGCTGTAACGCGTCAGACCACGAGAGGTTGCAGAGAGTGGCGTCATTTGGTGCCGGCAATATAGGGAGTTGGACTTTTAACCTTTCAACTATGGCGGTGGGCCTGGCGGCAGGCTCTCGATATGGTGAATCATGGAAAAGGTAAAGGTTTATTTGAACGAAGCGCGAAGCGGCATTGTGGTTTGCCAAAGATGCGGCAAAACAAAAGAGATAAATTTGACTGATGGCGGCAGTTTCCGCTCGGGTATAGCTAAATGTGCCTGTAGCAATACTTTTCAGGTGATCTTCGAGAATAGAAGACACTATCGCAAGCCGATCAATTTATATGGCAAATGTTTTGCGGCAGGAGACGCCGCCGGGGGTGCTTCAGCTAAGCTCGTTGATATTTCCCGGACAGGAATACGCTTTATTAAAATGGATGGCAGGCCACTCCGGGTCAATGAAAAAATAAGAGTTTCTTTTTCGTTGGGTGAGGACACTGTCTTTTGTGCCGCTTCCGTCTATAACGTCAGCAAGGAGTCCATTGGCGCCAAATTCATAAGTCTCGATGAGCATAGCAAGAAGGTATTGGGATTCTTTCTCTTGCCTTGAAACAGCCCAGATCGACTTCGGGGGTGAGGGGACGATCTCGCGTCCTTGCCCCGTTCGAACCTTGGAATCGTTTTCTTGGATTCAGCACTTGCCGGTTCCGGCAAACTTCAAAAATAAACTGCTATATGTCGAGAGTGCCGTGGCATTGCATGCCGCGGCATGCGTTTTGCTTCAATGGACGGATGACGGTAAGTCCAAAATGAGGAGCAAAACCTTTTTGCGCGCAGAGGCCTAAGGAATGCGTAAAATTACGGGATCATCTCTTTATGCGCGGGGCCCGGTGATGGGAGCGGCTTTTGGTTTGTTGCTGGTCCTGGGGTCGATTGTCATGAGCGCACACGGTTTCTTGGCCTTTTTCAGCCTTGAGGGGTTGATGATCGTGGTGGGTGGCGTGATGGCCGTCGCCTTCATGAGTTTTCAGCCGAGCGATGTGAACAAGGCGCTGGGCGCGATTTCGGCCATGTTCAAAGAGTCGCCTATAACGCACGAAGACCTTCATCGCGATACGATGGATATCATGAAATGGGGACGGCTGGTGAAGGAAAAGGGAATGCGTGCCTTGGAAGTCAGCATCGGCAAAAGCGGGATCGCCGATAACTTCGTAAGGTATGGGCTCAATATGGTGGTCAGCGAATACTCGCCGGAGGAAGTGCGTTCGATGATGGAAACGGCGGCAGATGCCTGCTATGAGCGAGACAGCATACCAGTTGACATATTGGAAGCCATGGCGAGCCATGCGCCGGCTTTTGGCATGGTCGGCACACTGGTGGGTATGGTGACCATGCTGTGCCACCTTGACAGCGAGTTGACGGGCATAGGATCAAACCTTGCCGTAGCGTTTCTCTCAACGCTCTACGGTGTGGTTTCGGCGCGGATGGTCTATGTCCCCGCGGCATGCAAATTGCGCCAGGAAGTCGAGAAGTGCCGCTTTCGCAACCAGTTGATCACGGAGGGCATGGTGATGCTGGTCAACAACAAATCGCCTATGTGCATTCAGGACCGTCTGAATAGTTTCCTTCGCCCTGAGAATCACGATTATTACAATATTTTTGGGGAGCGTGGCCAATTTCTTAATAAGTTGCCGTATGTACAGCTTGATTAGTTGGCGCCGGGTGGCCCCGCAAGCCGCCGGGAACGGCCCGGCCGGCGCCCGGTTCAGGGCGCCCGTGTGATCGGGGATGGAGTATCCGTCACAACTGAAAGTCGTGAAAGCATGATTTATCGCCGGCAAAGGAAAGGGAAAAGGGTCAGTCACGCCGATGACTGGCTGATGACTTACGCCGACACTATCACGTTGTTGTTATGCTTTTTTGTCCTGTTTGCTTCGGCCTCGATTTCTCAAAAGAAAAATACGCCGAAGACTGACAAGGTGCAAAAGGTGGAACTTCCGGGACAGGGGCCAAAGCCGATCGAGGCGCACCTGGACAGTTCCGGCCCCGGTGAGGCGATAAAACCTGAATCGTCCGATCCGGTTAAGGAAGAGACAGCGGAAAAGTCTGCTGCCCCTGAACCCATGGGTGAAGCAACTGTTGATAAAACGTCCGAACAGGTGCAGCCGGAAGCTTCCCTGCCCGAAATTGTAGATAACCTCAAAGCCCAGGGTGCGGCCAACTTCGAAGAAAGAGGCGATAGAATTACCTCACTCGAGATAAGCAGCGCCGCGTTTTTCGATAGTGGTTCGGCCATCCTGAGTCCGGCCGGAAGGATGATATTGCACGGCGTGGCCGGAAACCTCAAAGCGGAAAAATTCAAGGACTATCAAGTCACCGTTGAAGGCCATACCGACGATGCGCCGATCAGCACATCGTTGTTTCCCTCCAATTGGGAGCTGTCGACTGCACGTGCGGCAGCGGTGGTGCGTTTCTTCCTGGAAGAGGGGATTGCGGCGCAAAAACTTCGCGCGGCCGGTTATTCCGATAGCTTTCCGAAGGTGTCCAACCGCGATGCCAACGGCAGAGCGATACCGGAAAACCAGGCGCAAAATCGCCGTGTCGTCATTAAGCTTGAAAAAATAGAAAAACAAGCCCTCAGTGCGCCATAGCAAACTACGGCCACCCCGCACCAACGGATGAATTTCGCGCACGCCGCGCCGCCACGGAATAGAGCGCAGCCAGCAGAGTTCAGGCGCCTTTTGGTAAATTCGCGGCAGCGAATTCCCAGTTGAACAAATTGTCAAGGACCGCCTTTACGTAGTCGGGGCGGCGATTCTGATAATCCAGATAATAGGCGTGTTCCCAAACATCCAGGGTAAGCAGGGGGACTTGGTCGTGGACGAGCGGGTTGTCGGCATTGGATGTCTTTGTCACCTTGAGCTTGCCCTGCTCCAGGACCAGCCAGGCCCAGCCGCTTCCGAACTGCGTGACTGCCGCGTCTTGAAGCTCTTTAATGAGGTCGTCATGGGTGTGGAAAGAGGCCTCGATCATTTTGGCCAGGCGCTCATCGGGTTTGTGCGCCCCGGGCAGCATGCTCTTCCAGTAAAAATCGTGGTTCCAGGCTTGAGCGGCGTTGTTGAAAAGTGACGTCTGGTCTGCCGAACCGGCGGTTTTCCTGACGATTTCCTCGAGAGAGAGATTTCCCAGGCCGGCAGCCCGGGCCAGTTCATTGGTCTTATCTACATAAGCTTTGTGGTGCTTGCCGTAGTGAAACTCTATGGTCCTTTTGGATATGTAGGGTTCCAGGGCGTCTTCTTTGTACGGGAGGGGCGGCTGGGTAATTTCAGGACTGGCGAAAGCGATCGAGTCTCCATCAAGGGCGAACATTCCTGTCGCTGCAATGACGCAGCCGCTTATGAGACTGCGTGTAAATGTCCTTCGACTCATTTCGTGAGACAAAATATTGTCGTTCACAGTCACCCTCTCGCGACCCATTTCATGAGACAAAACGTTGTCGTTCACAGTCACCCTCTCGCGACCCATTTCATGAGACAAAATATTGTCGTTCATGGTCACTCCTTCTGTAAAAAGATGTGCGCCGTGACAAAAATCGCCGGCCCCGGCATATCGTCTTCCGGTCGGCCCCAGTATAAGTAAAAAAAGCCCCCCGAGGCTGGTGTATCAACGGCTCGTGGTCTTTCTCCTTCCGGCGAGTTGTCCTTTCGGAGCCGGTTTGTGAGTATTTTTTTCACGATAATCACGGATAAGGGCAACTGGTAGGTCGTCAAAGCCTTGACAGCTAAAATCCGGGAGCCAAGCTACAAGCTCACCACAGAGGCACGGGGGGGGCACAATGCCAAACCATAAGCTCACCACAGAGGCACAGGGGGCACAGAGAAAAGCTTTTTAGGACAGTAACTCACGTCCCTTCGGGACACCCTGAAA
The DNA here is from genome assembly GCA_963826655.1 of uncultured delta proteobacterium. Classification (GTDB taxonomy): domain Bacteria; phylum Desulfobacterota; class Syntrophobacteria; order Syntrophobacterales; family Syntrophobacteraceae; genus SbD1. Next base: position 16,876 of record CAWGZP010000078.1, read on the forward strand.
CCATGAAAAGACGTGGCAATCACCGCACTTTTGTAAAGGGGGGCAGGGAGGGTTTTCACCTTGCGAGGAATTTTTCGTGAGGGTATTTGCAGAATTGACAGAAAGGGCCATTTCAAGATGCCTGAGAACCCTGTCGCGCTTTCGCGAACGGGCTTTTGGTTTCCTCCGTGTTCTCTGTGCCTCTGTGGTGAATGCTCGTGCTCTCTCTATCCGTTCCCGGTGGACGAGAATGCCGCGGCATCCTGCAGAATGCGGGCAAAGACGTTTACCAGGCGCCATACGAGGTCCAGGGAGCCAAGATGGTCCGTAACCGTCTCGTCAAACATAATTTGCGGGGCGGACTCGAATTCTTCATCGGGAGTCTGGAAATTTATCAAAACGGGAATTCTGGGCAGGACACTGAACCTGTAGGACAGCTCTCCCCGACCGGCTTTTTCGCCTCCGATGTTTTTCGCCGCAATGTCAAAAAGTTCAGGGCCGGCATCGATTATGTCCCGCAAAGTTACAGTCGCAAGCGTACGGGCCTCCGTGGATAAGACGCTTCCCAAGGGAAGATCTTTTTCGCTAATCCAGTTATTGGAAAGGGGATTTCCGCGACAGTACAAAAGGTAGTGCAGGACCACCATGCCGAGATGAAAATCTCCTGACAAATGAGCGAGGTTGCCGAGAACTTCTATTTCCCCGGCAGCCGGGTAACACAGGATCGCATTATTGAGGAACGGAATAATGTAGACATTTTCCGGCCGTTCGTATTCCACAAGCGTTCTCGATTCGATTTCCATCGGGTCGGCCCGTCTCAGCGCATCCCATAATCCGGGTTCGAGCTTCCGTGCGCCAGCCGGGGGGCGGTCCTCAGGTTCGTTTGCTTCGGCGAGGCGGGATATGATCTCGCGCGCCCGGTCGGCCATCTGCTCCGGCACCATGACCCGGCCCCAGCCCCGCTGGGGGACAAACAGCCCGGAGTAGGGCGTTTCCACAAAAGACCTCAGGAGCACGGGTATTCCCTCCTGCTTCAAAGCCTCCGTTACTACGTCCGCTTCGAAACGATTGGAAAGAGTATGCACCTTTACGTACTGCGGTTCTGTTTCAATCATTAGTTCTCCTCGACCCGTACGATAAATCGCGACTCTATTCAGATACACTTCCCAATGATAGTAACTCAATTGTAAAAGCACTCTGCCCAGAAAGGGAAAATACCTTTTGAAAGGACGCTTCGATAGACACGGTTTTCGTGATCGCGCGAAAAATCATGTTCGTCCTGCGATGTTGAGAATCGATTGGTGGTGATTGTGCGACATAAATAATGTATATAGGCCTCCGCACAGAGAAGCAAGCCTTTGGCGGCAAACAGCCTGATTTCAACCGGCATCTCAGTTGGGGGGCATCATGAACATACTGGTTACGGGTGCGGCGGGATATATCGGTTCACATACGTCCAAGCTTTTAAAAAAGGCTGGGCACATGCCGGTGGTGTTTGACAATCTCTCGAACGGCTGGGCCGAATGGGTGAAGTTCGGCCCGTTCGCTTTCGGTGACATCCGTGATGAGGAGGCCCTTTTTCGCACGTTGATCGGCTTCAAGATCGAAGCGGTGATTCATTTCGCTGCAAAGGCCTACGTGGAAGAATCGACCCGGCTGCCCGAGCTTTATTTGGACAACAATGTGGGCGGCACGATATCGCTATTGAAGGCAATGAAACGGGCGAACATAAAAAACCTTGTCTTTTCGAGTTCATGCGCCACGTACGGAAACGCCAAAACATCGAGCATCAGCGAAGACCACCCACAGGAGCCAACCAATCCCTACGGGCTCTCGAAGCTTATGTGCGAGCAGGTGATTTCCAGTATCGCCCCGGTCTTCGGGCTTCGATGCGCGATGCTGCGCTACTTCAATGTGATTGGAAACGATCCGGAGGGTGAGATTTTCGAAAGACACGAACCGGAAACCCACGTTCTGCCCAACCTTATAAAAGCCGCTATGTCAGGCGGATCATTTTCACTTTTTGGAACGAATCACCCCACTCCCGATGGAACGGCCATTCGCGATTACGTTCACGTGATGGACCTTGGAGAGGCGCACATAAGGGCGATCTCCGAACTGGGTTCGCGGGCGCGTCTTGTCTCAAACGTCGGCACCGGGGCGGGAGTATCTGTGCGCGAACTCGTCTCCATAGTCGAAACGGAACTCGGACTGCGGGTAAATATCGAAGAAAAGCCGATACGGCCCGGCGACCCACCTCGGCTCGTGGCGGATAACGCATTCCTTCGCACATGGTTCGATCATAAGTTCAAATCGGTCAACCAGGCGGTACGCGAAATTGCGGCTGCGAGCCGTCTCAGGCTCTGAGGCTCTGGGGGCGGTTTTGCAGCATTGAGTTAGAAGAGAAGTTCCTACTGGGAACAGAGAGTCGTTCTCTTCACTCTTCAGTGCCTTTCCGTGACCTTCCGACGTTTTGGTCGACAATAGCCGGTTCCCTCGACACATTATTGTCAAGTCCCAAATACTCCAATTTCCGATGAAAAATACTCCATTCAACTGATTTATTTCTTTAAAGTCAACGCCTATCTTGGCGCCCAGAACGATACCGGCAGCCTTAGCATTAAGAATGCTATGCGTTCCGCAATGCGGGAAAGAAACGTTTTCTGCAACCGGACTGAAACTGTGGCCTGACCTTATTCGAGTAACTTCCGTAAGAAGAAATCGAGCGTTGCCCTTTTGAAAGGGTGGCTGGTATTGCCGGTATAGTGACTCTTCCCTGCTTGACGATTCGCGGGGGGCGTACTGCGTTCAAAATGACCATTCTGCCTGCTAAACCACTGGATAAGGAGGAAAGGAGCATGAAATCAAGAAATCTGTGTTTGTTGGGTTGTGCAATTTTTATCGCGTTGACCGGGAGCCTGGCACTGGCCGCGGGGCATACACAGCTTTTCAATCAGCCTATCATCCCTAACCTTCCATCGACGGGTCCAACGGCTTCCGTTACAACTGTTCCCGCAACGAATGGGGATGTAAACCCTTACGGCGTCGCCTTTGTTCCAACTGGATTTCCTTCAAGTGGGGCGCTTCAGGCCGGCAATATTCTCGTATCAAACTTTAATAACAGTGCGAATCTCCAGGGGACCGGCACCACCATCGTGCAGATCGATCCAACCACCTTTACACAGTCGGTTTTCTTTCAGGGACCAACGGGACTGGGGCTCACGACGGCGCTTGGTGTCTTGAAGGGCGGATTCGTGCTGGTCGGAAATGTCCCTTCGACAGGTGGACTTGGCGTCTGCACGCAAAACGGTAACGTGGAGGAAGGGGTTGAGCAGGGCTCACTTATGATCCTGGATAAAAGTGGCAACCTGGTAAAGACCCTGAGCAACGAAGAGTTTCTGGACGGTCCGTGGGATTTGACGATCAGTGATCAGGGACATTCTGCTCAGCTGTTTATTTCTAACGTTTTGAGCGGCACAGTGGTACGGATCGAGCTGTCGATTAACGGAAATGATGTTCTTGATCCCGTCATAGTGACGTCGACAACTCAAATCGCGTCAGGCTATGGACACAGTTGCAATGCCGCAGCCTTTGTCCTGGGTCCTACGGGACTGGCATTCAACAAGCAAAAGAACATCCTGTACGTGGCATCCACTGCCGACAACAAAATCTATGGCATTAAGAATGCGTCTTCTTCTAAAGATAATGGCACGGGTGCGATTGTAGTCCAGGATGCAACCCATTTACATGGTCCACTCGGTCTTGTGGTGGCTCCCAACGGAGATTTAATTGCCGCGCAGGGTGATGCGGTCAACATCGATTCGGCTCAGCCGAGTGAAATCGTTGAGTTCGCTTCCAATGGAAAATTCGTTGCCCAGGTTTCGGTCGATCCTGCTCTCGGAGGGGCATTCGGGATTGGACTTGCCACCAGCAACAATGGATTTACCTTTGCGGCAGTTGACGATAACACGAGTAAGCTGGAAATCTGGGAGGTTAAATAAAGAAGGCCGTCGTGTCACTCCCTGTCAGATAGGTCGCAACAGGTCGACGCGGATTTCTGAGCCGCCTGATTATCCTTTGGTACAGGCGCCGAGCCGATGGCCGATGCGACGCCATACTCGAAGTTGATGCCGATGAATGGAAGTTCTCCAGCGACAAGAGGTTTTCGGAGTAAACAACCATGAACAGTCGACAGAAGACAGCCATCGTGACCGGAGCCTCGCAGGGGATCGGCGCGGGAATCGTGAAAGGGTTTGTCGAACGGGGTTTCGACGTCGTTGCCAGTTCCCGGAACGCGACCCAATCTACCGAAATCGTTGCCTCCGGCCGCGTCGCTCTGGTGGACGGTGACATCGGCGAGCCGGCAACTGCCGCCGAGATCGTCGAGACGGCGCTGTCTCGCTTCAAGTCGATAGACGTACTGGTCAATAACGCCGGCATCTTCTTCACCAAGCCGTTTACGGACTACACCGCCGAAGACATCAAGTCACTCGTCGCGACGAACCTCGAGGGCTTCCTGTACCTCACCCAACTCTCCATCAGGCAAATGTTGGCGCAGAAGACCGGCGGAAGCATCGTCACTATCACGGCGGCCCTTGCCCGCAACCCGATCCGGGGCGTCACGGCGGCAGTGCCGATGATCACCAAAGGGGGCCTTGAGACGGTCACCCAGCACCTCGCGATGGAGTACGCAAAAAACGGTATCCGCGTGAACGCAGTCGCGCCCGGCGCCGTTTACACGCCGCTTCACCGAAACACGCCGAAGGATGTCATGGAAAGCCTGTCGCCGATGGGCCGGCCTTCCACGGTCAGGGACATCACGGATGCGGTCATGTACCTGACCGACGCCGCGACGGTCACTGGCCACATCCTTTACGTCGATGGCGGCGCTCATTTCGGCCGCTGGTGATCGAAGGGAGCTTTCGTCATGACCACGAAGTCAACGATGACCGAGGAGCGTCTCCGGACATTGCAAGGTCCTTCCCGCGCTGGTGTTGAACGATATGTCCGGAGAAGGCTCAGCGCCGACTAACGTGGCTGAACAGAGAAAAGTGGTCGTGACCCTCATCGGCGGCCGGGTAATCCGATAATCCCATCGAACGCAGAGCACGCTTACCTGAATATAAGTCCTTCAAATGTCTTGTTAGACTGGCCTTTTTGTGCTTAAAAATGATCAAGCTGAACTTGCATTGCGGGAGTTACCTGACTTTCTATTTCAGGAGATTCAGACGGCAAATTCGATCGACCCTAAACTGAGGCGTGCTTTACAATACCTTTTCAAGGTAGTTTAAAACGATTTTGACGCACTTCAAGAAAGGAAAAAGTGATGACGGAATTCACCAACGTTACGGTAGTCAAGCAGGCAAACGTTTATTTCGAAGGAAAGGTAACCAGCCGCACCGTTCTCTTTCCGGACGGGTCCAGGAAAACCCTTGGGATAATGCTTCCAGGAGATTATGAGTTCGGGACGGCAGAAAAAGAGATCATGGAAATCATTGCCGGAGATCTCGAAGTCCTTCTGCCCGGGACCGGCGAATGGAAAAAGGTAAAAGATGGAGAAGCATTCGAGGTGCCTGCGCAATCCAAATTCAACCTGAAGATCGAAAAGGTGACGGATTACTGCTGTTCATACATTAGGTAAATGTCATTTGCCTTGAATTTCAGGTGCGGTTGTTCGGTAAGCGTTCACCACGGAGACTTAAACGTAGCACACTGCAATCCAAACCTTCTCGTTCTTCATGCATTCTTTGCGCACTTCGTGATTATGGCGGGCCTTGTCAACACGAAGAGCACGAAGGAGTCACGAAGAGCCCGAAGAAAGGGACCAAAAGAACAGTAGTGGGAAGGAAGAAAGCCTCAATTCCCTGGCCACGAACCGGTTCGGAAATAAGAAGAGCACGAAGAAAGTACCCCTTCCCTCAGCAGTTTCCCCGTGGTGAACTAGTACGTTGTTTGGGGAGGATTAAGTACAAAGAAACAGCCCTACCGCCTCAACCCGAAGCGCATAATGATTTGAAAGGCCAAGTGTTTCTCTTAAACTAACGACATTGGGTCCGACCCTTTTGAGCTTTTGAGCTACAGAGATCGCATTTGAGTCTCATCCACAGAGGACGGTGCAGAATCAAGGCTATCCAGGCCCTTTGAACAGGGGAACCTTGCCTGCCTCAACCGGTAGCCGGTGGCTCAAAGACTGTGCTCCGACCGCTGCCAATCAACGATTTCCCCCTCGTTATTTTCTTGCTCAACACGTACTCATCAGTAGCTAATCAGGTACTCATCACTTTGCTCAACGACTCAAAGAACAATTTGAGGCCGCACCTCAAGTCCGTCGAAAGTTTAGTGAGCGCATGTAACTGTTTTGTCACCTTTCTTTCACTGTTACGCCCTCATCAATTAATGACGATTAAGCAGTAACTATATTCAATTACGTCACTCAAGAATGCAGTCTGGGGCTTTCATCAAGAGGATGGAGAGAAAGAAATGGGGAAGATGCTATTATTTCTGCTGAGAACAATGTTTTTTGTCTCAAGACATACACTGGCGGCAAGTTTTTATAATGGACCAAATCGCTCGTGCGTCCCACCACGCCGTTTCCCAACGGCTTCCTCTCGTCCAGAAAACCACAAACCGCCCGGTCCATCTCCGGATGCTTGTACAGGTAGTCCGCGATTCGCAGGCCCAGTTCGCGGGCCCCCACGATGAGCACATTCCTCGTGCCTCGTGTGGCTCGCAGGCTGCGCAAGCGGCCCTTCCCGTTGGCCCATCGCCTTTCCAAAAGAGTGCCGCAGTGCAGGATTCCCGCGCTCCAGACCGCAGCCGCTTCCAGCACCGAGAAGCCTTGCAGTTGCAGCGCAGCGCTCAGCACCAACGTCGCCCAGAAGATGGCCATGCTCACGCTTCGCATTTGCTTACGCCAGTCCGTCCCCGCGCCGCGCAGCCCGCCCGCCCCGCTCAATAGGTGGATCAAAGCCCCGTGCAGCAGCGCGATGCCCAGAAGGGTCGGCGAAATCGACGAGCTTCGCAACAGGCCCGGGAACGTCGGCATGTGCGGGAATGCCACGCGCAGCCGGAGGCACACTTCAGCCACCAGAACCCAGTTGAGCGTCACCAGCAAATAGTCTCTCAACGCCCCCGGCCAATCATCCTACGCCCGGCAACGCCGGCGGACCTGCCGTTCATCAAGAGGTTCCATGCGGAGCAGAACGAGCGTGATGGGACCAGTTACCCATTGCCGCGCCTTTTCGATAAAGAGGGTAATCTGACTGATCGAGTGCCCGTCGTGCTGGTCGGAGTTGAGGAAGGGTCAGACGAGCCAGTGCAGGCCATCTGGGTTGAGCGGCGCGCAGAATTGATGTTTGCCGGGTGCGACCGAAGCTACGG
>CAWGZP010000079.1:0-5335 GCA_963826655.1 uncultured delta proteobacterium
TTCGTCCAGTTCCGTATGCTCGCGCAGGGGCAGCGCTATATTATCGTGAACGCTCAGTGAGTTCAGCAGGGCGCCCATTTGGAAGAGCATCCCGAAACGCCTGCGATATCCATCCATTCGGGCTTCATCGAACGTGGTTATGTCATCGCCGCTGACCAGGATTTGACCGGCATCGGGGCGCACGACCCCTATGAGATTCCGAAGCAGGGTCGTCTTGCCGCAACCGCTTCCGCCCATGATGGCAAATACGCTGCCCCGCTCAACGGCAAGATTTATTCCGTCCAGGACCACCCTGCCATCGAAGCTCTTGGCAAGGTTTTTCACTTCTATCAGGTTTTCGGCCATGCGGGACAAAATCCTTTTTTCCCAACGACCCGGGGACGCCGGCGCGAAAGACTGTCCAACCCCTGGGTTTTTATCGATTTATCACATTACGCGGACGGCCGGGAACGCCACCTGCCATGGGGTCTTTATCGATTGCAATTACAAAAAAAGATAGAAGATTGCCGTAAAAAGGCAGTCCGCCAGTATTATGCTGATAAGCGAGGTCACAACGGAAATCATGGTTGACTTGCCGACCCCCTCGGCGCCACCCCTTACGACGAACGCCATGTAGCATCCAACCATGGCGATAACCACGGCGAAAACGACGCTTTTCACCAGTCCGCTAAGGATATCCTTCATCAGCAATGCATCGATCGTATTCTGAATATAGAGCGCGGACCTCATGCCGATTGCGAGGGTTCCCACAAAGTATCCGCCTATCATTCCAATGGCGTCTGCCAGGACGGTAAGACAGGGGAGCATGACAAGCATGGCCAGGAAGCGGGGAACGACCAGGTAAGAAATTGGAGATACGGCCATGACTTCCAGGGCCATGATCTCCTCGGTCACCAGCATGGTGCCCAGTTCCGCTGTAAAGGCCGCGCTGACGCGGCCGGCCAGGACTATCGCCGTCAAAAGCGGCGCCATTTCACGCGTTAGCGCGACACTGGCGAGGCTGGCCGCGTAGTTTAGCGCCCCGAATTTTTCCAGTTGATACGCGGTCTGGAGCACCAGGATAATCCCAATCACAAACGAAACCAGTGCCACTATAGGAATCGATTTAACTCCAACCTCATCCATCTGGATGACGGCCGCCCTGAACCTGAGAGGTTTTCCCTGAAAGGGCTTCACCAGCGTCCATTTCAGCGTTTCACTGAAAAAATAGGAAAAGCTGGTTATGTGTCGCAGGAAAAAGACTATCCTGCCATCCGAACGTGCGGCCACTTACGCTGTTCTCCTTCGATCAGCCTTTATCTGCGCTAATCTGTGTTTTCTGCGGATTTCAGATGAGCCAAGTCGCCCTCTTCTCCCTGGAGCAGCTGGTCTACATCCGGGGCCATTTCAAAAACATTCTTGAGGTAGGCCAGGTCGAAAATGGATTCAACCGTTCGGCACGCGCCCGCCAGGGAAAACCGGACACTATCTTTGCGGGCAAGCTGGAGCGCCTCCACGAAAGTGGCTATTCCCGAGCTGTCCGTGTAGGGCACCTGGGCAAGGTCCACTATTATGTGGGAAACTTTCTTCCGGAATAAGAGCAGCAGAACATTTCTGACCTGCGGGGAAGTACTCATGTCGAGGTCACCGATCAGAGAGACCACGAAAACACCGGGCTTTTTTTCATTGACGTGTATATTCAATTTTGCGGGTCCTCCTTTTGAGATAGGCAACATATAAACTATTCGCCTGGGTAAAGCCATGCCAAGCGTAGAGAGCTAAGCTTCTCGAAGACAACGAAACATCACAGTTGCAGAAATACAAATGTTCCCAAAAGCTTTTTCCGTTCACCCCAAAGGCTCCCGTTCGCTTGGGCGTACGTTCCCCCCAGCCTAATCCGCCAGTCCCGGTGGCCCGGGAGAGGAGGGCTCCACAGGTATGAACTTCGTCATCTTGAGCAGCATGCCTCCACCCGGCGGGGCGTCATATTCTATCTTGTCCACCGCGGACTTGATAAAGTGGATTCCGAGTCCTCCGGGACGGACCTGGTCCAAATCACGCCCCTGGAATTTCGACGGGTCCGCACCGCTGCCGAAATCCCTGATCATGACTTCAAAATAGTCCGGGCCCAAGGTGAGGGTTACGATAATCCGTTCGTGGATGCTCTGGCCGTAGGCGTGCCGGATTACGTTCGTACACGCCTCATCCACTGCAAGGACCAGTTTATCCGACTCATCGGCTGCAAAGCCGATTTTCTCCGAAATTTTTCCTACAAGCGCCCTCACTATGAACATGGCGGCAGGATCGGCAGGAACGTCAAGGACAACGGGTCCCTCAAACCTCACGAAAGCCAATTACTCCTCCTCGAATCCCGCCAGCACCAGCGTGGTGTCGTCAGTCTGAGGGCACTGCCCGGCAAACTGGGTCAGGGCAGAAGATAAGCGGGATTTGACAGAATCGACTTCCGATCCTCCCGACCTCAGGGAATCTTCGATTCCATCCCAACCAAAGCGCTCCCCTTTGCCGTCTTTGGCCTCTATGAGCCCGTCGGTAGCAAGAAGAATACAGTCACCGCGACTGAGCGACATCTTTTGACAAACATATTTTTGAGCCGGCACGATACCTATTGGTGGTCCGCCGCTCCCGCGCAAAATAGCATATTTGCCCTCCGAGCTGTTCCAGATTATGGGCGGAAGATGTCCCGCGTTAACATAAACGGCTTCCCCGCTGTTTTCCTTGACCACCATGTAGAGCAGAGATACAAACATCCCCCGGCAGCTCTGGGCGCATACCCTGTCGTTAATCCGGCAGACCAGCCTTTCGGGGTCCTCCTCCCGGATGGCCATTAAGTGGAAATCGGTCGTAAACTTCGCCATAAAGAGTGCGGATGCAACCCCCTTGCCGGAAACATCGCCGATGAGGATCCCGATTCGGTTGCCGTTTAGAGGTATAAAATCATAAAAATCACCGCCGACCTCCAACGCAGCCTGATATTGAGCGCTGAACCTGAACCCCGGCAGCCTGGGCATTTCCCGGGGTAAAAAACTCAACTGAATTCTCGTGGCAAAGGCCATGTCCTGTTCGACCTGTTGCCTGCGAAGGATTTCATGGTGCAGCCTGGCGTTTTCGATCGCGATGCCGGCATTGGCGCACAGGAGGCTGAGGGTTTCCTCGTCTTCCCGGTTGAAATTCGAGCCGTCAAGCTTGTTTATGACCTGCGCTACGCCTACGACCCGTTCTTTGATCTTGAGCGGCACGCACAAAATCGTTTGAGTGCGATAGCCGGTCATGCGGTCGAATTCCCGGTTAAACCTCGAGTCCGTGTAGGCGTTTTCGATCAGAAGCGGGTTGCCCGTCCCATAGACGTGTCCGGCAATCCCTTGTCCTTTGACTATTCGTAAACCTGCCTTGAGCTTATCGGAAACCGGCCCCTGGGCTACTTCGAAGACCAGTTCCTCCGTCTTTTCATCGACAAGCATGAGACTGCACGCATCGGCTTTCAGGATCGAGCGCGAGATCGTCATTATGTTTTCGAGCACCTCGTCCAATTGGAGGCTCGAGTTTATCAGGCCGGAAACCCTGAAACATTCCTTGAGGTTCTCCAGTCGCTCTCGCATCTTTTTCAGGGCGGTGGAGTGGGGAATGGCTGAAGCACCAGCGGGATCGATGGGGCCGGTTTTTTCTTCTTTAGTTTTCATAAGGCCACGGCTTGGATTCGCCCCGCGGTTGACGCACCTCGCGGAGCCTGGAGATAGTGATTGAAGAGATCGAACACCACCGGGGCCCGGCAAGCCTGCCCCGAACTTGATACGGAAGGATGCTTTCTAGCCGGGGGCCGAGCGCATGCGGCCGGACCTCCACCCGAAAAACCCTTTTACGGAGCCATTATGAACGCTTAGAAAAAATCTGTCAAACATTCCGCCCAACGCCAATGGGGAAAGGGATGGCTTATTTTTTCACTCGCGATACGTCAATTCCGGCAGCGCTCCAGAGCCGGATGTTGTTTCGGATACAAAAAAGCCAAAAACTGGAAACTAAAAACTCTTATGTCAGTGTACGGAGTCTTTCGGCTTTATCTTAATTTTGTGCCAGAGCGAAAATGAGGCTTCCTTTACGGCTTCGAGAACTACGCGCACCGTCCCGGCGATCTCTTCCTCGTTTGCACCCTTGACCAGTTGATGATCGGCGATCTTTATGGCCTTGTTTTCCACTATCCCGTCCAGGATGTGCCTGCTGCTTCGGTCCGTTGTCAGATCGACACCCTCCGAAAAAAGATAGTTTATAAGCTCGCCTCCATCTGTCACGATGAAAAGGTCGTCCCGTTCACCGACCCTGCGTACATGGATTTCTATCAGTTCATTATTGGGCAGAATCCAGTCCGTCGTGATGAGAAATCCACCGCCGGTCGGCGCTACACGCCAGTCTTTCAAAAAATCTTCAGCAAGCGCTTCCAGAATTCCATTTTCATCCATTTTTCAATCTCCACTAAGAAGTGACTCATGTCCCGTTCGGACACCCCGAACCATGAAAAAATCCTTAGGGTGAGCTAAGCGGAGCGCAGCCCACCACGCCTTTTCGAACCAGTGCCAAAGAAGAAAAGGTCTTTACTGAAAAATCTTTACAACAATATAAAAGGAGCATATCAATAAGTTCACCCATATAAAAGTCAACTTTACCAGAGTTATTCGAAATTGTGTCAAAATTGGCTCGATAGTTTGTTTTGGTACAATTTGGTATCATCGCGGCGTTCTATATTCCGACGCAACAACATAGACGGGTTCGTTTCGAAACAAGAATTCCTGTATAAACATCTATTATTCCGGGTGTTTATACTCCGTGAGACGTGCAGCGTTCAAAGGTCATAGCCGGTGAGGCGTTTTCTGGCGCGAATTCTGCTCATAGAAACCCGTACCCCCCAATGAAAGTTTCTGTTTATTTGTGTCCGCGTTTTGCAACCCGGCTCAAGAAGATGCCGGGAGAGAGGAAAGGGAATTTTCAGAGGGCGTCTAAACGAAAACGAATGGCTCAAAGAGGGGTGATTTTCTAATTTTCAACATAAAAAAAGGGGCAAATGCAATGAACTCGTTCAAAAAAAGACTACTGGTGTGCATGATTTGGCTCTTGGCTCTCTCCTTTCCTTTTATGGCTGCGTGGGCCGACGAGCAGCAGGCGCCTGCCGGCCAGCAGGCGCCCGCTGCGGCCGCGGCACCCGCAACGTGCCCTCCTCCGTCCGTGGTCCTTTCAACGGATATTCTCAGCCAGTACATATTCCGCGGTACCGCGCAGAGTTGGAAGAGCGCTGTACTCCAACCCTCCGGAACTGTAACCTGGAACGGTTTTTCAGTTAATGTCTGGG
>CAWGZP010000080.1:0-16439 GCA_963826655.1 uncultured delta proteobacterium
GAATTTCGACACCTCACGCAACAGTAACAACCTGTTCTTGCGCAATCCAGCCTTGCCTTCGGGACAACAGGGCAACGCAAAGTGGAGTGAGACTGACTTCAATGTTTCGTATACGAAGGAACTGTGCCCGAATTTTTCGGTGCTTATAGGAAACATCTACTATGCTCTTCAACCGCCGATAAGCACCTTCGACCAGGACGAAGTATACGGAGGCTTCAGTTATGCCTTCCCGTGGTTTACCGTAGCGTTTGTAACTTACGGAGAGGTAACTCATAGCGTCGATGTGTGGAACGAACTCGACCTCACCAAAAGCATCCCGATCGATTGCCTCTGTAAAGGCGCCATCCTGGACCTTGGGGCAAGCTTCGGGTACCTTACTCTTTTGAATTCTAATAATGTGCTGGATCTCTCAGGAAAAACCGGAGATTTCTCGGGTTTTGACACCTGCCAGTTAACCGCCGACGTGAAGTTTCCAATTAACAAGTATGTGTCGGTTTCCCCGAAAATCGGATATTGGTTGCCGCTTACGAACGCCGCTTCGGATTACCTCGAGGCAAATTCGATGGACGAGAAGTCCATGCATTTCTATGGCGGCATAAACTTGACTGCGGCATTCTGAGGGTGGCCCCAAATCGGGTACGGAGATCGGGTGGCCATCGTCCCGGTCTTCGTAGTCGATATGGACTTAATGCGTTTAAGATTAACTGAAAACCCCAAAAAAAGACCTTGGGTGTCGAGCGAGTCGTCATCGAAAAAAAGTCCCCGTTCCCGCCTTGTTGATGGGCGGCCGCAGACCTTTCTTGACTTTCCTCTGTAGTGTCGAATCCTTCCGCGTAGGATATCTAATCCTGCCATTTCCAGTAGCTGCGTATTCTAAAGGTTTTTCCGGTTTGCAGGCGCAGCGGAAAAGTGGCATATAGAGCGATTAATTCCAATTGTTGGCCATTTTGAATGGCAGCCCCGTTTTGAAAAAGCGGGAATCTATCAGCTCTGCTGGTGAGTATTTACGCATTAGGAGGAGAAGACTAATGAGCAATCGAAATTGGTTTTGGCCGGCGGTTATGCTGGTTGCAGCCTGTTTGGCGCTGTCCCTTGCGCCCTACGCCGCAGCCCAGCAGGAGCCGGTTTTGGCCGGTCGTATCAGCCACATCGAAGGGCAGCTCCTTCGCTATGTTCCGGAAAACCAGGACTGGGTGGCCGAAGTCAAGGATGCTCCGTTTGGCCTGAACGACGCACTCTATTCGGATGCTTCTGCGAAGGCTGAATTCATCATGCCCAATAGCCTTTGGGTCAGGATAGACGGCAGCACACAAATTCAGTTGATCGCTCTAAAGGCCGAGGCTTCCGAGGTGGACGTCGCCTCCGGGGTCGTCCGGTTCTACAACCGGAACGGCGTTCTCAAGGTCACGACCCCCTTCGGCTACGTCCTGGCGGAGCCCGGTTCGACATTCGACATTTATGTGGGAGATCAGTCGGTTGAGGTGCTGGCCCTGAACGCTCACGTCGACTATTTCCAGCAGGGTAGCGACGCCAGGTATGAGGTGGTCCAGGGCGGTCCCTCGATACTGGCTGATGCGACCCAGGTGGGATCGGGCGAAGGCACTGTGGACGCAACGTGGGATGACTGGAACGCCTCGCGGGATGCCGTCTGGGCAAAGAGAATCGAAGTGAAGGGGGAGTCGGTCAAGTACATTCCGCCTCAGCTCCAGGATGATGCCTACGATCTGGATCAGTCCGGCACGTGGGAAAAGGTTAACTATGAAGGCGAGTACCATGAATTCTGGCGGCCCACCAATGTTCAGGCAACATGGCAGCCCTTTTCCGTCGGCCGATGGACCTACTATTACGGCGACCAGGTCTGGGTACCGGATGAGTCGTTCGGATACGTTACGCACCACTATGGGAACTGGGTGAATATCAATGGCAGATGGTACTGGGCACCACCCGCGCCAGCCGTCCAGGTTGCCGCCGGCCCTTCTATCGCGTTCGGCTGGTACCCCGGAAGGGTCGCCTGGATCGGCTCCGACGAACAGGTCGGATGGGTCCCGCTTGCCCCGGCCGAGGTCTACTACTCCCATCATTACTGGGGGCCATCCTCCGTGGTCGTCACCGCGGGGCCCGCGGTGACGGTCTCAATCGGCAAACTTGCCTTTGCATCGGCCGCTATAATTGTGCCCCAGGCATCATTTTATTCCGTTAACAACTATAGCTCGGTACGAATCACCAATATTAATCAAACGACCATCGTCAACAACTTTCATGCCGCTCCGATAGTAAACAATTCTGTCCTCAAAGATTACTCACAGGACACCGCCAAGTATAACTTCACAAATAAGGCGCCCAGTGAAAAACCACACTCTGCGGTAACCGAGAGGATAGTCCATAACGAGAAGGTCGCCGGCGCCGATGCCAAGAACATAACACCGCAGAGCCTAAAGCAGGCCGCGGCAAACACCAAACCTGCCAAACCCGCGGGAGGAGTGGCTGTTCCGCCTCCTACAAAACTGACCAATATGATGGTGCCGCCAAACCAGGTGAACGCTCCGAAAGGCCAGGCGGCTTTCAAACAGGTGGATATAATGAAGAACACCAGGCCTGCGACAGCCTCGTCTGCGGCAAAAGCAGGAGGGCCTGGAGCGTCCCAGACGCCTGGAGTAAAGCTTCAGCCACCGGCACCCGGTGCAACGCAACCCGGAACACCCGGAGTGACACAACCTCAAGCACCTGGCGCGACTCATCCAGGAATGCCCGGTGTAACACAACCTCAAGCGCCCGGTGCAACGCATCCGGGAATGCCCGGGGTAACACAACCTTCGACACCCGGGACCACGCACCCGGTGGCGCCTGAAGCACAACCGTTACGGCCTCAGCCGCCAACACCCGGCGCGACTCATCCGGGAGCACCCGGTGCAACGCAACCCGGAACACCCGGAGTGACACAACCTCAAGCACCAGGTGCAACTCATCCAGGAACGCCCGGTGTAACACAACCTTCGGCACCCGGGGCCACGCACCCGGCGGCGCCTGAAGCACAACCGTTACGGCCTCAGCCGCCAACACCCGGCGCGACTCATCCGGGAGCACCCGGTGCAACGCAACCCGGAACACCCGGAGTGACACAACCTCAAGCACCAGGTGCAACTCATCCGGGAACGCCCGGTGTAACACAACCTTCGGCACCCGGGGCCACGCACCCGGCGGCGCCTGAAGCACAACCGTTACGGCCTCAGCCGCCAACACCCAGTGCAACTCATCCAGGAGCACCAGGTGCAACACAACCCGGAACACCCGGAGTGACACAACCTCAAGCACCTGGGGCCATGCACCAAACAGCGCCCGAGGTGACTCATCCCGCAGCGCCCGGTGGCACGCACGCAACGACGCCTGAAGCACAACCGGTACGGCCTCAGCCGTCAACACCCGGCGTGGCACATCCCGGAACACCCGGGGTGACGCAACCTCAAACACCTGGGGCCATGCACCAAACAGCGCCCGAGGTGACTCATCCCGCAGCGCCCGGTGGCACGCACGCAACGACGCCTGAAGCACAACCGGTACGGCCTCAGCCGTCAACACCCGGCGCGGCACATCCCGGAACACCCGGGGTAGCACAACCTCAAACACCTGGGGCCATGCACCAAACAGCGCCCGAGGTGACTCATCCCGCAGCGCCCGGTGGTACGCACGCAACGACGCCTGAAGCACAACCGGCACGGCCGCGTCCATCGGCGCCCGAGGCAGCTCAACCTTCAGCACCCGGTGCAACTCACCCTGGAGCATCCGGGGCCATGCACCAAGCAGCGCCCGAGGGCACACGCGCAGCGACGCCTGAAGCACAACCGGCACGGCCGCATCCCTCGGCGCCCGAGGTAACTCATCCCGCAGCGCCCGGAGCGACACATCCGGCAGGACCTGCCGCAACGCACCCGGCAGCGCCTGGCTCAAACCAGCAGCAGGAGAAGAAAAAACAACCGGAATAACTCTGTTTAGTCCGGGGATTTTTACCGGTCGAATAGATTGGGCCGATTAACCGCGCATAGCGTGGAGAATCGGCCCGATTTATTTTAAAATTATCAAGGTATGTTCTAAATGAACCGTGGCACAGTTCCCTGTGAGCGGTCCTCTTGAAGCCTGCAGAAAAGAGAGGGCACTCACAAACCACAGATCTCGTTGACTGGAGATTCGATCAGTGAAACCTGTGTGATTCCCTGGTTTGCCTTCTCCCCCCCCCCGGGAACCGGCTTTCTGCAGTAATCTGAATGGCCTGTCCGAACATTCGAGGTCAACCCCGATTCGATATGGAGCGCCGAGGCGCTCGCTGGACTTCGAAAACGTGAGAGGAGGAGGCACAAAACGATGTCTTGATGTCGACTGGTTAAAATTTTGCCATGATGGTCGTGCCGGCTTCTGCGGCGCCATTTGCCAATGCTGAAACCGATTTGCAGCGTGTTGATACCGGAGGGGGCAAAACCTATTCCCTGTCAGGTCTCAGGGGGTCACCACAACTGTCTCGGGCATTGTGTCCTCTGGGTCGGTGGCAACGTGCTTGTTCAGCGAACCGTGGCGATAGAGAACGGCATATGTTCCGGGTATTACTTTCCGAGAGCCCCGTAGGGCTTTAAACATATCTTTGCGCCCCATTCTGCGGAGCTTTTCAAACGAGGACCGGGAAAAGTCCGCATCACCATACCAAAATACCGGGTCCCCCGTTTCATACTCATACATGACCTGCACAATTTCCAGCTTGCCGGGCTTTTCACCTTGGGAAGCTGCTTCCCGGGCGTGGTGCTCATAGTTTTCGACGATCAATTCGGCAATCTTCTTGCGTGACCCGAACTGAATGCACTTTTGGCGCCACATTAATTCATCCATAGTCTTTGGAAAGCTCCCCTGGCGGTCCCAAACCAGAATATCGAATACTATCGTATCACGCATATCTCCGGCATCTCGGGTTGTAAACTCGTTCCGGAGGTCAAAGAGCGGGGTGTTGGAACTGATACCGCCATCCCAATAGTAATCCGGGTCGAGGTCAACCGCATCGATGCGAACTGCCGGAAAGGCGGGTGGAAGTGCCCCGCTGGCTAGAACATGATCGGCTCTAATCGCAACCTTTGCTCCAACGCGTTTGTTCACGGGAGTAAATGAGTTGAAGAAGAACACCTCCGCATTACTCACGCGAGTCGCACCGAGACTCAGTTGCATGCGGTCTTGAATTGAGGCATCGTTGATCATTTTCCAATCGACCAACTCGTTCAGGGTGTCGCGCAAGGGCTCGACGCTATAGTTCGCCACTGCATCCGGCCTTAATGAGCCGGGGCCCCATTGGGTGATCCATGGATTGCACCATGGGATGCAGAGACGCGATTGGAAGAAGTTGCGCTGCCCGCCCCAGGCAGCCATATTCCAACCTGCATACTTCGGTAGAAGTTGTGCCAGAGGGCTAAAGGGGAGCAGAGACGAGTACATGTTCAACCACGAGTCGAATTGCGGCTCAAGTGGGCGCAAAGAAGAGTATGGCGGCCAGGTGATCTTGTCCCACAGCCGTTCCAGCTTAGATGGTCCCTCGCCTTTCAAGAGTTGCTCATCTTCTTCATGATTTTGCTTATCAACAAGGGCCGGCCGAAGATCTATCTCTTTATTTCCAGCAATGACAGCCGCGTTGATAGCACCTATCGAAATGCCTGCGACCCAGTCAATCTTCCGATTCTTTTCCTTGCATCGGCCCTGGAGCATCTCAAATGCGCCGACTTGGTAAGCGCCAAGCGCGCCTCCCCCCTGGAGAAGCAAAACCACTCGTTTGTTCTGGTCGTTTTCGACAAGACTAAGCCGGGTTTCAGATTCTTCGGTCATTATCGTCTTCCTTTCCTGGCTCGAATGGAAATTCGTGAGGCGATCTCTAAGCCGAAACATCCCGGAGTGTTATAACGAAACAGCGCAAGGTCTCTCTACTATCGGGAAAAAAGCGGATTCAATATTCCCTGTGCTTCCGATCCGGTAAGAAGTGTAAGAACCGAAACCGTATAATGCAACGATTGATAAAGCTCGCGTCCGCATGAGGGGTCAAAGGATTAATTAACCTTTAGTGATCAAATCATAGTTTGTCATCGCAACAGGCAGACTGCTTCAAGATATTGGACATAGTTCCCTGTGGGGTATCGACCTTTTCGTTGCAGGCCGCCGTCATCGGATGGGGTCCTTAGGCAGAATACCTGACATCGGCTTGGAATCACCCGATAGGATCGGTCCGAAATTGAATCCTCGACCGTGGTCCATGTTCCGTATATGATGGGCCGTTATTGAGCATGAGGCATACCAGGGAGATTTAGCATGGTGTATAAAAACTTGAAATTTCGCTGGATTGGAAAATCTATGACCACAAACGATCTCGATGTCTTAATCTTTGGAGGGCCACTATGACCCCAAGGGAAAATACATCCAATGCTGTTTCAGCGCTTCAAAGCGCGGCCGAAAACATCAGGCGTATTGAGAACGAAGCTCGAGAGGCTCTGTTTACAAGAGACGATCCTGAGACATACCGGCAAAAACTTCGGGAAAAGACGATGCTTTTGATGGAACTGCCCGAGTTGGCCGGCCCGTTTTGCGATGGGATGGCAAAAGCTGTCAGGGCCGAGTTCGAGACGGGACTGAACTCTTTTGCGATGAGAGCGGCGCAGGCATGGCAGCTTTCAAGCATTTTCTACATGTCTGCCCTTCTGTACCCGGAAGATTACAGGGAGGGGGATCGGAACGATTTGGAATCGTTCATAGAACGACTGCGGACCAAGTTCTTATCCTGATGTGGACGGAGTTTTCGCAGGGGGGCGGGCCTCCCGCTTGCTGCGTACAATAGAATCCCTCAGGAGGAATGTCCCTCCTTTATCTATCGGTTTGGCCTCTGGCCCTCGATGTTGCTGACTCGATGCCCCGCGAGGTATCACTACTCTCTGGATAATTTTTAAAAATAGTTTGGGAAAGTGTAGGATGGGCACAGTAGAGCCGCCTTAGCTTGAACCTTACTCCATAATGTTATGCGTAGTTTTACTTAGCATCTCTCACAAGCTTTAAGCGTGCTAACTGACGGCCAGTAAGAATGGCATATGCTCCACGGTCCAATTGGAATATCGAGGTGGCTGGTTTGTGAATGGCCATTGTGCACCAGGCAAAAAGGCTTCTGAGCCAAACACATGTATCTATGGTGTTGAGAACGAGCTTCGTATCGAGCTTGCCCAGAATCTTTCTTCCATCCGCCTTCTCGTCAAAGCCTGGTTTGCGCCGTTAGGGCCAAACAGCACATTAATGGAGTCAGTTTCTATGGATAAATCGGCCAAGGAACGGTAATTTAAAACATTCATATGCTTTATACGAACCGGCATGGTTAACTCCTCGCTATCGTGCAATTAAAACGTATAGTCTAATTTTTCGATCTCCCATGTATCAGGATCACTGCTGTCCGGTTTCGGTTAAGGATGAATAAGTAGGCCTGAATTCTCGCTTTTGCGGTGCGGTGTGTTTGCTCATAACGCAGTAAAACAAAAGGAGAATTTAGCCAACAAATAGTAGCACAATCCTTTCTCGAGTGCTTGAACTTGTTTCCAGACATGACTTCAGAACTATCGAAGAAAATAGGTTTCCGACCGGAGCACGTGCCCGATCCCTCACTCGATGGAATCAATCCGGGGCCATGTTTGCCCATATTGCCGGGAGGTCTTCCTTGAGGAAATATAACCTCTCAGCTCTAGTCGCAGGCTGAAGGCTCTACAGTGGGAACGCTGTCGGAAGATCAAGCCTTGCCGGTGCTAACCACAGTCGCCCGACAGAGTTTTTTGAAGCCTTCTTCCACCATCAATGTGCGAAGTGTTCAGCCCGTGGCCACCATGAAGAAATTTCGGTTCAAGTGCACTATACTCCTTTGATTCGAACTCGGCCGTCGTGCTTCCGCCTTTTTCGCCCCTGCATTACGAATCCCGCTTACTGGTTCGCTCCTCTTTACATTATCCCTTTTTGCTTTTTGCTGATAAAATTGTGCCGGATCACAAAAGAGAAATGTCACTGATCTCAAAAGAGGGTTTTCACTGATCTCAAAAGGTTGTCACTATTGCTGACCAATTTGGCCATCCATAATTTTGCGATAATCCGCGATCTCGAAATATGCTTCAGCGCCGGGTTTAACGTCCTGTCGGGCGAAACCGGCGCGGGCAAATCCATCCTGGTGGGAGCACTGAACCTAGTGCTCGGGACGCGCGCATCGAGTGAGATGGTCCGAACCGGGGCCGGTGAGGCAAGCGTTGAGGCGGTTGTGCTTCTGCCCCCGGGGAATCCGTGTGCGCATTATCTCAGTCAGTGGGGGATCGAGGCCGGCCCTGAACTTGCTATCAGGCGCAGCGTCGCCAGGAGCGGGCGCAACCGCGTATTCATTAACGATCAGGCCGCGTCGGTGCAGCAACTCCAGCAGCTCTCACCGCTTTTGATATCGATCTCCGGTCAGCACGAGCATCAGCGTCTTCTCGACCCGGAAACTCACCTGGGCTTTCTGGACTCGTTCGCAAATCTCGATTCGGCTTGCTCGGAGGTGCGCGAGATTCATGCGGCCTGGCGGCAGAAGCTCGACGCACTGGCTCAAATCAAACGGGCAAGGGAGCAGAGGGCGGCCGAGATGGACTTTTTCCGGTTTCAAATCGGGGAACTGGAAGCCGCGAAGATCCTGCCGGGCGAAGACGCCGAACTCGCGCGCGAACGCGAGATCCTGAAAAACGCCGCTACCTTGACCTCTGCTTCGCAAATGGCAGTCAACGCGCTCTACTCCGAAAAAGGTGCCATTTTGGAGCGGCTCTCGGAAGTAGATAAAGTTCTGGACTCGATTTTCGCTGTCGATCCGTCTCAAAAGGGCCTTGGCGACTACCTTCAACAGGCCCGCATTCAGCTCGAAGAACTGGCTCACGCGTTGCGGCAGTACGCTCAGCGGATAATTTTCGACCCTCAAAGGCTTGCCACCCTGGAGGATCGGCTTGCGCTCCTTGGCAGACTCGGGAAAAAGTATGGCGGGAGCGCAGATGAGATGCTGGCGAGACTTGAAGAACTCCGAAACATCGCCTGCAGGAGTGAAGAATCAAACCTCCGGGAGGAAGAACTGGAGAAAGAGGTCGAATGCCTGCGTTTTGCCTGCATCGAGAAAGCGGGCGCTCTTTCGCTCAAGCGGCGCGAGGCGGCTGCAAGGCTTTCCACTGAAGTCTCGCGCAGCCTGGCCGATCTGGATATGCCCAACGCGCGTTTCGCCACACACTTTTACAACGAAGATGAAGAGTCTTCTTCGCTGTCTCCGACAGGTCTAGATCGAATAGAGTTCATGCTGGCAGCAAACCCTGGAGAGGACTTGAAGCAACTGGTCAAGGTGGCCTCAGGCGGGGAACTCTCACGGATACTTCTCGCCCTCAAAAGTCTTGTCGGCAGAAAAGAAGAAGCCGAGACCCTCATTTTCGACGAGGTCGACGCGGGAATCGGCGGCCGCACTGCCGAGCTCGTCGGGCTCCAGTTAAAAAAGCTCTCCGAGCGGCACCAGGTTATCTGCATAACTCACCTTCCCCAGATAGCCTGTTACGGCAAATGGCATTACCTGGTCAAAAAAGAGGCTGGAGGAAACGAGACTGCCACGACAATCCGAATGCTGACGGAATTGGAGCGCACCGAAGAACTGGCCCGAATGTTGGGAGGGATTTCCATATCCAGGAATGTGCGCGAGCACGCAAAAGAGCTTCTTCAGAGGAGTTCGGAAAAGGGAACAATAGAAGACGGCTCTCCGCAGTCTCCTATCCGTGAGGATTACTGATGGCCGTTTTGGTGGATGCCGAAAAGCGCAGCAGGGCAGTGAATCCGGCAGTGAGCTTTCACCTGACCGCTCCCGCCGGTTCCGGTAAAACCTTCCTGCTCGCCGCCCGGTTTCTTCGACTCCTGGGGCTTGTCGATCATCCGCAGCAGGTCCTGGCGCTCACCTTCACAAACAAGGCGGCAGCCGAGATGCGCCAAAGAGTAAGGGGCTGCCTCGAGCGGGCGAAGAAGGGCGTGGCGGCGGAAAACCCGGCTGAGGCGGAGCTGCTCGATTTTGCCTCCAAAGCCCTGGCGGCCCATAAGAAGCTCGAAGAGCTGCTTCTTGCCGGTGAGATTCTGCAAATCAGGACATTTCACTCCTTCTGTTACGCCGTCGCCTCGCAGGCGCCGCTCGAGGCAGGCATCGTTCCCGGTTCCACTCTTATGGACGAAAACGAACAGGAGTTTTTCCTCCACGAGACCGTCAACGAAACTCTTCAGGAAATCGCCTCCCGAAACGAGGGCGATCCGGCGCGCCGCGCTCTCATGAACCGCCTTCTTCATCTGAATAATTCGTGGTTCTCTCTTGCAAACGAAATGAAAGACCTGGTGAAAAGGAGGGAGGGGCTGCTGGACCTGGTGCAGGTTCTCAGCCGCGATTGTGCCTCCGGCCAGCTCGAAGCCAGGGTCCGGGCACTGGCGGAAACGGAACTAAAGGAGCTGAAGACCGATTTCGAAGGGTGCGGACTTGGGCGTGAATGGGCCGCGTTCATCGAAGAGACCGGCCGCGCCGGGGCACAGGCCGCCTCCGCTCTTCCCTCCGATATTCCGCTTTCGAGCTGGGAGGCCCTTTCACTGTGGATTTGCATGGCAGATACTTTGCTGACCGACAGGGGGGGCGCAAGGAAACAACTCGGACCGAAGGCCGGGTTTTACAACGGATTTGCGAAAAGCAGGTGGGGTTGCGCCATTCAGGATATCCCGCCTGAAACAGCTCAGAAGCTCCATCTTGTTCGCCTGCTTCCCGCGCACGACAAACCTTTGGCGGATTTCGAAACGCTCTGGGACCTGGTAGTTCTATTGAATTCGGTTCTCAAAACCTGTGACGCCCGGAGGAGCGCCCTGCGAGCGCTGGACTATACAGACCTGGAATTGGCCGCCCTGCGCCTTTTTGACTCTGCCGATCCTTCCGACCTTCAGTTGATGCTTGACCAGCAGATTCGTCACATACTCGTCGACGAATTCCAGGATACAAGCCGCCAACAGTGGGGGCTTTTGCAGAAGTTGTGCGCCGGGTGGTCGGACGGAGACGGGAGGACCATCTTCCTTGTCGGCGATCCCAAACAGTCGATTTATAGCTTCCGCAAAGCGGAGGTAAGGCTATTTATGGACGCCGCGGGGGGGCTTCCCGTGGATGGTGGGGGGAAAATCAGCCTCGAACCCCTTGTGCTCGATACGAACTTTCGCTCCCAGCCACATCTCATCGAATGGTGCAACGAAGTCTTCGAAAAGACGGTTATGGCCCGGCCCAAGGTTGAGTTCGATGAAGTTCCCTTCAGCCTTTCAAAGGTTTCGCCTGCTACGCCGGTTCGTTCGGACCCGGCCCCCATCGAGCTTGCTCTTTTTATGGAGTGGCCCGGCAGGGAGGGCGCAAGGGCCAGGGAAGCTCAATGGCTGGCCGCGAGGTTAGCGCGGCATCTCGATAAAAACGGCCGCGATGCACAGGCGGCGATACTCCTTTTCTCCCGCGCTCACCTATCGGTTTACCTCGAAGCGCTCCAGCAAAGCGGGGTCCCGGTCCAGGTTAAAGAGGGATTGAAACTCCTCGACAGGCCCGAGGTACGCTACCTGTGGCAGCTTTGCCGGGCGATTGTGCTTCCCCAGGACGACCTTGCCTGGGCCGCTCAGCTTCGGAGTCCCTGGTTCAGCCTCGATTTCGACAGGATCCGCGCCATATCGTGTGAGCAGCCGCTCGTCTGGGTCGAGAAAATCAGCGAGTTTTCGCAGCGCGACGAGGAGGTGGGCCTGTTCTGGCAGGCTCTCACGGGCGCCCGGCAGCACTTGGGGCACGAACCGCTGGCCCAGGTTGTCGAGTCTGCGTGGCTCGAACTGAACGGGGCGCATATGGTGGGGTCGAAGTGGGGGAGCCGGGGTCTAAACTGTTGTCTCCGTTTTCTCCAGATGCTCAGGGAGGCCGAGCAGGGTGAACCGGTCGGGACGCTTGCACGGCTCGAACAACTTATCGAGAAGGCTTACGAACCGGTGGACCCGGACACCGCATCGTCGAACATTGTCCTTTCGACCATCCACGGGGCCAAAGGGCTGGAATTCGACTCGGTTTTCATTCCATTTCTCGACTGGGACCCTGAAGGTGGAAGAAAAGACCAGCCGCCTCCATACATGCTCGAACGGGCGCCCGGTTGCGGCGATTTCCTCCTGGCCGCACGGCCCGGCCGCATGACGGGTGAAAAGGCCCCCCTCTATGAATGGCTGCGCAAACTGCGCGCCAGCCGGCAGTCGGGCGAAGCCAGGAGGCTTTTCTATGTCGCGGTAACCCGCGCGAGGCGCGAACTGGTGATGAGCGGACTGGTAAAAAAGAGAGGAAGCTCTTTTTCAACCGAGGCGGAAAGTCCCCTGGGCTGGCTCGGCAAACATTACGGGATGGATCGGCTTTGCGGTATAGACCGGATCGTCTGCCCGCAGGAAGCCGAAGGCGGCGATGCGGGCGAATGGAAAAGCTCCGCCCGCGTGCGAGGATGGCTTTCTTGTCCAGGTCGAACCCGATTTTGTCCAGACCGAACCCGATTGCAGCACCATCGAGGCAATCCCGCTCGACAACAAACCACCAGGGGAGATAGCACCTGCGGAGTTTGAGCGTGAGAAACCGGCTCTTACCGTTATCTCACCCTCCGGCCTGGCGGTATTCACACGGGCCCCCCAGGAGGAGCGCAGAGAACCGGGCGCGGCGTCTTTGCCATGCCAGCCAAACGTATGGGGAACGCTCATACACGCTCTTCTTGCCGAATTTGGCAAAACAAGGGCGCTTCCCCCGGTTGAAAGAGCAAGCGGAGTCCTGCACCGGCTTGGAATCGATGGTCCTGCGTCCATGGAGATTGCCCGAGGCGCCCTTCGGGAAGTCAAATCCTGCCTGGATGATCCCTGGCTCCAGGCTTTTTACAGCGTTGCGTCCGGCAGCCGGAGGGTGGAATGGCCTGTGGAGTGCGCCCACGCACGGGGCGTTGTCTACTCGGGGATCATCAGATCTTGCCGTGGAGATCGATGGGAAATGGAACCTGGTAGATTTTAAAACGTCGAGGCCCCTGGAAGGAGAGTCCGTCGAAGATTTCCTCGAAAGGGAAGTTGAGGCACATGCTCCTCAACTTCAGGGGTACAGAGAAATCTGCGCCAAGTTGACCGGAAAAGAGCAGTCACAGGTGGATGCCTTTATTTACTGGACGGCGTTGCGAAAGAACAGGAGAACTCCGGCCTGAGGAGTGACACGATTTAACTCCGCCATACCAGGGGACGTCCCAAAGGCCCTGGTTCGGCCTCCGACACCCCTGGGGCGTCTCGTCCCGCCCTGTTTCAGCTTGCTCAAACCGGTTCGAGATAAACGCCCGCGGGCTTGGGGGGCTAGAGCACGGCAGGCGGTGGGCTGAGCTGACTGCCCTAACCCACCCCTGTATCTTTTCGTGGTTCGGAGTGTACCCGGGGGGCATAAGTTACCGGATCGCCCCCCTATAATTGAGTCCGGTGTGTTATAAAAGGCTCAACTCGCCAAGCAGATGTGTTGCTTCGCTCATGGGCGCATTGAGGTTGGCCCTGTGGTTGGCAAAAAATCCGTCGAGATCGGAATTAAAAACTATCCAGGGCTCTATCTTATCCGCGTTGGAAAGTTCGTGCAGCGCGTCGTCCATTATGGCTGTCCCATGCATAGTGGCCAACTGGTTCTTGAACCCTACCCGGCAGACTTTCAAGAGTTCGAAATAGACATGCGCCTGACCCTTGGCATAATAGAAGTATTCGCAGGCCTGTAACCACCCGGTCGGCATGACCAGCGTCCTGTTTACATTTCCCGCAAGGTCCTTGTAAGTGGCAAGCAGCGAAACAAGCGTGTCGCGCCGGTAGTAAAAATTCCGTTGGCCCTTCTCAAGTTTTGTCCTGAATTTTTTCAGATGCTCGATTGCCTTGCCGTATGAACTTTCCGCCGAGGGGAACCACCATGAGGTGGCGCTGATGTTTAAAAGATTGTACGCCTGTTCCAGGTCGGGATCGTATGAATCGGCCTCGCCCAGCCTGGTAAGACTGTCTTTTAGCCGAAGGGCGGTAAACCGGACAGCTTCGAGGACCCCAAGCTGGTAATTGTTTATATTGTTGGTAAAACGGCCGATTATGATGTCGTTGGGCCTCCAGCCAAGCGCCCTGTGGTGGAGTTCGTAGTCCATCAGGTTTATCAGGGTATCGACGAAAGTTACGCCAGGAATGGGGGAAATTTCGGGAAGTTGAACGTGTTCCTCCCCGGACCCTTCACGGGCTTCGCCGTGGGGCGCCTCGCGCTCCGTTACGCCCGGACCCGGTTCATGCCCCGCTGGGGCCGGGGTTGCGGCATGTTTTTCTCCCGGACCCGGTTGGGCCGCGTGCGGTAAAGCCCCAGGCCGTTCCGGTCCTGATTGGTGCTCCTGGGGAGCAGGGGCTTTCCCCTTGGCCGGAGGCTCCTGCTCGGGATTTGCCTGCCCTGAAGACGAGGATTCAGAATCCCCGAGCGCGGGTTTCTGGAGCGCCAATCCGGCTGTCGGCGTCCCGAGCATCAGGAGGAAGGCAACAATGAAAAAACAAAGCAAAAATGCCTGCGGCTGCAGTGCCACGCGTCTGCAATGGCTTCGGCTCCCTTGTTCGAGAACTCCCATCGTTAGGCTCCTTCTTCATTCGGCTCGACAATAACTTTAAAATTCCATATATGTTGCACAAGAGTCCGGAGATTCCCAGGCGGATACGCTGTGCAGCCAACTGTTTGCGGTATTAAGCTTTGCGGAGAGCCTTTCAAAAAGAAAACGGGCGATGTTTTCGGACGACGGATTGTTCAGCGAAAAGAAGTCCAATTCATTCAAATACTTATGATCGACTTCTTCGAGGGCCTCCCTGGTTGACGCCTTCAATTCGCCGAAATCGACCAGTATGCCGTTTCCGTCCAGAGATTTGCCCCGCAAAACCACTTCGATCTTCCAATTATGCCCGTGGAGATTTTCACACTTTCCCCGAAAATTCCTCAAATTATGAGCTGCAGCAAAACTGCTGGTTATTTTTATTTCAAAAAGCCCTTGAGCCAAAATTGAATTTTCCTTTCCGATTCTCGACGGTTGCAGGAGAACGAGTCAAAAATCTACCCGAAGGGTCTATTTTTGTCAAACTCAATCAGGCAACTCCACAAGTTACGCGAGGTGCAGCCAGGTTTTGCTCTTGACTCGATTCGAAATTTCACTTAAATATCGAAGGTTCCATGGCGGTGTAGCTCAGGTGGTAGAGCATACGGCTCATATCCGTAGCGTCCGGGGTTCGAAACCCTGCACCGCCAATCTAAAATGTGGTTCCAACCACTTAACAATTTTAGCCTTTGCGTTGACCTCGCAGTAACACTTTTAGGTAACACCGTGGGGTCAGCGCATTGCGACTTCCCGCCGATTTGGCGCCGACAGGCGGATGATGCTTCCTTCCTTTCCGTAGATGTAATGACTTCCCTGGGTCCGTAGCAGCCGCCAGCCGTGCCGTTCAAGCACTCTTGCCAGTTCTTCCCCGAAAGATTCTTCATACCGCAATTTCTAAGACCCGCGTTTTGCTATCCATGGGATCAGACGGCTTTATAGCAACAGACAGGCAACCTTCCACGGCTTCGTAGATATTCTTCAGGAGTTCCTCGAATGTTTCACCTTGGGTGGCGCAACCGGGAATGGAAGGCACTTCAGCCCAAAACCCTCCTTCCTCTGCTTCATGGACGATGACTTTGAGTTTCATGGTCCATCCTTTCGCTTTACCTTGATTTTCAAGGTCTCTTTTCGAGGAAATAGTTCGACATGAACAATAATACCATAACCTCAGACTTACGAGCCTTTAAAGAATCCCTGCCCGAAAATAACAGTTTCGAGCAAAGCCGGCACTTGCAGGTTGAATTCCAGCTTATCTGCCACCCGTTTTGATAAGAGCGGTTTTCTCTTTAAAAATGGGGGGTTCCATCCCGGGGACGCCTTTTTCCCTTGAAAACCGAATGACAATCCTTTAATTATCTACGAGAACTCAATAAGACTAAAAAATCCGAGGCTGTACAGTCCTATAAGCCCATTGGTCCGCGAGGAAAGGAAGTTTTATGACATTGACGAAGGCCCACATTGTCGAGAACCTGTTTGCTAAAAACATCTTTACCAAGACCGAATCAGCCCAGATTATTGAGACGCTTTTTGAGATCGTAAAAAACACCCTCGAAAAGGGCGAAGATGTTCTGATAAGCGGGTTCGGCAAATTCAGCGTTAAAGATAAAAACCAGCGGCGCGGCCGGAATCCCCAGACTGGCGACCCCATAATTCTCTCACCCCGGAAAGTAGTTACCTTCAAGTGCTCGGGTGTTCTCAGGGAGCGGATAAACGAGG
>CAWGZP010000081.1:0-25929 GCA_963826655.1 uncultured delta proteobacterium
AGACCAGAAGGCTCCCACGGGTGGCAGTTCTTCCCGGTTGAAATGCAGTACATACTTGTTCGCCCCATCCATCGGTTTCCCGTCGGCATCGGCGACGTTAATCGGGTAGATTGCCATGCCAGGACTGAAGATAATAGCCGGCATGTCTCCTTTCAACCGATGGATCACACGCCCGCTGTACTCTCTTGTGCGCCGGAGGCGGATTCAGGAACTCCCGCCTGTCTTCGAACATAAAGGTGTCATGGCTTGCCAGGGCCATGAACTCCGGACATCCTTATTAAAGACGGTATTCCACCGCAATGGGTACGTCAAAATGCTTACGTTCGGTTAACGAAAGGTTCAGGGTCATGACGGACTTGAGGGGCGGCAGGTAAGTTGGAGGCATCAGGTCCGTCCCCGTGGCAATAAGTTGAGGGGTTTCGGCAAGGTGTTGAGGCAGAGGATGATCAGCGGAGCGGAAATGCGAGCTTGCCCCACCGATCATCCCCGTGAGGAGAGGGAAATCAGAACCCGCTGATAACCTGCTGTAATGCGGACTTAAATGTTTTCGCCAAAGGCTCCAGTAGCTCCGGCCCCGTCACTTCCGGCAAGTCTTGACGTGTATGGAAAGTGGGGTTACCGCCCGCTAAGTACAACAGATTCGAATAGCCGTGCCAATGCGCATAAAACAGATCACCTCCGGAGATTTGATTCTGTAAACCTGATACGCCAATTGCGTTTGCGTTCGCGACAAAGGAGTTATTGACCGCATCGAGGATCAGGGGATTAGCGGAAATGTACTGGACAGATTTGCTGAACGACTTAGGTCTTCAGGCTGCGGGGGTAGCTAAGACACTTAGCAAAACAGGATGGCAGGTGTAATGGCAAGAACAGGAATAAAACGGCAGGGCCAATTTGCCGTGAGCCGACCCTGCCGTCTTCATCCAGTCCTTTGAAATCACCGCGAGTGCTTTATCTAAAGTCCTGCTCGAAATCCTAGCAGGATGCTGCCGTTTTTCTCCAGACAACCAGCCCTACCAGGCCGAAACCGAGGAGGACGAGTGGGGAAGGCGCCGGAGTCGGGGTGGGGGTCTCGACTTGAATGGCATCCAAATTGCTGTTCCACTGTCCCTTCCCCGATTCACCAGTAAGCACGAGCCGAGCCATACCGTTGTCGGTTTTGGAATCACCGGTGACATTGATGGACCCGTCGCTTGCCGCGGTCGCCAGCAGGATCGGTGTAGAGTCGCCGACGATCTCGCCCATGGAAAGCAGAGTCGAGTATCCGTCTGATGCTACGAAAATGAGCATCTGGTTCAAATTGGTGGTATTGACCCCGGAATTCTGAAGTACGCTCAACAAGGTCGGACCATAATAGGTCGTTGTGACTCCTTTTTGTTTGACGGCGACGCCCCCGGTCGGGTTCGTGCCTGCGGCATTCAGGGCTGCAACGCCGTTGTATGTTGCGTTACCCCCTCCTCCTGAAATATTGAGCGAGGTTGAGACGCCACCATTATTCCCGCCGTTTGTGCCCTGCGGGAATGCATCGATGACCTCCATGCTGGTAACACCGGTGACACTGCGGCCGTCATTGCTCGTCAGGTTGAACCCGCCGCTGCCGTTGCTGGACAGTGTGGGGGACGCCGTCGAGCTACCGCTATCATAGTTCGGGCTGAGTTCGGATACTGCGAAATATGCGGCAGAGCCATTGCTCCCGTCTACTTCCACGTAATCGTTTGTGATGCCGTTTTCTTGAGGACCGGAGGGATTATGGACCACTGCGCTGTTCACTGCGGTCCAGAGCGACCCTGTGGTCGAATAGCTGCCGGCAGTAGTGACCATCCCGCTAATTGTATAGTCCGCTTGGACCGGGCTGGTCCACGCGAGCAACGTGACTGTTAAACCAACCACCAGGGCAAAACTTAAATTTTTCTTTGTATTCATTTCCCCTCTCTCCTTTTGTAAAAGAATGATGTGTGTGCATGTTCGTGCCGCATATTTTTGAAAAATAGCGGAGAATCAGCACTAAGTCGCTTCCCCTCACCCGTTTGGCCCAGTCGATCTGGGCAGGTATCTTCCCGGTATCGTTTTGATTGGGCCGTCTATCTTCTGAAAGTTTGTGTACCCGAGGCCACCTCCATTCTGTGGCGACTTCTTCCGCCTCTTCTTCAACATTTCGCAATCCGGCATGCGGTGAAGCTCCGGCGCCAACCGCCGCCGCATCATTAAACGATCTCCGCGGATTGCCCCTGTCGTTTCCTCTTTCGAATTAGTTTTATGGATGAGTATTTGGCGGCGCGGCTGCCTCGTAGAAGACCGGCAAAGATCCGGCCTCGAGGCCCTTTGGCTTTCCGTCCTACGGTCGCCCGTAGTTTGGCTTTTATCAGAATACCCGAACGTGATTTTTATAACATGAAGTATGGCGGGAATCAATTAATATGTCCGATAAAAGTGATATTTTTCCTATTAATATCGATTAAATCTCTATTTATAATTGATATTAACGCCAATCTGTCCGGTTAGAAAAATGAGCAGCCCTGGAACAGTCCGCCACAGAAGAAGAGTTCGGGTCTGTGCCGCTTTGACAATGGGCAGGCCGATGCATAGCATTGCGTTGTGTACCCTGTTGTGTAGAGGTTGCATCCTGCACGGAGAAGATGCAGAACAACAGAAACATGATCGATCTTAACGTGCAAGAAAAGAGGAGTTAGCCATGAGATTGAGTACAAGGAATTTGATAAAGGGAAAGATTGTTGAGGTAAAAGAAGGCGCGGTAGTCGCGAAGGTCAAACTTGATATTGGAGGTGGAAACTTCCTCACGTCAACAATAACTGTCGATGCGGTAAGGGATCTCGCTCTTAAGGAGGGTGAGCAAGTATTCGCCTTCATAAAGGCAAGCAATGTCATGATAGCCAAAGAGTAGCGCACGATGGGCGACCGACCTTGGCCTTTACGAAAACCCGCATAGGCCTCACCCGCTCAGACGCGCGAGAAACCGCTTCGGTTTCCCGCGCGTTATTTTTTTAAGCCTGCGGTTGGAAGGCGAACGTCTTTTGGCTTGGCGGCTGACGAGTCGCCAAGAGGCCCACAGTTCTACTTGCTCCTCGCGGACGCGAAATTTCTGGGGGGGGGGCTGATTCTCCGATTTCATCTAATGCTTTGAAATCCCCGTCGATCCCCCTTTACAAAAGGGGGAAGTAGAAATCGGTCTCATTGGATTTTGTCTGAGAATTTCCGAATCGCGACACAGTCTCGCTCCGCCGCCCACACCTTGGAAGAGGGCGAAGGGCAGGGATGGCGAATTGAGCGCCTCGGATCATTCCGCTCGGCCTGTCTGTGCAGCTTTGACAATGGACAGGCCGATGTGTATCTTTTGTTTCGATGCCTCCTGTCGTGTAGAGGTTGCATTCTGCACGGAGAAGATGTGGAACAAATGAAACGTAATGGATCTTAAAGTGCAAAAACTGTAGGAGTTTACCGTGAAATTGAGCACAAGGAACTTAATAAAGGGGAAAATTGTTGAGCTAAAAGAAGGTCCGGTAGCTGCGAAGGTCAAAGTTGATATTGGAAACGGAAATTTCCTAACGTCAACAATAACTGCCGATGCCGTAAAGGACCTCGCGCTTAAGGAGGGTGAGCATGTAATCGCCTTCGTAAAAGCAAGCAATGTTATGATAGCCAAAGAGTAGCGCATGCCGGGTGACCGGGCCTTGCCTTGATTAAAATCCGCATAGGCCTCACCCGCCCAGACGCGCGGGAAACTCTTCGGGTTTCCCGCGCGTGCTTTTTTAAGCCGGCAGTTGGAAGGCGAATATCTCTGAAACGCGGGAAAAGGAACTTTTCGAGGTGGTGGCCGACCTTCTTTCCGGCGGGATTGATATGGCCTCCGGCCGCTCGCAATAGCAGTTGCCTGCAGACATCAAGAGGCTTATGAATGAACCGTGAAGTGAATGGAGAGATAAGCGGAGCCGCCTGTTGCAGGCAAAAGGGACGGCGCACCGTCTATTTGCCGCGACGAACATCCCCGGAAATAGAGAGAAACGACTATGGAGCCGGACATTTATTCTCAGGAAGATCTGGATCACAAAGATACTGCCCGACTCATTATGGACTTCTTGCATCGTATCATGGTGCACCACGCCATGTGGTTTGCCGAAGTGCAACACCAACTGGGCCGCGAAAAGGCCTGGGACATCCTCCGGACAGCCTATGAACGTTCCTGCGACATCCAGATGAAGCGACTTTCAAAAACTTTGGGATTTGGTATGGAGGGCGGAATTCCCGAACCTTTGCTGCATCTTCCCGAGGAGACATTGGTTGCACTAAAGGAGAGTGTTGCCCTCAACTGGCTGGCTAACGACGGGGTATGGTTTCAAGCCGTCGAATTCTCCAGGGGTATGTTCGATGCAAAGCGCTGCAATGATTCCTGTTGGTCCAACTTCTCTCCCTTCGAGGCATGGTCCATAAAACGATTCCTGGGGCTTCCCGAAGAGGCAGGATTAGAAGGTTTAAAGAGTGCCTTACAGTTTCGCCTCTATGCCACCATTAACCGGCAAACCATCGTCGATGAGTCCCCGACGGGTTTCGTTTTTCAGATCAACGATTGCCGCGTTCAGGCAGCCAGGAAGAGAAAGGGGCTTGAAGATTATTCCTGTAAGTCCGGAGGTATGGCGGAATACCCAACCTTTGCCGAATCGATCGATTCGAGGATCAAGACCGAATGCATCGGCTGCCCGCCCGATGAGCACCCCGGAGAGTGGTATTGTGCCTGGCGGTTCAGCATCGAGTGAGCCTGTATAGCCCCAAAACCAGAAAGATTCCCGACACTTTAACTATCCTATCCCAACAAGTACCGCAGCAACGACAGCATCCAGCACCCCCGGGAATCGAGCTTCCAGATCTTCTCTTCGTAAAGTATTGACCCACTCCTTGCCTTCCCTTCGTGTGGCAACAACCCCGGATTCCCGCAATACCTTGAAATGGTGCGATAATGACGACTTTGGCATCGACAAACCAAAAGAGCCGCAGGGGATTTCGCCTGCGTTGGCCAGTTTACGTACGATCTCTAATCGCACAGGGTCACTCAGTGCCTGCAGCACTTTTGGAAGGGTTATCTCGTCACGTAACGGCTGTTCCTGTACGGTATTTTTCGCCACAATGGTTATCCTCTCACTATTTCTCATGTCCATTCTAAAGAAATGCTCTTGACTCTTCAATATGTTCCTACTATTTTCGGATTAGTTCAGTTCGAAATTAGTCGAACCATCTGGCGTGTTTTAGTGTTATTGAAGGATAATCCAACCGTCCCCGAGGAGGAGCCATGAAAGCTATTGCTGTTAACGGCAGTCCCAGGAAGAAGTGGAATACCGCAACCTTGCTCGAACAAGCCCTGGCCGGCGCCGGGTCGTGTGGTGCAGATACAGAGTTGGTGCATCTCTACGACGAATCTTATAAGGGCTGTATCAGTTGCTTTGCCTGCAAGAAGATCGGCGGGGAAAGTTATGGCCGGTGTGCCGTCAACGATGGCCTAACGCCGATCTTGAAAAGGGCCGGAGAGGCCGATGTGCTTATTCTGGGATCACCGATCTACTTATACGTGGAGACGGGGGAGATGAGATCGTTTATGGAGCGTCTCCTTTTCCCGTACCTGACTTATACCCCAGGCTATGCTTCCATCTTCTCCAGACAAATCCAGGCCGGTCTGGTCTATACCATGAATGTGACCGAACAGGATATGCACTCTTACGGGCAGGACAAAACCGTAGCGGCATCCCAGGGTGTAGTGAAGCACGTATTCGGGAATTGCGAGGTCCTGCTGTGCACGGACACAATGCAGTTCGATGACTACTCGAAATACGAATCGTCGTGTTGGGACGCAGAGGCGAAGGCCAAACGACATAAGGAGGTCTTTCCACAGGATTGTGACCGGGCCTACCAGATGGGGGCAAGATTGGCATCCGCCACTGCGCGTGTAGAGTAAAATCTCTCACTGCATGGAGCGATCCATCCGAAGGTCCAACCTGGATTGCCGGCCTGTTGGACTCGGGCCGGATCACCACGCATGCCGGCGAGGTGCTGCCCCTCGCCGGCATGCGTGCCCGGCACATGAGATGCCGGCTGGAAAGCCTCACAAACCAGGCAAGATTTCCTGGCGGCAGATGCGTTATATACCGTAGCGCAGTTACCACTCGGGTTTCTACGGTAAAGCGGGAAGTTTAATCTTTAACCAGCATCCTTTAGAAGTTTTTTGATACTCCGGCGTAAAGAGCCCGCCTTGGAAGATACTGCGGCGCAAAAACCCCGATCCCATTTCCGTCTCGGATTTCGTACTTGAGATCTCCTACATTTGTAATATCAAATCTAAATTTGATGTTATTTCCAGGGCTTAGTTTCACGTCGTAGGTCATTCCAACGTTAACCGTCATATAGCTCGGAAGTTCTGTTTCATTGCAGAAGCCGCTATAGAGACCACTTCCGTAGAGTGTGTCGGCATAAACCTTTGCCTGGCCCCACTTATAGGAGCCTCCGGCCGAGCCGGTCCAATTCTGGTCGTGATCAAGATGGTACCAGTGGGTTTCCATATACTCGACTTCCTCCGGAGAAAACTGCCATTGCCCGGAGGTCAGTCCTTCAACCGTGGCCTGGCTGCGTGCAATATTACCCCAGACGGTGAAGCCGTTTTTTTCATAGGAACTGGTAAGTTCCACGCCACGGACGAGACCTTTTGCCGCGTTATTCGGCGAAAAGATCATTGCCGGACCGAACTGCCCCTCATCGAGGACATTCGTCTTTATCTTATAGTACGCATCCACTCCGACGTGGAAATTATGAGTGACGTCCTGAGTAGCTCCTACGTCAAAATAATGATAGCGCTCACTTTTAACTGGATCCGCCGCAGTTGACAGCAAAGAGGGAGGTGCACCGTTTGTAGTGTTGTTAAATTTCGACACGTCAGCGGCTGCGATGAGTTCAAGGGGGGGAGGCGTGAAATAGCGACCGTAGCCAGCATGCAGAGTTGTGCCTTGTACCGGCTTATAGACGAAATTTATACGCGGACTGAATTGATACTCAGTGATATAGGCATTCCACAAATCGGCTCTCAACCCATAGTTGACCATTAACTTCGGAGTAAGATGCCATTCATCTTGAAGGTATGCACTATAAAGCTCTGCCGTTTTCGAGTAGTTATCGGCAATCGGAAAGGGCTGCCCACCCGGCGTTGCTACCCATTGATTAATGTTATAAGTAGCCGGCAGCACCGTATCCGTAGTGTTTACTTCCGCTTGCTGCAAACTGAAAGCCAGACCGCTCCGCACAGTATGCTGGTCATTGACGCGGTTACTGACGTCCAATTGCAAATTATTGGAGAGGAGTTGATGGTCGGCATCCGAGGCGATTCCGTTGAATATGACATCGGCGACCGTGTCCGGCTTGAATGAAACGTCACTATAGCGAGTCGATTGGGTCAATTGCACGTCGATGTCACCGCAACTCTTCTGGTATCCTAAAATTTCGTAAAAAGCCTGTTCGTACTGGTTCTCATTCACTTTGCTTGAATCGAATGTGTTAATCGACCCGTATTGGTATAGAGGGATTTGTCCGCCCGTAGTGGGAAGCTGGAAACTGCCCTGAGCAGCGCTCACGATCCACGTCAGCCGGCTTGTATCGTCAAGCAGCCATGAAAAATTGCCGAACCCCTTGAATTGATCCGTGTCATCGTGTGTCGGTCGAAAGCTCGCGTTCGGATTGGCCATGCCGAGATCATCATGCTGATAGCTGAGCAATCCGTAGCCGGTGAAAGGGCCGGTCCTGCCACCGTATTCGAGTATTGGGTAGGCCGTTTCGTATTGGCCGCCGTAAACCGACATGGTGCCGCCATTCGTGTCCTGCCCGCTCTTTGTGTGAATGTCGACGATTCCGGCGGTACGGTCACCGTACTGGGCCGGCAGTATGCCGGTGATCAACGATACCGAATCGAGGTATTTTGTTGAAAGTTCCTGTCCAAAACCCGAGAGCCCATCCGGCAGCAGCATGTCATCGATACGATATTGCAGGTTGGCTTCCTCACCTCGGACATGAAGACGCTTGTCGAGTTCGTCTTGCGCTACGCCCGGAAAACGATAAAAGGTCTGGTCGAATGATGCAAACTCTCCTTGTGATTGCGAATCGATCTGTTCGCTGTCGAGAGTATAAACAGTTGCGCCAAGACTGGGGGAAATCTGTGCACGGGCGTTGTCAAGGGCCTTTTCCTCCACTGTGACGGCAGGAAGGTTGTAGGTATCGGCTTGCGCCTGGCCGGCGCCTGCATTGCCTTGCACACTAACGTCCTGTGCCTGTGCCCGCACGGTAACGCTCCCCTGGAGAAAGCCCATTCCCAGGCACACCAGCAGGTAGACCCGGACGGTTCCGCCGGAGCGAAGGAACCGGGCGAGGGGAAAATATAACACTAACAATACCGTAATTGCGAACCCCCGAACTAATCTTTCTGCAAGGTGAAGCACGTAACCCTCCCTCGAGCCAATTTAACCGGCGATGATGAACGCTATTCACAGTGATTGAAATGGATAAGGAAAATGGAATTGACAGTTACAGTGACATCAGCCTCCGGTATCGTATCGAAGAAAGGTTGCCACGAGGGTGACCTGAAAGTAATCGTTTAGCTTTGCAAAGCCTCCCGACATTCCTGGATTGCGTTTGTGGGAATCGGGCACTCGTCCATGCAAGCCGACGATTTTTTCCACGAAGGCCTCTGCGTCGCGCCATGAAATTACTGTCATCGGCATTATTTTGTTCTTTCCTACGATTCTTTGAGCACGAACCGGATTGGGAGAAGGGCCTTGCATGTGAGGGGCCTGCCGTCTCTTTTCGCCGGGACGAAAGTAGATTCCTTTATCGCCCGGACCGCTTCTTCATCGAGACCGAAACCTGCCTTCCGGAGTATTTCGACTTCAGCAGGCCGTCCGCGCTCATCGATGGTTACACGCAGAAGCACAGTTCCCTGCTTTTCGAGCCTTTTGGCAAAGGCAGGGTAAGAGGGAACAACCCTGTGCAGAAAGCTTGGACCGTCGGGGGTCCCAAAGGTTCGCTCCACAGAGCCATCGCCTCCTCCGGCAACACCGCTTCCGGCGGGTGATCCGGCATTTGGCGAAGTCCCCGCGCCGGCGCTTGACGAAACCGCGGCTCCCGCACCGGCGCCGGCAACCTGGCTGGAGCACTCAGGAGCTGTATCCGACTGACTAGGCGAGTCCGCAGACGCAGGGCGCAATTGAGCTACGGCCTTTTTCTCTTTATGCTGAGGCGGAACTGATTTGGCCTGCCTTTTCAAGGGGGGATTCTGCTGGGCATCGTTTTTCTTTTGGGGGGGCAAACTTTTGCTTTCCAAGGGCGGAGCTTCTTGATTTATTTTCTCCCCGCTGCTCATTTCGACCCCGCTCTGTGCATCCGATGTTCCCGACTCCCGGGGACCTTCCAAGCCCAGTCCTGTGGAGTTCGCATCCCCTTTCATGGAAACGAGCTGCACTTCCATGCACTTATAGCTTTGGGCATGCGGCTTCGGGGAATACCACAAAAGACACATAAGAACGGAATGCAGTAAAACTGCCAGGGCCAAACCCGACCATGTTCTGGAATCGCAGAACATGGAGAGGGGTTCGACCCAACACGCGGACATGCATCCGTTAGAAGGTCCATCCGAAAATTCGAGCCCGATTTCAAATTCTTCCGAGCTTGCAACGGCCTCTGCAGGTGGTCCGGTAATCAGGATATCGGTGAACCACGAGTCAGACAACGTGAAGTCAGTCAAAGCGTAGTCAGACAAGGCGAAGTCTCCTGCTCCTGGAAGCTTTGTTAAAATCTGGCCGTCATCGCGAGCCGGAACGAACGCGGCTCGGCCGGGTGAAAATGGATGCCCGGGACTCCCGAGAGAGATTCGTCCGGAAGCCTGGAAGTATAGTAGTACGAAATGTCGTCTGCTTTCGAATCGAGCAGGTTGAATATGTCGGCCGAAAGCGACCAGGTTTCGTTGAATTTGTAGGCGATGGTGTAATAGAGCAGGGTGGTGCCGGAAGAGTAGACATTGCCGTTCTGTGTTAGAGCCCGAGGGCCGAAATAGCGGAGGCGCAGGCCCGAAGAAAACCCCCAAAGGTCGTGCACCGTTACGCCCGAGGCAATCACCACGTTGGCAGCTTCAGGGACGCAATCGCCGCCTTGCGGATTGCCCCGGTAGCGGGCTTGGGAGGTGGCAAAATCGGCATCGAAAGTCAACCACTTCGCCGGTGTATAGTAATTGGCCGATTCCACACCCATGCGGCGACTGGGGCTGACGCTGGGCACAGTCGTGCCTGCGTCTCCGTCGAACACCAGTTCCGAGTCCAGATCGAGAACCCAAAAGGTCAAAGTATTTTGCAGGTTCGGCACGGCAAAAGTACGCAAGCCCACTTCCGCCCCCTGCGACTTAGCCACGGGGTCGGCCCGGCTGACCGGGAGTCCCGTGCCGGGATCGATCATGGTGTTCACCCCGCGCGCATCGTTAGTGTGGAAGCCGAAACCGCCGTTCAGGTAGAATTCGGTCTTTGCCCATGGGCCAAAAACCAGGCCGAGTTTCGGTTCCTGGACCCAGGCGTTGCGGTCGCCGCTGTTGGCTGAGTTCGGTCCATCGGTAGAGTGGGTCCAAGCGTTTTTGTTGTCGAAATTGATGAAATCCTCGCGAAATCCCGCAACGGTGCGAAACTTCGGGAACCACTGAATTTTGTTCTCAAAATAAGGCGCAACATCTGTTTCCACGACGTTGTCCTCGCGCGTTATATACAGGACCTCACGGTCCCTGGTGTGAAACAGGCCGTCGTCGATAACGTCATTGCGGACATCCAGTCCGATGGTGTTTTCCACCTGGCGCTCATCCCAGTTGTCGAACCATGTCCGGCCGACCCGCGCACCCTGCACCCAGCGGCTGTCTTTTTGCTCGAACTGGTCCCCGTTTACGGGATCATCCAGAAAGTATGTGAAGTCATTGTAAAGACCCATGTTGTAGTAGTATGAATACCCCATGAACTTTGTTATGGAGTGTTCGTCGGACTGGTGATATTCGGCTGAAAGGGAATAGCGGTCTGTCAGGCCACCGTCAGTTGGATTCAGCGTGCCGAAACGTGAAATCAGCCCTTCGGCTACCGCACGCTCCGGAATCTGGTTGGTGGCGTCCCACTCACTGTGGTAGCCCATTGCAGTCAAGCTGAATCCCCGGCTGTCGTCCCCCTGACTATACGTTACGACTCCATTGAACTTCCGGAAATCTTCAGGCTGAACCCACGGTCCGTCATTGTGCACGGTCTCCATCGCAAAAAGCAGGTTGCCGCCCCAAGCTTTTGTTGAGTCCGCAAAGAGTGCGCGTTCGTAGTTGAAGCTGCCGACCTCGATCTTTGCAATTGCGGAAGGAAGCGTCTGAAAGTAACGAATGTCTTCCGAGCCCGCAGAGCCGAAATTGCCCACGTTTGCGAAGTAAGGCCCCTTCTCATAATCTATCTTTTGTATTAGTTCCGGGATTAGAAAATTAAGGTCAGTGTAGCCTTCGCCATGTGCGTTAGAGGGAAGATTGATTGGAACTCCATTGACAAAGGAGGCGAGGTCCGTTCCGTGGTCGAGATTGAAACCGCGAAGAAAATATTGGTTCGCTTTACCGTCGCCGCTGTGCTGGGTAACGATAACTCCCGGTATGGCTTCGAGTACTTCGCCCGGCCTAAGAACGGGGCGTTCCTCCAATTGCTCCGCCCCCACCGTGCCTTCGGAGGAGGAATCGCTGATACACAACGACCCCAAAGGACCCGATGAGCTGTTGGTGCTCTCCTCCACCACTACCTCGGGCAATTGCATTGTTCCCGGCTGATTAGTATCGGCCTGCGGAGACGAGGACCCCGCATCCTGTGCGCCGAGCGCTTCCGCCTCCGCAAAACGGTCCGGGAAGGCCAAAAGAATCGAAACACAAAAGCTTTTCCATGCATGGTAGTTTTCCAGGCGGCAGGTTTTACAAGTGCCGGAACCGACGTGAGATTGTGGCTTGCCTTTCACTGCTTCCAAGGTGACGGTGCTTTGGGAACTGCAAGCGGAAATACAGAAAAAGATAATGGAAATCAGAGCCGGCTTCGGCGACCGCTTGCAATGCATGTTTGTCCCTTATTAAAACCATAACAGTTTCAGATCGAATACTCTTTCGATAAGCCATGTGAAACCGAACATAAAGATGGCTGTGGATGTTCCCATAGTGATTATTCTTAATTCGCATTGTTTCTTGAGCAGGTATAAAGCAGGAAGCATGATGCCGACAATCGTCAATTGCCCGATTTCTACTCCGGCATTAAAGGAGAGCACCGAGAGCAGCAAATTCGATTTTCCCACTATTAATTCCTGAAGAGCGCTTGCAAACCCGAAGCCGTGGACCAACCCGAAGCCGAAAGCTATAAGCCAGCGATAGTTCACTTTCTTTTTGAATAGATTTTCAACGGCCACATAACAGATGGAAAGTGCTATCACACTTTCTACAAATCTTGAATCCAGCCTTACAACCTCCATTGCCGCCAAAAGCAAAGTTATACTGTGTGCAACGGTGAAAGCTGTAATTATCTTCAGAGCTTCTTTCCAGGAAAGCCCTATGACTATCAACGCCAATAGAAATGCAATATGGTCGTATCCAGTCCAGATATGTTCGATACCGAGCGGTATAAACTCGCGCAGGGCAGTCCAAACGGATTCGAGCGTCGGGCCGTTGACCGTTGAAACATTATGGCCAGTGACAACAGGGCTTGCGGGCTCATGTTCCGGGGCCGGGGAGCTTACGGGACCCTTGACGGAAAATTCCCAGACCTGGTTGCTGGAATTAAGGGTGGTTTGCATCGCGGAGCGGGGAATTATTAAAGACCACCTGTAAAGCATCGCCCCTGGCATCCGACAAATAGCCGAAGGCGAGGTTTACATGAGCATTGTCCGTTTCTTCAAACAATAAAGAGTAGGCTATCTTCACCTGATTTCAGGACTGTGAAAGCGGACGTTGTCTACTGACATCTGAATTGTGAATAAGTTGTTATCGCCTTG
This sequence comes from uncultured delta proteobacterium, assembly GCA_963826655.1. Taxonomy (GTDB): domain Bacteria; phylum Desulfobacterota; class Syntrophobacteria; order Syntrophobacterales; family Syntrophobacteraceae; genus SbD1. The sequence continues at coordinate 13,060 of CAWGZP010000081.1, forward strand.
GACAAGTTTAGTTATTTTGATAGGGTACTTTTTGTCGTTGACCGTTATGGAAAGCTTTTTGTCAATGTAGGGTTGAATTATATCTGCTGAAATTTGCTGTAGTTGTTCGTCCGAAATCGAATCGAAGTTATAATGCCCCGCTTTTATTTCTTTTATTTCCGAAAATAAAGGTAGTTTTGAGATCAATTTCGCCGACAATATCGTCTTTACCAAAACACCAGCGTGAGCTACCCATCGGCAGGTCATGAGCGAAAACCGGGACCGTCATCACAAATAACGAAATTGATATGAGTGATAAGACAAGTTTTCTGAACGGTGTAAGCATAAGAATCTTTTAGCCCCTCACCTTGGGATTTTAGTCTTGGTCATCCACGAACGGGCACTCCGGATCGGGAGCAGAGCTGTCACCCGCGACGAACTCGGATACGGCACGGCACCCTCCCTTGCAGATATCGAGGTATTCACAGGACCGGCACGGTTCAGGTGCTCGATCGATCCAGTTACGCAAGTCTGCGAGATACTGGGAGCGGGTCCACAACCGGGGCAGATCGAATATGTTCTCCTCACCCGACAAAAAAGAGCAGCCTGCAAATCTGCCGTCGGAGCGCACCCCCAGGAGGACGTTGGCGGCTTCACAGCCGTAGACCGAGAACTGCTCCATCAGCGTCTTATCGGGACGGTGCCAACAGAACATGGGAACGAACGAACAGTCTATCTTGGCCGGGACATGGTTCTCATGAGAAAGCTGTTTCAGCATTGGGTAGAATTCACGGTTCTGCGCCGGTGTCAGTCGCTTTTCGAAATAGTCCAGCTTCCCCCGGCCTGAGGGTTTAAAGCGGAGAAACTCCACGTCGGTAAGCCCTCTTGTCCCGGCAAAGGCCAGTACCCCGGTAAGTCGATCAAAATTCTGCCGGGTCACGACACAGTTCAGGCCGACGCTGACGCCTGCATCCAGTAGCAAATCCACGCCTTTAACTCTCTTTGAGAAGACGTCATCCCGCGCGGTTGTCCCTATATTTTCGGACCAGTTGACGCTAACGTTAACCTGACCGAATATACGACATTTTGCAGCGGTCTCAGGGGTCAACAGGAGTCCGTTCGTGGTCAGGTTGGGGACGATACCGCGGGCGCGCACATAGGAGGCCAATTCGAAAAAGTCGGGGCGCTCGAGCGCCTCGCCGCCACCCAAGGCTATGTGGAAGACACCCATACCGGCCAGCAGGTCGATTGCCTTGCGAAAATCTTCAGCTCGCATCTCGCCTGCGTCCCGTTCTCCGGAATCCATGTAGCAATGCCCGCAGCGAAGGGAACAGGCGTTGGTAACGGAAAAGTGGACCTCCAGCGGAGCGGAGAGAAGAGAGGTCTCCGATTTTTCCCACAACGGGCTATGCGAATGGCCCAGACCACGCATAAAATCACGGTCTACGTGCACCAGCATCGGAGGATCTTCCAAAGCCAAAATCCCGCCGAACGACTCCAATCGATGTTTCATAATCTCTTATCCTATGCGTCCTGGTGACTCAGTTCGCTTGGAACTTCCGGTTTTGCTTGTTTCCCGATCTTCACCGCAGTCAGGATAGACGCGATAGCGTTGAACAGGACCGTTGTGGCCGCCCCAGCGGTGAAAAAGACTACCATATCAACACCTATACTGCTGGAGTTGGGGTTGTAACCGGTCTTGATTTTCAGGATTCGCCCTGTCATTCGTTTTACCTTCCTGTCGGTCCTTAAAGGTTCATGGGGCAAAGCGCTCAAAAAACGCCCAGTCCACCTCGAGAAAAAGCGCGCCGATCGGCGTTCTTTTTCATGGTCATTGGGGATGTCCTCGGATTACCAATAACTTTCTTAGTTTTACTTTATTGCTTTGATAGATCTTCTGTCGTTATCCGGTCTCTGCGCTGGAATAGTTAGATAAGCATATGGCTCATAATCATGTGTCGAACACCATATTTCATCAATTGTCCCTTCCAGTACGCCAGTTTTACGGCGAAAACGTCCGTGATATAGGGACCATACGGATGGTACACGACCACCAGATAATAAACCGCCGCAGTCATAAGGATGGTGAGTGCCGGGATGAAGAATCGTAGAGCACGGGGGCGAGTCAGCCAAAACTCGCCCTTGCTTAGAAGCAGCAGCCAGATGAGAATTGAGATGTTTAGTCCAGATAAGATAAAGACTGTAGTTTGAGGAATTGGCATCGAATACCCCCCAGTCTCCAGGGAAGAGTAAATCGGCATAATGGCTGCGGTCAGAAGAACCCATAAGACAGGCCATAGCATAAACTTTCTGCTCGATGCCCATGTAAGCAGCTTCCACGGCTTCATGAACAGGACCACGGCCCAGAGAACAACTACTACGAACCACGCGAGCCATGCCCCAGTCCAAGTCATTTGCCAGTATCGACGCGCAGCTTCATAAACCGCCCGGTCTTTCATGGGTAATTTATTCTCGCCCTCTTGGGAGACGATTGACTGAAAGGCGAGATAGCTTTTGTGGCGCTCATCCATGCGGCCATAGGCGTATCCAAGTTCAATCTCGATATTGTCCTTCAAAAGAAAAGCGGGTTGCTCCTTTAGCAGCGTCTCGTACTTTGTTACAAGGGCCTTGTCGTCGTCATCGTTGGAGGACCTGATCGCCTGATAGGCCTTGAAGGCTGCCTCCTGGGGCAGCAGTTTCTCTAAGAAGGCAAGTTTTTCCGTATAGCTGGGGACCTGCCTGGAATCGGCATATTTCTCGAGGAACTCGCGGTCCCATCTGATCGTCTGCTTTAAATCGACAAGGTTTTCTTCATATATGTTCCCCAGAATTTGTACGGCATAGCGTCGCGCCTCGCTGTCCGGGTAGTTTTCGGCGATTTCGGAATCGAGGGCCGCAGCCTCGGCGTAGCGGCGCTCGACATAAGCATTTTGGGCCTTTTGCTTTAGCTCTTCAGCGACCGACTTGTTCTGGTCGTCCGCTCCGGCTTGGGGTAGACACAGCGCGCCCAGCAGGAGTGCAAAAATAAGCGCCGAAACGAGCTCAATTCTCTGTGTCCTGTGACGTCGCGCCAGTGGTTGTATATCCGTCATCTTATGTTCTCCATTTTTTTTTAACCTTATACCGTGCTGCTTGTTACTTTGGTATTACGTGAATGTTACGCTTTCACTGCAAATGTTGAACAGGAACGTTGCACGTGGAAAAGAAATGATATCCTGTTCCAACTCACGATGGACACCTTTGCCGTCCGGCTGACAGTTGCCCCTGTCGGGCCTGTGGAGGACTTACACCTCGAAGTGAACGCGCCCTGCCGGGGGGGCCACAATAAAGAAAGGAGGCCCAAAGGAGCCCCCTTTCTTTAGGATGTCAGGTTATGTTTAATTATTCGCCATTTTGCGGAGTCCTACCAAACCAAACAGGCCGGCTGCAAACAGCAAGGCGGTGGGCGGAATTGGAGCTGCGGTGCCGGTCGCCGGGCTTGCTGCGCCAAAATTCTGGAATGACGTGTTTCCACCGTCATTTAGGGTTATGTCAAACAGTTCGTTATTAGCGCCTACATTGGAGCTGAAAAAGGGGTTCAGACCTCCGTTATCGGAGAACAGGCCCATGGAAAAAGTGCTGTTAGCACTGCCAGAGGTTCCACTGGTAGCGGGACCGCTGAACGAAACCAGGAAGCTGATCGAATTGCCGAAAGTAGTCACGGCATGTTGGTAATCGTTTGTTAGAAACGTATTGACGAAACTTAACGTACCCGGCAGCGTACCTGTAACCGCGCTGCCGCTGACTACATTGAAGTCCTGCCCGCCAAGTGCACTGTCCGTTGCGAAGTTAGTAACTGTTGCCGTGGAAGCTTGATTACTCATGGAGGCATAATCGAAGTAGAGATAGCCGGTCTGGCCGTTCAGGGCACTGGTATTAACGGTTATGTCATAGCTGTACGATGCGAACGCCGAACCGGCGGCAAGTACAATCATAGCAAAAACAAGCAGAGTAAACTTAAGTAACTTCATGGCTTCTTTCTCCTATTAATTTTGTTCATTCAATACTACGGGGTTGAATGTGATCTTGCCGTTAGTCGGACAGCTGAACTGCAGCGGGATGGTAACGGACTGGCCAGTTGTCATACCACCGGTTATAGCGCGTATCATTGGTTCACCGTTGTTCGATCCCGTTGCGTTGAGCAACGTAACGTTGGAGATGAGACCGGTACCCGACTCAGAGGGACCACCTGCGGGGTTGTTGGCAATTATGGATGCCGGCGGGCCTGGAACTTCGGTCCCTTGAGTAGCGGCTTCAGTGAAGTAATCGGTGTCCGGCGAGCCGACGCCCGGGACGGTGGCAGTGCCAAGGTTAAGAATGCCGTCCAAAACAACGTGACATTACCGAAGAGGGGCACCGTTGTTGGTGATTGTCATGGTGCCATTGTACGTCTTGGTGGCGCGATTGTAGCCGAAGTCGCTTGTTGTCACGCTGACCAGCTGCGAGACATTGTTAAAGTGATTGAGGACAACGGTCTCGATCGGTTTCCAGGTTAAGCCGGTCGGGGGTAATTGGCCGGTGGCGAAACTATTGACCCGCCGGAGCTTTGTACATACGTGTTGCTGCCGTCGGTTTTGGAGTTGGAGACATCGAGTCCGGCGACTTCGTAGGCGGTCATGGTGAGGGTGTTCCCTTCGACATCGAAGGTCATGAATTCCGTAGCCGGCCATGCTGTGATAACGTGCGGCCAACCATGCTGGTTGCTGAGGTCGACCGGATACACAGGAGCGCCGCCGCCGCCGCTGGTGATATGCGGGACATTCAGGGCAATTGTATCGGCGCCTGCCTGTGCGAGATTATAAGCTCCGCAACGGGCATAATTGTGGCTGTGGCCACTGAATACCAAGTCTACGTTGTACTGGGTAATGAGAGGTTCGAAAACCCGCACAGTGGAGTTGTCCCCATCCGCGCCTGCCGAATACGCTGCTTCATGATAGATCATGACCTTCCAAGGCTTGGTGGTGTTGGCGAGGTCGTTTTGAACTCAGCTGTACTGAGCGGAACCCGCGGTCATGGTCGAATACTCATCGATCATGATGAAGTGTACCGGGCCGTAATCAAAGGACCAATAGAGGTTGTTGTAATAGATGTTGCCGTCGGAATCCGTGCAATTGCCATTGCTACCTCAAAGCACACTTTTGGCCGCAATAGTTGGTTTGACCTACTGTTCCGCCGCAAGTTGTTTCACTCGTGCAGGAAGTGTTCGCATGAGTAGGGGAAGACGCATTGCAGTAAGTGGTAGAGGAAGTCGTATTCGAATCCGTCTTAGCCGTCTGGTTCGGGTACGGAAAGGGATAGTACTTCGGGAAGCTAGCGCTGTACCCACTGGTGTTGTCGTGATTACCCTTGACCCCGTTAATGGGAACATTCGCGGTGTATGCGCGGACGTTCTGCTGAGTAGGCATGAACCACTCCGCATTCCAGTACTTGTCTCCGTCGGTGCTTACCCAGTCACCGTTGGCTATGGAGAGGCGCTGATACTCAGCGTTGGGGTAAGTGGCTCCCTGGTCCGGGGTGTAGTTATAAAACTGGTTCATGGTCTGCATCAAAGCGTCCAACTGGAACGGAACGCTTCGGGAGTCGCCCTGGGCTAGAAACTTTACATGGGTTTTGCTCGCATCGGGCGCGGTGATGAATGAACCGGGATAGGTGCTGTTGTTCTCGTCGATAACCTCGTAGTAGTATTTTGTGTCAGGCTGCAGCCCGGTAATCGTATAGGCATGCTGATGTCCGTAGGCGAGATTGCTAGTGACGTTATACTCATTAGAAGTCTCTGTCCCCATAGTGTACGTAGTGTCTGTGCCCCATTTAATCGTGTCCGTTGCGGTATCGTTGTCCTGCCAGAGCACCTCCATCGAGGTAGCCGTCCCGGGCTGGGAGGAGGTCACCGGGTAAACGAGGTAAGGTGATTTCAGAACACCGGTGGCTGCAAAGGCCGCGGTACCGCATGCGGTAACGGCCAGCCCGCAGGCAAGACCGGCTAACGCTTTCTTCATGGTCGTATTCATATATTCTCCTACTTTGTTGGAATTGTGCTTGTTTGCGCTAGTGGATGCATTCTTCTATGGATCCCGATTTGCATTTTTGTCCGTCCGTCCAGGTAGCTCCGTCGAGCTTCACTCCGCTCAGGTCCGTCCCCTCGATGTTGGCACCGGTCAGATTCGCACCGCTCAGGTCTGAACCATCCATGTCTGAACCGCTCAGGTCCGCATATTTCAGGTTGGCTCCGCTCAGGTTCGCTCCGTCCAGATCCTTTTTGCTCAGAAAAGCCTCGCTCAGGTCAGCCCCGCTCAGGTCACACTGAGGACATGGGTCGTTCATCCTCACTCTGGTTAAATCGTCCTGGTTGAAACCATACCCGGCATTGCCTATGAAGAGGACGCCAAAGATGGCTGTCCCCAACATCAATGCAATGTTCTTCTTCATGTAACTGCCTCCCGACTGGTTGATCATCACTGTTTCAAAAGTCTATAGTCGCTCTTTCCTGCCTGGAACACTTTCTCTCTTGCCCCTTTTTTGCACCTCCTTTCAGGTATTTCGCCCCAATCGACACCCCCAAAAACAAAAGCCGGGTGCGCTGTCTCCTGCTGGAGCAAGGCAACCCGGCTGTCCGTAACGGACCCGTGGCTTTCCGTCCCCACCTTACGATGGGTTTGGCTGCATTCATTTTTCGATTGGATTGTAAAAGCAGTGATTAAGACTTTCCTGAACGTCCCAAAAAAAAGCCCGCACATGAAGTCACAGCTTCACACACGGGCTTTCTGGTACCATATCTGGGCAGCAAAGTTCCCAACTTGCTTTCAGAGGGTATTCTGAACTGAGTTTATTACCTAAGTGTTACGTGTTTTAAACAATGTTATGACGAAGGAAAATATTCTTTAACCCTATTAGCTCCAGGATTCGACCCGTGAGGGAGAATTCCACGAGTATTCGGTCTAAGGACAGTGGTTCCGGCTTCGACCGGGTCAGTTTAACTTGGAAAATGAAATGTATTGAATGTATCGATGGATATATTTTTGATGTGAACGATATATGATGTAGTGTATAAATAATATTATTGGAAAAAGTAATCATTTAGCAGTCACTCGATATCCGGATATAGAGGTTACTTTGCTACCCAAAGGAAGCAGAGCGAAGTCCGGAGCCTTCCCGAAAATATTCTGGTGAGGCTGCCGTTTGCCCTGGATATAAGAAAAATTGAAATCTACAATCCCACAACGGATTGGAGTGTCGTTTACCGGCGATCTTGGGAGGAGCAGCAGAAGACCGCACAAGCGCCCTTTGCCCAGCGTCCCGGGGACCCGGCCCCCGCACAGCCACCGGCGCGGGATACCGGGACGTTCACCAACCCGGTCTATGGCGAGCTGAGCGTGAAGAGCGATGGTCAGACCCTATGGTTGCTAATCGGTCCGGGACGAATGAAGATGAACCTCGTCCCCTGGAATCACGATACCTTCGTCGCGGTGCAGTCGGAGATAGACGCATTCCCGGGAGAAACAGGTTTTGTTCGCTTTACGTTCGGGAGCGATGGAAAGGTCGCAAGTATCATTTTGAGTGAACTTGCCGACGTAGACGATGGGACGTTTACGGCGAGTTGAGCGCTACTTTTGCGGAAATGCGCGAAGCCGCGAAGATGGCGAGGTCGGATGTCTGTTGAATCAGGCAGCGCAGGCAAGCTTTGCCGGGCGAGTTTCCTGACATTCCCTCTGTTTTCCCTTTCTTAGCGTGTTCGCGCGCATGGGTTTCTTGATTCATGAAACCCGCCGTTTACAGCTATTTGATCGGATTTACTAAATCCATCTAGATTCAGATCGTCATGTATCGATAACATCTTTTCATTCCTCCCTCCCAGTCTACCCACTGGTTCCAGGCGTGAGTAGCAGCTCAACCTGACCGGCAACAAATAACGATGTGGTTTTGGATCGAAAGACCGTAATTTACACTATAATGCCTATCACAACCCGAAATGACAAATGCAGATCAGATATTATAAAGATCAGGACGTAACGGGTCGCTACCGATGGCACACTCCATGCTTAAAATAGCAGTTGTGAAAGAAGGATGGATAAAGCATAATGGGCACTTTCTTATCCATGGTCAACAAAGAAGGTTGTGCCTTATAGATCGAAATAGATACCAGGAAAGAAGTGGCTTGATAAGGCGGCTTGCATGTTTAGAGGGTTTGCAGGGATCCAAAGTGAATTTATGATTGGGAGGAAGGGATAATGAGACTCATAAGAATCGTTTTTGTCCTTGGATTTGTCCTGGCTTTTACAGGCGTGACCCGGTCCGACTCCGGAATGATGAGCGTCCAGGTAAAAGAAGGACAGCTTCGCTCGACACCCTCGTTTCTTGGATTGATTGTAGGACCTGTTTCATATGGTGAGCGAGTGGAGACGATACAGAAACAGGGGGATTGGGTTGACGTCAAGAACGTGAAGAACCTGAGTGGATGGATCCACCAGTCCGCGCTCACCAGTAAGCAGGTGGTGCTCAATTCCGGCGGGCAGACTCAATCCGGGGCAAGCAGCCAGGAAATCGCCCTTGCGGGAAAGGGCTTCAACGCGGACGTCGAGGCCCAATACAGGAAAAACAATGCGAGACTTGATTATACCTGGGTTAATCGTATGGAGACCATTAGTGTATCTAGAGACCAAATGATAAGTTTTCTGGACGAGGGAAAAATAAAGCCTTCGGAAGGAGGCAAGAAATGAGTATGTGCAAAGAATCTTCGACAGCTTCACTGGCCTTCTTTTTAGCGCTTTTTTCAATTCTGTGCTTCTTCCCATGTGAAAGCCCGAGTTGGGCCGGTTTGTCCGACATAGTTGGCGGTGTAACGGACAGCGTGTTGCCCGGCCCGGCCGGATCGGCCCTAAAGGTTGCGGTTGCCCTCGGCAAATCATTCCAGGACATCACACCGGAGCAGGAATATTACATAGGCAGGGCTGTGGCCGCAAACGTCGTTTCGACATATCCACCCAGCCCGAATGACCAGTTCAACCTGTACCTCAATACCCTCGGACAAACTCTTGCAATGGCTTCCGACAGGCCGGAAACTTTCGGCGGGTATCATTTCCTGATGCTGGACTCACCCGAGATCAACGCCTTCGCGGCTCCCGGCGGCCTGATACTGATCACGCGTGGAATGGTCCTGTTGTGTAAGAATGAAGACGCACTTGCGGCGGTCCTTGCCCATGAGATATCGCACGTCAATGGGCAGCATGGACTCAGATCGATAAAGAACAGCAGGCTGACGAGCGCACTCACCATAACTGCAACGGAAGCGGCAAAATCCTACGGGCCGGCTCAGCTTTCCAAGCTTACCGAAGCGTTCGACGGGTCGATTACCGACATCACGTCCACCCTTATGAAAAGCGGTTATTCACGTGACCTCGAGCGGGAGGCGGATAAAGGGGCAGTCACCATTTTGAGACGCGTTGGCTATGATCCAGGCGCCCTCATCGTCATGCTGACCGAAATGAAAAAGCAGCTCAAACCCGGTGGGATGGATTTTGCAAAAACACACCCCGACCCGAAAGACCGCATTGAAGACATAAGACCTCTTGTGGGTAGCAGCCTTTCAGCAATACCGGTTTCACCACAAAGGCACAAAAGGTTCGAAGCAGCTATGACAAATCTGTGACAGCACGTCACCGCGTGGGGGAATCTTGTGTGGTGTCCCATAAATTAAGTGTTATTGGCAGTACTCACATAAAGTTGCGTTCCGGATGGTACTCAAAACTCAAAATCCCCCCTGCCCCCCTTTAGAAAAGGGGAGAAATATTGCCGGCGCGCCAAGTCTACATCCATTTAGAGAAAGGGATTTTGAACGTAACGCCAGGAACTGCCGGTGGAAAGAGTTTAAGGGGGCGGATGAAATCTAAGCTGGTCGATGGTATCCTGATAGGGGTTGCCGCAGCCCTGGCTGCTCTTATCATTTGGCATGCAGGCGTTCTGGAAAGGTTGGAGTATGCCACCTGGAGCTGGCGGGCACAGTTTTTTGCCAGACCGAGCCCTGCAACCGGCACTATCAAGCTGATCCTGCTCGACCAGCAGAGCCTCGACTGGGGCAGGAAGCAAAACAGCCTCACATGGCCCTGGCCTCGTGAGGCCTATGTTCCAATTATCGATTTCTGCACTCGACACGGCGCCAAGGCCGTACTCTTCGACGTTCTCTATTCCGAACCTTCCGTCTATGGAATGGCCGACGACCGGGCACTCGCGGACGCCATAAGCCGCGCCCCTTTCTTTGTCGGATCGTTGTGCCTGCACCGAGACGCGAACTTTTCCACCGCATGGCCCACCCAGGCCGCAGACCGGCTCTCATTCAACATAGCGAATTTTCCATCCGCAGATAAAGCCGCCAGGCCTTCGGCAACTTTTCCAATCGACGAAGTTGCCGAAACCGCCGCGGTGCTGGCAAACGTCATAGAAGAGCCGGATATCGACGGTGTATTCCGCCGGGCGAACCTGTTCAGAATATTCAACGGGAAAGCGGTCCCATCCCTGGGATTTGCGGCCTTCGGGCTCCAATTCGCAGATAACCCGGGGGAGACTTGCCCAACATTGCCTTCGCAAGTGTGCTCGGGAAGGTTCCGGGCAGACAGCCTCCAGATTTGCGGCAAAAGTATCCCCCTTGACCGCGAGGGCAAAATGATTTTACGCTTCCGCGGCCCTTCGGGTGTGTTCCAATCCTACAGCGCCGCTGCAATAATTGAGTCGGAGATACTTGCCAGGGCAGGCGGAATGGAGACCATAAAAGATGTCGCCTCCTTCAAAGACGCTTATGTCTTTTTTGGGTTCAGCGCTCCAGGCCTTGTGGATCTCAGGCCAACGCCGCTCAGCAACGTCTGTCCGGGGGTTGAAATCCACGCTGCCTTGCTTGATAATCTTCTTACGGGTGATTTTATTCGCGATGTTCCCTCCATGGCAGTGGTCCTGTCGACGCTGATGCTCGCCGTCCTGGCTGCCGTTTCCCTGGTGTCATTTGCAAAACATGTGTGGCACAGCGTCTTAGGGATTGCCCTGTTTGCTCCTCTACCCGCGGTTATCGGCTTTGCGGCTTATCCACTTGGACTCTGGTGGCCTATAATCGTCCAGGAAAACGCTGTACTGGCGACCATCGCGGGAGCCATCGTTTTTAACTACGCTACCGAGGGCCGCAAAAAAGCGTTCATAAAGAAAGCTTTCAGACACTATCTCAGCCCGGCGGTAATCGAACGCATCCTTGAAGACCCTTCCCAACTGAAACTGGGCGGAGAGCGAAAGGAGCTTTCGATTTTGTTCTCCGACATCGAAGGCTTCTCCACCATTTCAGAAAAGCTCGATCCGGAAAACCTCACCAGTCTCCTGAATCTAATTTTGTCCGACATGACCGAGATAATCCTCGATGAGGGTGGCACCCTTGATAAGTACGAAGGAGATGCGATCATCGCTTTTTGGAACGCTCCCCTCGATCAGAACGATCATGCCGAACGCGCATGTAATGCGGCACTGAAGTGCCAGCAGAAAATCCGGGAGCGGCAGGAAGAGTACAGCCGGATGGCCGGGTGCTCCCATTCGCATGCGGATCGGCATAAATACCGGGGACGTCGTAGTGGGGAACATGGGATCGGCAAAGCGCTTCGACTACACGGTCCTGGGAGATGCGGCCAACCTGGCCTCACGACTCGAAGGGGCAAACAAATTTTTCGGCACTCGGATAATGGTTTCCGAGCAAACCTGGGGAAAAACATCCGGCAAGTTCGCAGGCAGGCAGTTGGGTTTGGTGCGCGTTGTGGGGCGGGGCAGGCCTGTGCAGGTATTCGAGCCCACCGGGATAGACGCGGACACTGACGAATACAACGAAAGATTCGACCTGGCAATTACCTGGTGCCTGGAGAAAAAATGGCGGGAAGCCCTTGATTTCTTCGATAGCCGACCCGAAGATCCGCCCTCAAGAGTCTATGCGGATCAATGTCGCAAGATTGTTGAAAATCTTGTCGGGGATTGGGATGGAATCTGGAACCTGGAGTGTAAATAGTATTCATCCAGGCACCGGATGAGGGATGGCCAGTAAGCCGGCCATATTCCTTTATCCGTCACCCCGGGTTTCTTGCCGGTGTGAACCGGGCGCGGCTCTCAGGTCAAGTCTTTCTAGGATAGAGCCCCCTAAAATGAAAGAGGATTTGCGGAGACCTGCAAATCCTCTTTCAGAAGCATCTCTTTTCGGTTGTAAGCATTAACGGATTCCGTTACTTTCCGGACCCTTTCTGCAAACCTTTTAAAAACTCACCCATGGCTTGTCCGGCTTCTTCAGGTTTCATTTTGTCTATGTTTTGCAATGAACTCAGTGAATTCATACCTTTCATAAGCCTTCTTGCGGCAAGTTGTGAACTTATGGAAGTCAGGGCAAGGACCGCGCAGATAGCACCAAAAACAATCCAGGCCAATTTAGCTGTAACACCATGAACTTCGGTTGAGGCATTAACCAGAAGGTAAGTCGTCCAGACGAGGCCGATAATCGGGCCCGCATAGGGGATGATATTAAGAACAGCCGTAATCGGGGATATCGCGGTGGCATAGGCCAGGCATCTGAATGCTACCTCGAACTCCTCCCGAGACCCCATGGCTTTCCAGATAAGGTACAGAATTCCAGCACTTATGAATCCAAATATCACTATAAATATTGGAACAATTATAATGGAAGCAATGGCCATGAAAAAAGATGCGCTTACGCCAATGCCGATCATGCTCAGAATGGCATGAACGATCCCGGCCGCAACTCCCATCGAGACCATGAAAGTGAGAGGATCGGTAATTCCACCCGTTTTCGGCATTTCCCGGTAGAATCCGGCAGGATCGGTTATAACT
>CAWGZP010000082.1:0-11695 GCA_963826655.1 uncultured delta proteobacterium
GCATTGTTAACCGGTGACCCGGGCTGGACCGGTGCGAGCATATTCTTCAAGGAGAGGGGACAAGGGCTGGACCGAAGGATCGCCGGCTTGAAGAACAACATCCTTCTCAGCGCGGCCGGTCGGGGTGAGAGCGTCGAGGCCATCGTTGGATTGGACCTGCGGCGCAACATTTTAAAGATTTTCGACGAGACCTTCGCCGTGACCGTGGCCCTGCTTTTTATCTCCCTTGTGATAGCGGGGCTCGGTGTGGCTACAACACTGACCGTCCTGGTGCTGGGGCGTGTCGGGCAGTTTCAGACAATGATCGCCGTCGGGGCGAGCGCCACCCAGATAAGGGCCGTGATCGGCTGGGAGGCCGTAACGATGGTCCTGCTCGGTGAGGTGCTGGGCCTTGCGTGCGGTTTTGTTCTATCGGTGCTTTTGATTTTCGTGATAAACAAACAGTCTTTCGGATGGACCTTTGTCTATTCCGTTGACTGGCCTACCATCGCCGCGTCTCTTCTGCTCGTGTGCGCAACCGCGCTCCTGGCAGCGGTCCCGGCCGCGCGGGTTGTGCTTCACAAGCCCGTGAACGGGTGATGGCCGCACAGAGAAAGCGGTTGAACCAGGGGAGATAAAATGAAATCCCGGTTCGGTATATACTTTTTTATATGCATGCGCCTGCTTCTCGGGGTGGTTTTCATCACCGCCAGCATCGACAAAATAGCGCATCCGGCCGAATTTGCCGAAATAGTGCAAAATTATCAAATCCTTCCGGATTACATGGTAAATATCACCTCTATCGTGCTCCCCTGGCTGGAAGCGCTTCTTGGAGTCTTGATTCTGTTCGGCTTGTGGCTGCCTGGCGCTACCGCCCTTGCCAGTCTGCTTCTGGTCGTTTTCCTTGCGGCCCTTTCCTCTGCCGTTGCGCGTGGAATCGATATAAACTGCGGATGCTTCAGCACCAACGCCGCCGGGCCCGCCCACACGTTTTGGTATCTCCCACGGGACCTGCTTTTCCTGCTGGTCGCCGCATACGTAACGATCCGGGTCTTCCGTAAGCGCCCGGAGGATGATCGCAAATTGCGGCTTTGAAGCCGGAAATAGTGGAACTTGACTGAGCCGCAATCGTGCGCAGTTTCAGTCACCGTGGGGATCGAGGGATTAAATTCCTACATTTTGGAATCTAATTAAATCCCTGAATTTTCTCTGGAGGGCTAAAATCTAAGGAGGAGTTATGAACGAAAGAATAAGGAATGCTTTGAACGAACAAATAAATGCCGAACTTTATTCCTCTTATCTCTATCTCTCGATGGCATCCTACTTCAAGCGACTCAGTTTCGACGGGTTCGCCAGGTGGATGGAAATACAGGCGCTGGAGGAAGTGACGCATGCCATGAAGTTTTTCGATTTCGTAAACGGGCGGGGTGGCAAGGTCGATTTAAAGGCAATCGAAGGCCCTCCGACCTCGTGGGATTCGCCGCTTTCGGCTTTCGAGGCCGTCTACAAGCATGAGGTCAAGGTGACCGGCTTGATTTACAACCTGGCCGACATCGCAGTCGAAGAAAAGGACCACGCTACCGGCAATGTACTCCAGTGGTTCTTAACCGAACAGGTCGAGGAAGAATCCAGCGCGGACGCCATCGTGCAAAAACTAAAGCTGACCGGAGGCGATGGTGGCGGCCTCTACCTGCTGGACCAGGAACTGGCGCAAAGAATTTTCACGCCGCCGCCCGGGACAACCATCCTGGCAGGTGCGGCAGGCGCAGCCTGAGAAGCAGGGAGCGGGGAGCGGGAATAAATTCGGCTTCCCGCTTCATATCGTCTCGCTTCTCGCTCCCTGGTCCCCACTTCCGTATTGCAGCAGTCCCCGGATGCAGCCGCAGAGCAATAGAACGGCCACGATGGTGACGGACCCGCCCCAGAGAGCATAGGGGAAAAAGATGTTCAAAGAGTTGTTGTAGCCGATGATCGAAACGAGGGTCGCGAGCGCAAAGAAGGCCCAGGCAGCGCGGTCGCCCTGCGCCATGGCGATGCGCCCGACACAGAGAGCCGGTAAGAGCATCACACCGAAATGAGCTCGGCTGGAATTCGGAGAAAGCAGCAGCATGAGCAGAAGAATCATGCTGAACTCCAGGGCGTCGGCGTTGGGCTCGGGTCGGGGCGGGCCGTGGGCGATGCGCCGGCGCAACATGGCGTAGGCGCACGGAAGCATGGCCATTGCGTAGAGGAGCAGCGTAATCTCTCTTAGTTCCATGGGCGTAAAATTGTTTTTGGACTTCACTACATTGGGGCCTTCCGGAGTGCGCTCCAGGGTAGTGGTGAAGATGCGGTTTACGGCGCCGCCCAATGATTGATTGTTGCAGATTTGCGTATACCAGGCGCCCGGAACATAACTATCCTGCCCGATCGGACGTAGATAGGTCGTGTACCACTCAACTGCCCAAGACCCGCCCGAGGGCGGCTGGCGCACCAGGTCGGGCAGGAAGTTCAAGCCCACCGCCACAACAACCATCCACAGGGCGGCAAGCCATTTGCCGCGCCATGCCAGGTAGGGCGCAAAAAGAAGCGGCGTGCACTTGATGGCTGCGGCAATTCCGATCCAGGTGGCGGCCCAAAACTCCCTTTTTCCCCGTAGCGCCAGGCACCCGGCCATCACCAGTGCGGCTATCAGCAGGTCCGTCTGCAAGTGTGACAGGGCATTGAGCAGAAATCGCCCCCCGCAGAACAGGGCCGCAATAAGAATGAGGTGCTCCCGAATCTCGACCTTTTGCCCGGCGCCTTGCAGTCTGCCGCCGCCCGACAATGACCAGGCGCTCTTTACAGTATAGATCAGGCATGCGACACCGATCAGGTAGAAGATAAATAAGGAAAGGAGCTGCGGAAGCAGCGTGAATGGAATCGACACCAGCGTGAAAAACGGCGGGTAAGTGTATCCTGTGGTTTTAGCCAGGAAATCGCGCCCCGCCAGAAGATCTTTGGACGCCGATACAAAAACTTCGGTCCACTCGCTATGGTTTTGAAGCAAGGGAGGAAACGCCTGCGATATGAACAGTACGAGTGCTGCCGTGTAGTATGGGTAGAGTGCCCCCCATCTCAACCACGAGACCCGCTCCAATTTTTCGGATAAGCTTGTCACACCTGGACCTCTGAAAGTGCAGTTTCTAGTTATTGGTTTCTAGTAAGTAACTGGAAATGCGGTTATTAGTTGTTGCTTTTTTGAGCAGGGGAAAACTGAAAGTTACAGTTTTTTGTAACTCAAAACTCGGAACGCAAAACTATTTACGTCTGTCCCCTGATCCAGAAATAGCATACGAGGGCTGCGAAAATCATGTTTCCGGCCCACACCCCCAGGAAAGGTGGCAGGATCCCGGCCGAGGAGAGAGAACTTCCCACGTTCGATATGGCCAGGAAGCCGAAGGCTACGCAAAGCGAGATGCCCGCCCCTGCTGCGATTCCTCCATGAAGCCCCTGTCTCATCGCAACCAGCACGCCGAGCAGAGTCAGGATGAATGTGGCCGCAGGCAGCGCGAGCCGCATATGCAAATCGACCCTGTATGGGGTGGAACTAAATCCTTCGGCCTCTATTTTGCTCACGTAACGGTAGAGCTCCATCCAGCCGAGGTTGTCCGGAACGGCTTGACCGGCCGCAAACTCGGCCGGTGTGACATTGAGATCGAGCCGGTCCCGATCGAACTTCTGCTCGTAAGCGTTTCCATCGCGAAAGCTCATTATGATGCCGTCCTCGGCCACCCAGCCGGGATTGGTCCACGTTATGGACCGAGCGTCAATCCTCTGGAGGATCTGAAAATTTGAATCGAGGAAAAATATGGACGCCTTCTGCATGACCTTTTTTTCAGATCGTAGAGCCGAATCTGGTAAATCGTGTTCTCATCGCGGTACCACATGTTTTCCGGGTTCATCCACGGCGCGGGCTTTTGGTGCTCCACATTGACCTGCCAGATCGCTTCGATCTTCGGATTCAGGGGGCGCGCTGCAAACTCCGCCAGGGAGAAGTGGATCAAGGCGAGCACGAACGCCGCAAATACGATCGGCGCCACATAATAGGTAGGATTTATGCCCGCCGTCTCCATTGCGATCAGTTCACGGTTTCGCTTCAAAAGACCCAGCGCTATAAGGGCTGAGAGTAGCGACGCCATCGGCATGCCCTGGGTGAGGATCGAAGGAATTTTGTACATGAAGTAGGTGTAGATCTCCCGGAACGGGACGTTACTTGCCAGCATATTGTCCACGCGCTCGAAGAAATCGACAATCAGATAAATGCCGACGAAGCCCAGTGTTGCAAGGGCGAAAACGGGCAAAAAATGCCTCAGCACATATCTGGGGATTATTCTCACTGGCCGGCCGCTCCCTGGATGCGGGCGGCAAAGGCCCTGATACGGCCCAGCTGAAGGCCCAGGAGCGAAATGTAGAAAGGGGTCTCCTTGTGCATCTTTGTCCACAAATACACGGCAAGAGCGAAACACAGCAGGTTAGGCGTCCAGACTGCCAAAAAAGGTGGGAGCATCTCATTTTCGCCCAGTCCCCGACCGGCGGAGAGCATGACATAATAGACGAGGAAAATCCCCACCCCGAGCGTGACCCCCGTCATTCGGTTCCTCTGGCGGAAAAGCGACCCCAGTGGGGGGCCTAGGAGCCCCAGAAGCAGACAGGCCGATGGAAAAGCGATCCGCTGGTGCATCTCCAGACTCCACCAGACCAGTGCCCTTTTATTCTTGGCGCCCCTGACCTGGTCGTAGATCTCGGTCAAGTTCATCTCGCTTCTTTTTCTGGAACCCTTCTCGGCCCCCATGATCTCATCCATCGAGAGCACGAAGTCGTAATGTTTGAAGGAAACGGCCTGGGCGTCCAGCAGGTTCTGTGCGGCACGGGTTACAAAGCCGTTTGCAAGCCTGAATGTGATGCTGTTGGAGTCGCGTGGTATGACGAGTTGGGCGCTTTCCGCCACTATTGTAACTTGTTCGTTGGGCTGTCTTTGGTCCTGAACGAACACACCCTTTATCGTGAAGTCCGTGCGGTCGACCGACCTGAAAAAAAAGACCAGTTTCGGAATGGCGGAAATGAAGACGCCCTCTTTCATAAGGGCCGGAATGGAGTTGCGGCCCATCGACCTCAGCTTCGTTTCGAATACGTGGTTCGTAATGGGAATGATGCAAATGGCGTTTATGAACGCGAGCGCCGTAGAAATGAGGAGCACTACGAGCACAGGTGGCAGAAAGTCCAGGAAACCGACCCCGGCCGCTCGGAAGGCTATCAGTTCGCTGTCTGAGTTCAGGCGCACGAAGGCGAGCATGACCCCGAGCAGCACGGACATGGGCGCCGCGTACAGCAGAAGCCTCGGCATGGCGAGAAGCAATATTTCTGCCAGATCCTTGAGGCTGCACGACGATGCAAAAAGGATCCGCAGGAGTTGGAGAAGCTGCCCCGTTACGAGTACGAAGCAGATTCCGGCAAGGCAGAGGAGCACTGGCACGGCCTGCTCGCGCAGAACATACTGGTAGATGGTCTTTTTCATGACAGCTAATCTAGCCAATGAAGGCCGTCAAGGTCAATTGCAAAGATGCGGCTGAGAGAATTGAAGAATTTAGGAATTGAAATCCACAACCTCGGGTGGGGAAAACTGGGGGGCCGGGGAATAGAAGAATATGAATCCCTGAATCCATCAAATCGCTAAATTTTCACTAAAGATTTGCCCCGGCTTCGACGATATTTTGAATAGCGAGCGGCACGATACTGAAAAGCTTAAGCTCAAGGGATGTCATCGTGCGGACAAGAGTTCAGTCTAAACAGGGTCGTTTTGAGCATCCGCCTCAAACCAAAGCGTGAGTGAAGGCGGGAGTTCAGCATCGCTCAACGGGATTTCGCCACAACTCAAAAGTCGGCAACCTTTTTCAGGAGAAGTAAAATGGTCCAGGAGCGCCCATCGGTTGTTTATTACAAAACCGCAATTGAAACTGCCAATCCTCTTCATCTTATCATTTTGTGCTATGAGGTCGCAATTCGCGACCTGAATGAAGCCAAAGAACTTCATGAAAGGCATGAAATGAACGGGGCCTACCGAAAAATCAGGCACGCCCAGGACATAGTAACGGAGCTGTTGGTGGGCCTGGATTACGAAAGGGGCGGTGAGGTAGCTCG
This sequence comes from uncultured delta proteobacterium, assembly GCA_963826655.1. GTDB lineage: Bacteria > Desulfobacterota > Syntrophobacteria > Syntrophobacterales > Syntrophobacteraceae > SbD1. Next base: position 6,139 of record CAWGZP010000082.1, read on the forward strand.
GAACCTAAACCGGCTTTACAATTTCATCCTCAGGCAAATGATCGGCATAAACAGCCGGGGGAAGACCTCCACATACGACCATCTGGTAAATATTTTATCCGAACTCAAAGGCGGCTGGGAAGCGATCAAGCTGAGCCAGGGTCAGAGCGCCATTAAGAGTGGGCTTCTTCCACGGAGTTGGGAGGCCTCTGCATAGGATTCAGTAATGAAAAGCAACGAACTGGACCGGCTGGACCATGCTGAATCCATCCTGGACCAACTCTTGAAATTTACCGCGCAGCTTGCGGAAATAGAGCAAGACCCGGGGGTGGACGCCAGATCTCTCGCACAGGCTTGCACCAGGCGCCTCGATGATCTAAAGCGGCTCATGGTGCCTGACCTGAAAGACTTGCAGGCCAAAAATGAACTGCTTGAAAAGATGCGCGAACTTTATTCCCGCACTCAGGTGTGCCTCGAGATCCTGGGAAGGAAAAGCAACCGGGCGGCCACTGAACTACAGGGTCTCTCCAGGACGAAACAAGCCATGAGCGCTTACACCGGCCAGCGGAGCGGCAAATGCTGAAGTAACCGGGATTCGGGTTGGCAGGCCTGCCCGAGCTTCAAGAACCGCTCGGGCAGGGGAAATCCTGCTCGTGTCTCATCTGGTGTTTCCGGATTAAAGGAAGCGCCTGTCAGCCCTTATCCAGTTTCCTGTCCGACCACCTTTTGAGGAACCCGGCCACCTTGGCGGGGGCATCTTCAATTATCCTGAGTTTCCCTCGCTTGACCAGCACGCTCCGCATGCAGGCCCTCAGCTGAACGCATGGAATGCAACCGCTCTGAGGCTGCATTATCCCTTCCTCATCGACGGGGCATACCTTGTCCCCGTCGCCGAAACACTCCGGAAGAGGCGCAACCCCGGGTTGTGAACAATTTGGCGGCGTTTCTTTCATAAACAACTCCGGCGCCCAGCCCTTACTCCAGGATCTTCGAGCACGGCGCGTTTCTTGAGCTTCGTTGCAGCCGCGTTCATGATTGTACGTATTGCGTGGGCATTTCGGCCTTCCTTGCCGATTATCTTACCAACATCTTCCTTGGCGGCCCGCAACTCTATCACGGATATCCGTTGGCCGGAAATCTCATTAACCTTAACCTGTTCGGGGAATTCGGCAAGGCAGCGCGCGATGTATTCGATCAGCTCTTTGATTTGAATGTCTTCCATAAATGCAGGCTCCGTATGACTTTCTGTGGAATCGGGGAAATTCCGACACTGAGTTTACGGCTGATCGGCTCCACAGTCAGGCTGAAATCGTCCGGGAACATACGGCTGCCGGGAATTGGAGTGACGAGGACCCTTACAGCTGTCAAACTATAAACTTGGTCAATGCTTGTGAATATGCAAAATATGAGGGTGTGTCAACTGAATTTTTCGAGTGTAAATAAGAAGTTACAAAAAAATCCATCACCGGTGCCGACTATTTATGTATAAAAAACGGGCAAAAACCTTATCGGCAAAGAATCCGCGTTCCCAAAATCGCGCCCGCCTGCCTCGCTAAAAACCATGTACCTGCTTCACAATTTAATTTACAAAATGCCGGAATTATAGCTACAGGCCATTTTACATCGCCGACTTCCTCGATGGCCGGAGATTTGGTGCATTGGCGGTCCATAAGCCCGTGACCTCATGCAGCAGTCGTCGGGCGGCAGGACTTAAGTCGGGTGGTTCAGACAATATTTACATCGAGGGAAAATTCTGCGATAGTACCGGTACCGAACCTGCCAATTGCCGGATGGCCCCTGCAGCCGAAGGCCGGAGTCTTACAATGAATCGAGTGACACAGGCAAACAGGTATCAGCAGAAAGAGTCGGCGTCCAACTTCAACTTCAGGGGCGTCTCTATAGTCAGGCTACTGGTTGGCCTTCTGCTCACGTTGAATATCGTCCTCATTTACGCAATCGTTTTTTCCTCCAACGGACTGCCCGGCTATAGAAAACAACATCGGCAGGTAAAGGCGCTCGAAGAAAAAGTCCTGAAGCTCAAGGTTGAAAACCAGCAGCTTTTCGAGATGGTTCAGGCCCTCAAGAAGAGCCCGAAAGCGCAGGAAAAACTCGTTCGCCGGGAATTGGGCTGGGTACGTGAAAATGAGATTATCCTGGAATCCTCCGAGAAGGGAAGCGAAGACGACAGGGAAGCAGTGCCGATTAAGCCGTTCAGCTTTCCCAAATAAATTTCTCTGCCCCGAACCCGCCGGAGGCTGACACCTCCCGGAGGGGCGTAGCACAGTCTTTCTCGACATGTTCCGCAACCACAATATCAGGAGATAGCGACGATGGAGATATACATTTCGGGGTCCCTGGCCTACGACCGCATCATGGATTTCCCCGGTCATTTTGCAGATCACATTCTGCCCGAAAAGATTCACGTTCTTAACGTATGCTTCAATATAAACGGCCTGGTCGAAAAGTTCGGAGGGACTGCCGGCAATATTGCATACAGCCTTGCGATGCTCGGAGAATACCCCTTCATAGTGGCCACCTGCGGAGAAGATTTCTCCCGGTATGAAAATCAGTTGCTGAACAACAAACTGCCCACAGATTACATCAAAGCAATCCCGGGGGTCCTTACCGCCGGCGCATACATCACGACTGATATGGACGACAACCAGATAACGGCTTTCAATCCCGGTGCTATGGCCTTTGAAGCGGACCTGCCCAAGCTCAACGGTTCAAGCATTGTCTTCGTCGGGCCGGGCAATAAGACGGACATGATGAATTTCGCCGAAAAGGCCAGGCTCGCCAATACGCCTTTTTTCTTCGACCCCGGGCAGAGTTTGAATATCTGGAAAGGCGATGAGCTGCGGGAGGCAGTTGCCGGGGCCTTCTGCTTCATCTCCAATGATTATGAACTCGATCTGTTTCTCAGAATGACCGGTTGGCGCATGAAAGACCTCTACCAGGTGGCGAAAACGGTAATCACCACAAGAGGACAGGAAGGGGCTGTGCTCGATATCGGAGGCGATAGACTGCTGATACCCTCAGTCCCGGTCAAAAATGTACTCGATCCGACCGGAGCGGGTGACGCCTTTCGCGCTGGGGTGCTCAAGGCCTTGACGCTGGATCTGCCCTGGGATATCGCATGCCAGATGGGGGCTGCCGTGGCCTCCTTTTCGCTGGAGCACCACGGGACACAGGAGCACCAGTTGAACTGGGCAAAATTTTGCGAGAGATACAGCGCCACCTACGGCGCCCTGGTTTGCTGAGGGGAAGGGAGCGGGGAGCGAAGACGCGAAGGGTTACGATCCGGAACGCGGGTGCGCCGCAGGAATTCTGTGCCCGGATTGGACATTATGGCGAACGATCCTAAAGTATTGGACTCCGCGAGATGCAAGGAGATAGGACGCAGCTGCGCTTGCTATAATTTGCGGAGGGCTGCCCGCGCCGTTACTCGGCTCTACGATGATTTCCTGAGGCCCAGCGGCCTGAGAGCCACTCAGTATTCAGTGCTTATGGCGGCCGGATTGCGGGGACCCGTAACTTTGACGAAGTTAGCGGAGGTGACTGTAACCGAGCGTACTACACTAACACGCAACCTGGGCATCCTCGACAAGAAGGGTTTCGTTCTCATCGAACCGGGAAAGGACCGCAGGGAGCGTCAGGTGAGTATTACCGAACAGGGCCGGGAGGCGTTGTTGTCGGCCATACCCTTGTGGGAAGCGGCCCAATCGCATATCGAGCAGGGGTTGGGCGGTGATCGTATGGGTAGCCTGCTTAAAGACCTGTCGGAGATTGTCTCCCTTTCTCGCAAGCTGTAGGGTCATTTTTTGGACGAATACGTGTATATACACTTAAAAGCGGAGATGCAAAATGATAAGGGTGCCGGAGAATAGAATTTATTCCGCTGTGGCGATCAAGAAAATCTGCCTCGACGCAGGGGCCGACGATGCGGGTCTGCTGGATTTGAACCGGGAGTCGCTGCAAAAGGAGCGAGAGGGGATCTTACACGTTTATCCCCTTACGCGCTCCATCATCGCCGTCATCATGGCAAATAACCGCGAGAGCATTCAGAGTCCGGCCCGTTATGTGGCCAATGAAGAAATTCACCATACGGGAGACAGGATTTCCAGCGTTTCTCGAGAGATCCTTCGCGGCCTGAACCGACTCGGCATGCGAGGAGTCGTGGTAAACAAAAGCTGGCCAATGGCCGTGGATCGTCATCCGGGGAAGATGTGGGATGTGAGCCACAAGATCATGGCAGTGGAGGCCGGTCTTGGGCACATAGGGATGAACCGGCTTGTTCTCCATCCGAAGTACGGCAGTTGCATTCAGTTGGAAAGCATCCTGGTCAATGGGGTGGTCGATGTATATGATCGTCCCCTCGATGAGGACCCCTGCATCAAATGCAACCTATGCGCTGCCGTTTGTCCCACCGGGGCCATCTCCAGGAACCAACCCTTCGATTTCTTAGCTTGCCTCACTCACACCTACAGAGACAACTATGTTGGCTTTCAAGACTGGGTGGAAACCATGGTTACATCTAACGATATGGCGGAATACCGGTCTCATTTCGACGCTCGCGAGACGGCCTTGATGTGGCAGTCCCTGATGTTTCGGATGACTTACCGGTGCGGCTACTGTATGGCCGTTTGCCCTGCGGGAGAAGAGACCAATGCCGTCTACCTCGAAAACAGGAAGGAACATGTCGAAAGGGTGCTGAAGCCCCTCAGGGATAGTGAGGAGCGGGTGTATGTCGTCGCAGGGTCCAAGGCGGAATCGAGGGCCAGGCGAAATCCCTGTAAAGAAGTACGGATTGTGCCGGCAATGATGCGATCACGGCCATAATTTCAAAATTCCAGACCTCTTGTTGCTTGTGATTCTCGTCGGCCACTTCTACGGCGAAGCAGTGCGCCTTTCAGCCGAAAGCCATTTGGCGACGACGGCGGTCACAATCCCGTAAGGCATGTTTACAAGCAGGAGGTACAGCGCGAACAGCACGCCCTTCCCAAGTGCGAAAAAACCCGTGCCGTGCAGCGGCGAGAATATCAGGTACAGCGCCATCACAGGCGCCAGGAAGTACATAAAGCCGTAGAGATAGACCCCGTCGCGCAACTTACCCATTATCATCCCGAACGGTATTCCCCACAGGCCGCCCCAGAAAAGTGGCCGGTAAACATCCGGCGGCTGGATATTTACCGGTGAGTCCACCCCGAATCGCGGGCTAATGCCCGCGTGGAAAAGGAAAAGGCTGAAAAGTACGACGGACGCCCCGCCCACGACCCCGCCCAGGAAACCGTAAGCGGCAAATCGTCTGAGTTCCATGAAAACACCCCTTTTGACGGTAGCGTTTCCGGCCGTAAATTATTTATCCGGCCTGCCTATAAGTACTGTCCTTAGGTTAAGAAGCTGTGTGGAGGCCGTCAACCGGTGGAACCTTACATACCTCCGGTCATATTCCATCTTCGGGCAAGCTGTGTTGAATACGTTGAGTTAGGCTCAGCAGGGTGTAATATGAAGGGTGGCCCGGATACTGTATCCGGGCCACCCGCCACCCTCGGATCATTCTTCTATGCGAAGCGCCTCC
>CAWGZP010000083.1:0-21798 GCA_963826655.1 uncultured delta proteobacterium
AGGAAGGCAAGCACCAGTTGAAGTTTGGCGGCGAGTACAATCGCTACACCAAGAACCAGGTTATCGGCAAGGACTCTGAAGGTGACTACACCTTCAATGACAAGCTGAATGGCGCCGCTATCACGGGCGATTCTTACCTCGACTTCCTTCTCGGAGTTGCCTCCAACTTCAGCCAGTCGAATGCGAATCCGATCAACCATTATGTCAACAACAACATCTCGGTCTATGCCCAGGATAACTGGCATGTGAATTCCCGCTTGAGCCTGCAGTATGGCTTCCGTTACGACGCCATGCCGCATGTCTGGGAGCGCAACAATCTCGTCTCCAACTTTGAGCCGTCGCTGTATCAACCGGGACTCGCACCCGTTTTCAATGGGGATGGTTCAATCAACTCCACCAGCCCCGGCCTGGTAACCAATTCGATCGGATCCTTCTATCTGAACGGCATCGCACTTGCCGGCCAGAATGGCGTTCCGCGCGGAATTGCTCGCCAGGACTACAAAACCGTCATGCCTCGCGTAGGTTTCTCCTATGACCTGTTTGGGAATGGAAAGACGATTCTGCGCGGCGGCTTTGGCACCTTCTATGAGCGCATCCAGGGCAACGACATCTACGATGCCGCCGGCTCGGCTCCTTTCATCAGCACTCCGGCTGCCACCACCGTTGAGTTCACTAACACCAGCTACAACTGGTTGGAAGGTTCACAGGCAACCACGCCGACCTTCGTTCAGCCGTACAACTCTCTGAATACTTATTACCCGAATCCTGGCGTGGCGCAGTACAGCCTGGGCGTGCAGCACGAAATAGCTCCCTCGCTGATTCTGATCACGCAGTATGTGGGCAACCTTGCATGGCACCAAAACGACTGGCTGCCTATCAACAACTTCCCTCTTTCCACATCAATTGTCTATATTTTCAAAGGAGGAAGCCATGCAATTGGGAATGATTGGTGTGGGGCGCATGGGTGGAAACATGGTGCTCCGCTTGATGAAAGCCGGTCACGAGTGTGTCGTGTATGGTCTCAATGAAGAATCCATAAAGGACCTGGTGGACAAAGGCGCCAAAGGCACAACCGACCTGAATGCGTTTGCCGGGATGCTGTCCAGGCCGCGGGCCGTGTGGCTGATGGTGCCGGCCGCCGCTGTGGACAAAGTGCTTGACGACCTGACTGCCTTGCTGGAGCCGGGTGACATCGTGGTAGACGGCGGCAACTCTTACTACCACGACGACATTCGCCGGGCAGCCGCTTTGAAGGAAGAACGCATTCAATATGTGGACGTAGGTGTCAGCGGCGGTGTTTGGGGGCTGGAACGGGGTTACTGCATGATGATCGGCGGGGAGGCTGAAGCAGTCCGGCGCCTGGATCCCATTTTTAAGGCGCTGGCGCCTGGCGTGGCAGATGCCCCGCGCACCCCTGGCCGCACAGGGGAGCCGACTCCCGCGGAGAATGGCTATCTGCACTGCGGCCCCAACGGCGGCGGACATTTTATCAAAATGGTCCACAACGGCATCGAATACGGGATCATGGCAGCCTTCGCCGAAGGCCTGAATATTATCAAGAATGCCGATATCGGGAGCCGTCGGCAAGAGGTGGATGCGGAGACCACGCCGCTTCGTAATCCCGAGTTGTACAAATACAAATTCAATCTGCAGGATGTGGCCGAAGTGTGGCGGCGCGGCAGCGTTATCGGGGCGTGGCTGCTGGATTTGACGGCCAGTGCCCTCTATAAAAATCCGGACCTGGCCAAGTTCGCAGGCCGGGTATCCGATTCGGGCGAAGGGCGCTGGACTTTGCAAGCCGCGATTGACGAAGGTGTTCCCGCCCCCGTCATCAGTTCGGCGCTCTTCAGCCGCTTCAGTTCCCGGGGCATGGATGATTTTGCCGACAAAATCCTCTCGGCCATGCGCTACGAATTTGGTGGCCACCTGGAGAAGAGCCGGGAAAAGGCGGGAGGTGGCTGATGGCTGTTCCACTTTCGGATGCGCTGGTCTTTTTCGGCGCCACCGGGGATCTGGCATACAAGCAGATATTTCCGTCGCTTCAAGGGCTGATCCGGAAGAAGGCTTCGACCTGCCGATTATCGGGGTGTCCCTGGACGGGTCCCTTGACAAGCTCAAGGAGCGAGCCAGGGATAGCCTGGAGCACCACGGCACCCTGGATCAGGAGGCTTTCCAGAAGCTGATGGGACTGTTGGGCGCCGTCCAGGGAGACTACAATGACCCGGCGACATATCAAAAACTGCGCCAGGAATTGGGAAAGGCAGAGAGGCCGTTGCATTACCTGGCCATCCACCCAACTATGTTCGTCAAGGTGGCTGAGGGGCTGGCTAAATCAGGCTGCGTCGCCAACGCCAGGGTTGTGCTTGAAAAACCCTTCGGTCGGGATCTGGCCTCCGCGCAGGAGTTGAACAAAATCCTCCACCAGTACTTCCCGGAAGAGTCCATCTACCGTATCGACCACTATCTGGGCAAAGAGCCGGTCCAGAACATCCTCTACACTCGCTTCGCCAATCCCATTTTTGAGCCGATCTGGAATCGCCACTACGTGCGCAGTATTCAGATCACCATGGCGGAGGACTTCGGCGTGGAGGACCGCGGCAAGTTCTACGAAGAGGCCGGCGCCATTCGGGATGTTTTGCAAAACCATATGCTGCAGATCCTCGCCGGTCTGACCATGGCTCCGCCCATCGGTGATAACCCCGAATCAGTCCGGGACGAAAAGGGGCGGTTGTTCAAGGCCATTTCCCCCCTGACACCGGGGGATGTGGTGCGCGGCCAGTTTAACGGTTACCTTTCTGTGGCCGGGGTTAGCCACGGTTCCACGGTGGAGACCTTCGTGGCTGTGAAGGTGGCCATCGACAACTGGCGTTGGGCCGGAGTTCCCATCTTCATACGCTGCGGTAAAATGTTGGCATCGACCTCCACGGAGGTGATGGTCGAGTTCAAGCGTCCGCCCCTGGAGACCTTTGGGGAAATCGTGCCGGTCCTCTCCAGCCACATGCGGATTCGTATTAGTCCGGACATCACCATCTCCATGGGACTACGGGTGAAAAAACCGGGAGAACGGATGGCTGGTCAAGACGTGGAGTTAACCTTCGTCCGCCAGGCTGCCGAAGACATGCCGCCGTATCAGCGTCTCCTGGGCGATGCTATGCGCGGTTCTGCCGAGCTTTTTACCCGGGAGGACAGCGTCGAGGCCCAATGGCGGGTGGTGGACAGGATCCTGGGCAACGTGACGCCGCTCTATACCTACGAGCCAAAAACCTGGGGACCGGAAGAAGCTTACCAGCTCATCGGCAAACACGGGCCGTGGCTAAACCCGCGGCCCTCGGAAAGCAAGCCATGACAGAAAAACATGAACATTTGTCAAGCAGGGCCACTACGCCAACGTCCCCGGGGTTCTCGACAGCTATCCATCCGCCGACATTTACCTGGACAGTATCGGTAATTTGCTTGACTACAATCAGGCGGCGTTCTTTAGGGCATAAATTGGGAGAGAAAGCATGAAAGCGACCAAACAATTACACGATCTGGGACAAAGTCTCTGGCTCGACAACATCACCCGCGAACTGCTCACCAGCGGCACACTGAAGCGCTATATCGATGAATTCTCGGTCACCGGTCTGACCTCAAACCCCACCATCTTCGACCACGCCATTACCCACAGCTCGGCTTACGATGAAGAGATTCGCCGTCTGGTGAAGCTCGGTCATTCGGGTGAGGCCCTGTTTTTCGAGTTGGCCCTGGAGGATCTGACGCAGGCTGCGGATATGTTTGCACCTGTTTACGAGCGCACCGCCGGCGTCGACGGCTGGGTTTCTCTGGAAGTATCGCCTCTGTTGGCCAACGATGCCAAAAGCACCGTCGCCGAGGCCAAAGCGCTTCACAGGAAGGCCAGGCGAACCAACCTGTTCATCAAGATTCCCGGCACCAAAGAAGGCGCGGCGGCCATCGAGGAAGCCATCTTCTCCGGTGTGCCGGTCAACGTGACTCTGCTCTTTTCCCGGGAACACTACCTGAATGCCGCCGACGCCTATATGCGAGGCCTGGAGCGCCGCCTGGCGGCCGGTCTGAGTCCGGATGTGCGCTCGGTAGCATCGCTGTTTATCAGCCGTTGGGATAAGGCGATCATGGACAAGGCGCCCGCCAACCTGCACAACAAGTTGGGCATCGCCGTCGGCCGGCAGACGTACCAGGCCTACCGGGAGCTGATGGACTCAGATCGCTGGCAGCGGCTGGAGAATCAGGGCGCCCGGCCCCAGCGCCTCCTCTTTGCCAGCACCGGCGCCAAGGACCCTGCAGCCTCCGACGTGCTCTATATCAGCGCCCTGGCCGCCCCCAATACGGTGAACACCATGCCCGAGAAGACTCTTTTGGCCTTTGGAGATCATGGACAGGTGAGCGGGGCTCTGGCGCGCGATGGCGGCAATGCCGAGCAGGCGCTGGCGGAGTTCGCCAAAGCAGGGGTCGATATGGACAAGCTTGCCGCCGATCTGCAAGAAGACGGGGCCAAGTCTTTCGATGAGTCGTGGCAGGATCTTCTAAACTCGATCGAATTGAAGAGCAAGAGCTTGAAAGCAGCATAAGGAAGGGAATAACCATGACGGATACTCCAGGACCCACGGAAACACAGGCCTGGCAGGCACTTGAGGCAGATTACGAGGAGACCGGGAAGCTCCACCTGCGGCAGCTCTTTGCCGACGACCCGGCCCGAGGTGAAAGCTTTTGTGCGGAAGGCGCCGGCCTCTTCCTTGATTACTCCAAGAATCGAATTACGGCAAAGACCCTCTCCCTGCTAATCCAACTTGCCCGTGAATGCGGCGTGGAAGCCAAGCGGGACGCCATGTTCCGGGGTGAAAAGATCAACCTCACCGAAAAGCGAGCCGTGCTGCACGTGGCCTTGCGCGTCCCCAGGGGGGTGTCCATTCAGGTGGACGGCCATGACGTGGTGCCGGAGGTCCACGCGGTGCTGGACAAGATGTCGGATTTTGCCAACCGGGTTCGTAGCGGTCAATGGCAAGGCCACACCGGCAAGCGGATCAAGAACGTAATCAACATCGGCATCGGCGGCTCCTACTTGGGGCCGGAAATGGCGTATCTGGCTCTACGCCCTTTCAGCGACCGTTCCATGACCTTCCGCTTCGTGTCCAATGTGGATGGGGCTAATTTCACGGAAGCCACCCACGATCTGGACCCCGGCGAGACCCTCTTTGTTATTTCCTCCAAGACCTTCACCACCCTGGAGACCATGACTAACGCCCAGACCGCCAGACAATGGGTAGTCAAGGGGCTGGGCCGCGAGGAGGCCGTGGCCAGGCACTTCGTGGCGGTGTCCACCAACGCCCGGGAGGTTCAGGAATTCGGCATCGATACCGCCAACATGTTCGGCTTCTGGGACTGGGTCGGCGGTCGCTACTCTATGGATTCGGCCATCGGGCTTTCTACCATGCTGGCGGTAGGGCCGGAGAATTTTCAGGAGATGCTGGCCGGCTTTCATGCCATGGATGAGCACTTCCGCACAGCCCCCCTGGAGAAGAACCTCCCCATGCTCATGGGCCTTTTGACGGTCTGGTACAACAATTTCTTCGGCGCCCAAACCATAGGCATCATGCCGTACACCGCCTATCTGGAACGCTTTCCCGCCTACCTGCAGCAGTTGCAGATGGAAAGCAACGGCAAGCACGTGGACCTGGGGGCCCAATCCGTGAGCTATGAGACCGGTCCCATCATCTGGGGCGAGCCCGGCACCGACGGTCAGCACTCCTTTTACCAGCTCATTCACCAGGGCACCAAGTTGATCCCCTGCGATCTTATTGGTTTTTGCGAGTCGCTCAGTCCTCTGACCGGCCACCACGACCTGCTTATGGCCAACCTGTTTGCCCAAGCCGAGGGGCTGGCCTTTGGCAAGACGGCCGAGGAACTGACGGCCGAGGGTTCCCCTGCGTTCCAGACACCTTTTCGGGTTACCGAAGGCAACCGGCCCACCAATGTCATTCTCGCCGAGCGCCTGACGCCCAGGACGTTGGGTAGCCTGGTAGCACTCTACGAACACAACGTTTTCACGCAGGGCGCCGTTTGGAACATTGACTCCTTTGACCAGTGGGGCGTGGAGTTGGGCAAGGTGCTGGCCAAGCGAATCATACCCGAACTCGCCGGCGGGACCGAGCCCGAGCTCAAGCACGACAGTTCGACCAACGCCCTCATCCGGCGCTATCGCCGCCTAAAAGGCGGGCGCCGATAGTTTCCTGGCAAGATGAACACCGATCCGGAAGGAAAAAACATGACAGTGGGATACAACAAGCCTCTGTATATTCTTCCCTTTGATCATCGGAACTCCTTCGAGGATATCGCCAGCCGCTATCTCGAGTGGGTGCGGGTGCTCGACAAGGGAAAATCCAGCTGAGATTGCGGGCTTCACGTCCGAAAAATTTATTTGCTGTCATCATTAGGGAAGCGAACATGTCCAAGATTACCGTTTACCCAGACAAAGAAAGCCTGACCAGCGGTGCGGCGGATTTGATTGTCGAGTTGGCTGCCCAAGCCATTGCCGGGCGCGGCCGCTTTACGCTGGCCCTCTCCGGCGGCAACACCCCACAACCGGTCTACACCCGCCTGGCGACCGCGGGCTACCGGGACCGGATCGACTGGTCCAAAGTGCGGATCTTCTTCGGGGATGAACGTTGTGTGCCGCCCGACCACCCCCAGAGCAATTATCTTATGGTCCGGACCGCCTTGCTCGACCAAGTGCCGATTCCGCCCGGCAATGTATATCGCATCCAGGGCGATGAGGCGCCGGAGAAGGCCGCGGCAGACTACACGGACGTACTCCGGCGCACCTTCGGAGGCGATGCTGTCACCGGGGGACCACCCCCGGAAGGCTTCGACCTGATCCTTCTCGGCATGGGAGACAACGGCCACACTGCCTCGCTCTTTCCAGGCCTGGCCGCAGTGACGGAAACGAAACGCTGGGTTATGGCTCTCTACGTCGAGGTCGTGGGTATGTGGCGGGTCACGATGACGCCAGTGATCATCAACGCTGCCCGACAGGTGGTCTTCCTCGCGTCGGGGGCCGAAAAGGCCGAGATGCTGCATCGGGTTCTTGAAGGACCCTACCAGCCTGTGGTGCTGCCGTCCCAGATCATCAAGCCCGTGTCCGGGGAACTGCACTGGCTGCTGGACCAGCCGGCCGCCGCCAAGCTGAGGACAAAGTCATGAGCGACAAGGCCCCAGCATCCGAGGCCCAGGCACAGTACAAGCAGGAAGCGGCGGAGTACGCCGTCAAATTCATCCAATCCGGGATGACAGTGGGGTTGGGGACCGGCTCGACGGCCGTTTATGCCACTCGGCGTATCGCAGAGTTGCATAGGAACGGCCGGTTGCGCGATATTGCCGCGTTCGCAACTTCCTCTGTCGTTTGGAATGAGGCGGTCAGGCTGGGCATTCCTATGCTGACGGAAGATCTCCCTCATGAGATCGACGTGACAATCGATGGCGCCGACGAGGTGGACCCTCAATTGAATCTCATCAAAGGAGGAGGTGGGGCTCTGTTGCGGGAGAAGATCGTGGCTCAGGCCAGCCGCCGCGAGATTATCATTGTGGATGAGAGCAAACTGGCGCCGAAGTTGGGCACCCATTGGCCGGTACCGGTGGAAGTGGTGGCTTACGGCTGGAAGTCTCAGGCCCGCTATCTGTCATCCCTTGGGGCCGAGCCTGTCATCCGTCGAGCTTCCGATGGCAGCGAATTTCGTACCGATCAGGGCAACATGATTCTGGATAGCCGCTTCGGACCCATCGCCGACCTGGAGGGCCTGGCCCAGAAACTGGCCTCACGAGCCGGCATCATGGAGCACGGCCTCTTTTTAAACCTGGCCCGGGACGTCATCGTCGCCGGCCCCGGGGGCATCCGGCATCTAAAACGGGAATAATAGCTGCTTTCGCTGCAGCATCGAGCCAGTCGTCAAAGGTCTTCTTCCAGGAGGCCGCATGCACCTTGGCGGTCGCTGTCGGCACCCCGTCGAGAGCGAATAAGACCGCGTCGAAAGAATCCAAAGTTACTGAGGGCTGCTGAGAAAGGTCTCGATTTCGTCAAGGCTATGAACAACCCGGCAAGGTGGAAGGCTTTTGACAAAGACCTGTCCGTAGCTTTTGGTGAGCATTCGAGAGTCGAAAATCGCTATAACCCCCCGGTCCGTCGAGGAGCGGATCAGGCGTCCAACTCCCTGCTTCAACTGGATTGCCGCCCTCGGCACCTGGTAGTCATAAAAGGCGTTCCCCCCGTCGCGGGTGATACGGTCCACCCTGGCCGCGATCACCGGATCGTCAGGGACTTCGAACGGAAGCTTATCGATTACAAGGCAGCTAAGCGCCTCGCCAGGCACATCGATTCCCTGCCAGAAGGAACTGGTCGCCAGGAGGACTGAATCGACCCTGTCCTTGAACTCCTGAAGAAGCGCCCGTTTTGTTTTTTGTCCCTGGAGCAGGAGCGGGAACGGAATCTTTCCCTCGAAGAGCCTGTGGACTTCATGCATATTTCTGTAACTGGTGAAAAGAAACAGCGCCCGTCCCCGGGTCTTTTCGATAATCTCGGCGGCCTGCGCGGCCATCTCAGCGCAAAACGTCCTGTCATTGGGGGCCGGGAACCGCAATGGTATGTAAGCTATAGCCTGGCGCTCATACTCAAACGGCGAACGCAGCAGCAGTTCCCGGCTATCCTTGGGGACCCCGAGCGAGCTTCGCACAAACTCAAAAGCGCCTGCGACGGACAGGGTGGCCGATGTCATCACCACGGTGGAAGCGGCTGGAAAAAGGACCCCTTGCATTACGGGTGCAATGTCTACAGGCGTTGCATGTAAAAAAGCGGCCTGCTGGGTGATTTCCTGCCAGTAGACGAGAGATTCGTCTTTCTGTTCGATAGACAACTGGAGCGCAGCCGAGAGTTCGCTGCTGCGGCGGGCAGCGCAGGCCAGGCCTTCAGCCTTTTCGGCCAAAGGTTCGATCATAGCTGGAAGCTCATCGAGAGCGTGTGCAATCTGGCTGCAGGCGTCGACAAAGTCACCGGTCGCTTTTGCCGGTTCGAAACGAGAACGCCCCGTGCCGTTTCCGGCCTGGAGCAGGTTATGGTGAAAAAGGCGGCTCAGGATATCGAGCTGTTGGCCCGCCGTTTGGACAGGCTTCAAATTGAGCTTTTTGGTGTCTTTGCGGCATTCCTTCAAGATATCCTGGGCGAGCTGCGCCAATGCATAACTGCTGAAGTGAATGCCAAAAAACTCGCCAACCACGTCTTCCAACTGGTGGGCCTCATCAAAGATGACGGCTTCGTATTCCGGAAGGACCTCGCCGAGGCCTTTGCGCTTAAGCGCAAGGTCGGCAAAAAACAGGTGGTGATTTACCAGCACTATGTTGGCGTGGGCCGCCTCGCCTCTAATCCGGGTCAGGTGACACCGGGAAAATTCCGAGCACTGCTGGCCCAGGCAATGATCGGAGCTCGAGCAGACTTCGTTCCAAGTACGGAAATTGTCGGGAAGCCACTCGATTTGCGCGCGGTCGCCCGTGTCCGATGTCCCCGCCCACTTCTGAAACCGCCGGAAAAGCTTCGCCTCGTCTTTGTTCCAGAGCGTGGGTTGATAACAAAACTCCAGGAACCGGCGCCGGCACAGGTAATTTCGCCGGCCTTTGAGGCAGACGGCATGCAGTTTCGGGTAGATATTTTTCTTTAGAAAAGGAATATCGTTATCGAGGATTTGGTCCTGGAGGGTCTTTGTGCCGGTCGATACGACCACTTTCCTGCCACTGAGAACGGCCGGGACCAGGTATGCCAAAGTTTTGCCCGTACCCGTCCCGGCCTCGACAATGAGCTGGGTCCGGGAGCGAAAACATTCGAATACGGCCTGCGCCATTTCAAGCTGTACCTTGCGGTATTCGAAACCTTGAACTTTTGACGCCAGGATTCCTTCCGGCCCGAAATACTTTTCCATTGAAAGTTTTTGATCCAAAAGTCTTATTCCAGGCCTTTCTCAGGGTAGTAGCGCCGTCTCCCATGGCGGCGTTCCCGCCGCGTTCGCGTCCGCCGGAGTTATTTCCGATTCCCGATCTTCACTCTTCACCGCCCTTACAGTTTCACCTGCTTCACCAGAAGTACACTCGGGTGCGCGCGCAAAACCTCCAGGGCCTCCGGGGGAGCTTCGCTGTCGAGCCTCACTATTGCAAGTGCCCTGTCTTTGTCGCGGCTGCGTGCCAGGTGCATGTTGGCAATATTTACATTGAAATTGCCGAGCGTCAACCCGATGTGACCGATAGTCCCCGGTTTGTCGAGGTTCTGGATAACGAGGTTGATTCCTTCCAGTTCCGCTTCCAGCATGTAGTCGTTGAGCCGGACGAGCCGGACCTCCTGCCCCGGGAAAACCGCTCCCGATGCGGAATATTCCTCCTTTGCGCATCCCTTTACCTTTACCGTAATCTCCCCGGCATAGCCCCTGGACCCGGACGTCGTGGAGGTCGTAAGATCGATTTGCCGCTGTTTTAGCAGGAGAGGCGCGTTTATCAGGTTCACCTTCTCGGCCAGGATCGGTTCGAGCAGCCCCTTGATTATAGTCTGCGTGAGGGGTTCGGTGGGCATTTCCTGAAAGTCCTCGCCGGCATATACGATCTCGAGCTTGAGCACCGCCGTGCAAAGCTGGCCCTGGAGGTCCCCCAGGCGTTCGGCCAGCAGCAGGTAGGGTTTGAGCCTTTCGTAGTCCTTCATGCTGATCGACGGGAAGTTTACGGCGTTTCGTATCAGGCCGCGCTGGAGGTAGTCGAGGATCTGTGCGGCGATTGCCTTGGAAACGTTTTCCTGCGCCTGTTGGCTGGAGGCCCCGAGGTGAGGGGTGAAGATCGCGTTCGGCAGTTCCAGCAAGGGGTTCCCCGTGGGAGGCTCTTTTTCGAAAACATCGAGCGCGGCCCCGGCCACATGCCCCTTCACGAGAAACTCCCGCAGAGCTTCCTCGTCTATCAGTCCGCCGCGGGCGCAGTTCACAAGGCGCACGCCGGGTTTGGTCTTTGCCAGGCTCTCGCGGTTGAGTATCCCGCGGGTCGTGTCGGTGAGGGGCGTATGCAGGGTTATGAAATCCGATCTCGCAAGGAGTTCATCCAGCGAGACGTATTCGGCCCCCAAGACAGCCGCCATCTCGGGCACGATATGCGGATCGAAGACAAGGACCTCCATTTTCATTGCAAGTGCCCGGTCGGCGACTATAGAGCCGATTTTCCCCAGGCCTATGATGCCCAGGGTCTGATGATAGAGTTCCGTGCCGACAAATTTTTTCTTTTCCCACAGCCCGTGGCGCATTGAGTCCGTTGCCTGGGGAACGAAGCGCGCCAGGGCCAGTATCAACGCCAATGTGTGCTCGGCGGCAGCCATGGCGTTTGCTCCAGGTGTGTTCATCACCAGGATCCCGCGCGCGCTGGCCGATTTCACATCGATATTGTCCACGCCCGTACCCGCCCGCCCGACCACTTTTAGCCGCGGTGCGCCATCGATTAGATCGTCACTAACCATGGTGCGGCTGCGCACGACCATGGCGTCGTATTGAGGCAAAATGGCCTTGATGTCGTCCGCGCTAAGCCCATCGGGCATATCTACCTCCACCCCCTCGGCCGCGCGTAAAATCTTTAGCCCGATTTCATCGAGCCCGTCACAAATGAGAATTTTCAGCATTTTGACCTCCTACCCCGGGCTTCTTGTCCCGCATCTTCTATCCTGGATTTTCCATCTCAAGATCTTCTAGCCCAAATAAGCTTTTTGAATCTCGGAATCGTTCAAAAGCGCATTAGCTTCGCCTTCCAGCACGATTTGCCCGGCTTCCAGAACATAAGCACGGTTAGCGTACTTTAAAGCCATTCTGGCGTTCTGCTCCACGACGATCATCGTCATCCCGCTCTCGTTGAGTTCCTTTAGCACCTGAAAAAGTTCGCCCATAAGACGCGGCGAAAGTCCCATCGAAGGCTCGTCGAGCAGGATGAACCCGACACCGCTCATAAAGGCCCTCCCGATTGCGAGCATCTGCTGCTCGCCGCCGCTCAGCAGCTCTGCTCTTTGAGATTTGCGGTTCGAAAGTCGTGGGAAAAGAGCAAAAACACGTTCGAAGTCCTTTTGTATCTGCCGTTTGTCTTTTCTTGCAAATGTCGCCAGTTTCAGGTTCTCGAACACGGTGAGGTTGCCGAAGATATGCCTGCCTTCGGGGACAAGGCCGATTCCATACCTGGATACAAGGGTATGGGTCGGTACCTGAAGCAGGCTTTTCCCTCTGAGCTTTATTTCCCCCCCGCTCACCACGGGGCCTTCGGGAGGCGCAAGACGCATCAGGCTCATGAGTGTGGTCGATTTGCCTGCGCCGTTGGCGCCCAGCAACGCAACGATCTCACCCTCGTCGACCCGAAAGGATATCCCATGCAGCGCCTCGATATTACCGTATTTTACATGAAGCTCGGATATTTCGAGATAGGATTTATCAAGCATCGGGCGCTCCCCCCAGGTAGGCCTCGACGACACGGGGGTTTAGCCTGATCTCGTCGGGCAGTCCCTCGGCTATCGTCTCGCCGAAGTCAAGAACCGTTATGCGTTCGCAAACGTTCATCACCACCCGCATTTGATGCTCTATCAAACAGACCGCCAGCTTGAATTCATCCCTGATCCAGCGGATCGTTTCGATCAACTCGCCGACCTCTCCGGGATTCATACCCGCCGCCGGTTCATCGAGCAAAAGGAGCTTGGGGCCAAGCGCCAGGGCGCGCCCTATCTCCACTCGCCGCTGGAACCCGTAAGGGAGGTTTTTCGGAAACTCCGATGCGTAATGCCGAAGCCCCAGCAAATCTATCAGTTCCTCAGCCCTCTTTCTGACCCGCCGCTCGCCCCGTATGAACCCCGGAGTGCGCAGCACCGAGTGCAGGAAACCATAGCCAAGCTCATAATGCTGGGAAACACAAATGTTTTCAAAAACACTCAGGCTGTTCCAGAGGCGTATATTCTGGAAAGTTCGCGCAATTCCGAGCGCCGTAACCTGGTGAGGACGAAGGCCGCCGATGCTCCTGCCAAGAAAACGGATTTCGCCCTCCGAGGGACGGTAAAAACCGCTCAACAGGTTGAAAACGGTCGTCTTGCCCGCGCCGTTCGGACCTATCAGGCCCATCAGTTCGCCGTTCTCGATCGTGAGATTCAGATTGTATACGGCCCTCAGGCCGCCGAAATAATGAGTGAGGTTGCCGGTTTCCAGGAGTGCCATATTACACTCGGCCTTCCCTTGGCGCAAACCAGGAACGAAGCTTCGGGAAGACGTCGCTGAGTTCGCGATGCCCCATGATCCCCTCGGGCCGAAAAATCATGAGCAGGATGAGCAGAAGCGGCAGCACCACCCATTTTACGAGTTGAAGGGGCCTGAAGGCCTCGAGTGCAAGCGTCAGGAGAATGGCGCTTATCACCGAACCGCTCAACGATCCCATTCCACCGAGGTAGACCATGATGAGCACCTCTGTCGATTTCATAATCGTAAAGGACCCCGGATTTATATAGCCGAGCACATGAGCGAAGAGTCCTCCGGCTATTCCGGCCAGCCCGGAGGAGAGCATGAAAGCCACTATCTTCATGCGCCGCGTATTGACGCTCATTATCTCGGCCGCAATCTCGTCGTCCCTGGTCGCGATGATACCTTTGCCATAGGTCGAGTTTACGAGCCGATGGATTATCCAGACAGTCATCCCGACGCATATGAAAACCCAGATCATTGTCCATGGAAGGTTCACGACCGACTGCATGGAGACGACAACGTTGCGCATGCCCATGAAACCGCGCGCGCCGCCGATCTGCTGGATGTTCTCTATGGAGCTTTTAACGATGTAGTTGACAGCCAGGGTTATGATCGCCAGATAGTCGCCCCTGGTCTTGAAGGACGGTACGGCCACCAGGAGTCCGGCAATTGCGGCGGCGATCCCGCCGGCAAGAAGCGTTACCGGGAAAAGGTAAATCGCGCTGGAGGCGGGGAGCAGAGGCGGCCCGAAAACCGGGCTCGAGGTAAACAGCCAAACGTTAAGGATGGAGGTGGCGTAGGCGCCAACGGCCATAAAACCGGCATGCCCCACCGAAAACTCGCCCATGTAACCGTTCACGAGATTTAGCGAAGCAGATAGTATTATGTTAATCCCGATATACATCAGGACCAGTTGAATATAAGCGTTCAAAATGCCGAGTTTTACGGCCAAGACCGCCAGGGCGCAAAGTGTTGCGTAAGATAGAATCGAACTGTAATTGCGCATGGCAGCCTAACTCTTTGTGGCCTTGGCCTTATCCTAAATTTTCGTGGCCCTGGACACGCCAAAAATACCCGTGGGCTTTATACTCAGAAATATCAGGAGAATGCTGAAAGCGATCAGGTCGCGCAGAGTCGATGGAAAGTAAGCCGCAACGAAGATTTCTACGAACCCGAGCAGAAAGCCCCCGGCAAAAGCGCCCCGTATCTCCCCTATGCCGCCCAAAACGGCGGCAATAAAGGCTTTCCAGCCGACAATCGCTCCCATATAGGGATCCAGAACCGGGTATGCAGTGGCGAAAAGGACCCCTGCAAGGCCCGCCATCGACGAACCCAGTATAAACGTAAATACAATGACCGCATCTACCGGAATGCCCATGAGCGGAACGGCCATCCTGTCATAGGATATGGCTCGCATCGCCATTCCCAGCTTGGTTTTACGCACGATTGCCTCGAGCAGCACAAAGACAAAAATGGTCGTAAGGATCACCAACACTTTTATATTTGTGAAGGTGACCCCGGCCACGTTATGAACCGTGTTGGCAAGAAGCTGGGGAAAACTGCGGCGGCTTGCTCCCAGAATGGCCAGGTTTCCGTTCTCAAGGATCAGCCCGCACATGAAAGCCGTAATTACCACGTAGAGGCGTGACGCGCCTTTGCGCCGAAGAGGGCGGTAGGCAATACGCTCGATCGCGACCCCCACCACCGATGTGATTACCATGGTGAGCGCCAGGGTCAGCCCGAAAATGAGGGCCGGCGGCAATGAGGGCAAAAAACCGCCAATGTGGCCCATCAAAAGCCCGGCTATGAAAAAACCGGCGTATGCCCCGATCATGAATATGTCCCCGTGCGCGAAATTGATCAGGAGCAAGACCCCGTAGACCATCGTATAGCCCAGCGCGATCAGGGCGTAGAAGCTCCCCCATTGGAGAGCGTTTAGAAGGTCCTGGAAAACGGTTTCCAAAAACAATCGACAGGTCCTCTGAAAAAGGCGGTTAAGGCGGCCTTTCGGATAAATGCGACAAACTCAAAAGTTTGCCACACATATAACCTTAAATGCGGTCGATTAAAATCAATTTAGGAATTTAGGAATTAATCCTCCAATCCCTCGATTTCCCAGTTTTCGTTTGACTGGCCAGCCGGTATTTGTTAGATTCATCATAAACTTGATTGAAATGATGAAGATTGCGCTTGCCCAATCCTTCCGAAAGGACGCGGAGGGTCGTAGGCCGACTCGTTTCTCCTGGCGGAAGATGAGGACAGAAGGCCCCGACGATGGGGGGGGCGTCAGCTGGAACGCACCCCAGGAAAAAGTTGAGTTTATAGACCCGGGGAGTGGCTTTGGGCCGATGTTCCTTTTGATTAGATAAACCCAAGAGGGAAAGAGTGAATAGACTATCAGTAACTCTTATGGTCATAGCGTTGATTTGCTCCTTTGTCCCGCTAGTAACGGCAGCAGACGACATAACTGAACACAAGGCATGCAATGTCTGCGGGATGGACATCGATCAAGGCGGTCGTGTCTTAATCGAGTATGAGGATGGCGGCAAGGTGGACGTATGCAGTATCAACTGTGCCGCCAAAGAATTGGAATCCGCTTCCAGGGCTCCTAAGGCCGTATGGGTGGCGGACTACAACACCGGGGCGCTCATCGACGCCGGAAAAGCGGCTTGGGTGAAAGGAGGCAGCAAGCAGGGCATCATGACCCAAAAGGCCAAGTGGGCTTTTGCAGACAAGAGCGCGGCCCTGGCGTTTATCGACAGGAACGGAGGAGAGTTGGCCGAATTTGACCAGATCATGACTGCCGCAAACGAGGAAAACGGAGAGAGCGCGTGCAGGTCCATGGGTGATCACGCCTGCCACCACATGGTTCCCGGCTCCCAGATGCTGTATAATCCTGCTTTCGGCGATGATATATACCACACTCACCCGGCCGGCACGTGGATGGTCAATTACAAATTCATGTACACGGACATGGAGGGACTGCGCCATGACACCACGGACGTCCCTGTGACCAGCGTCGGACCCATGAAACAGTACCCGTATATGATGATCCCCACCAGCATGAGCATGTACATGCACATGATGATGGTGATGTACGGGGTCACGGACGAACTGACGGCGATGGTCACGGCGAATTATCAGGCTAACGAGATGGACATGCTGATGGATATGGGCATGGGCGCCGGCACAGGCGCCTCCATGAACACCAGCGGCTTCGGTGACACGGAACTGAGGGCGATATATAAGATCAATCAATACCTGAACGGCAGTCTTGGCCTGACTATCCCAACCGGTAGTATCGAAAAGAACATAGACGTGATGGGAATGGAATTACGCGCGCCCTATGATATGCAGCCCGGCGGGGGCACATTTAATCTGAGGCCGGCGCTGACCTACAGCCAACTGAGCTCCGATGCGCTTTGGAACTGGGGAGCGCAAGCCATGTACACTCGGCATATATCCGAAAACTATAACGACTGGGCCTACGGTGACAACTTGAAGCTCACTTGGTGGCTCCAGCGTGCCCTCGGTCCCGTTACCGGGTGGCTGCGCATGGCTTACAACGAAACGGGCGAAATCCGAGGGCAGGACACCCAGATCCAGAAGCTCCTGGACATGACTGGTGGGATGCCGACACCCGATGCCGATCCCAGAAATTACGGCGGGCAGCAGGTCGATTTTTTTTTAGGAACGAGTTTTACCAAAGGCCGCTTTAGTTTCGGCATCGAAGGCGGCCTACCCGTTTACGAGAACCTTAACGGGCTGCAGTTGAAGACCGATTGGATGCTCACGGTGGGTGGGCAGTTTATGTTTTAAGATCTGAACAGGCCGTACTGACGCCGGGCGAGCAACGGAAGTCATTATTCTTTGAATAGTATACGAAGTGATTGACCGCGCAAAACGGCAACCGGAAACGGCAATAGAAGCGGCAAAAAGCAGAAAAATTTGGTGATTCCCACCGGGCCCCTCGCCGCTAATCCCGGGTCTGTCTGCGGAACAGGGGCGACAATGCGGGTCATGCATGTTCCAGACGCTTGAGGTTCATGTGCTCGGTGCGAACATGTGCAAGCTCGTATTGTGCGGCAAAACGGAAAATCGCACGCCAATTTGCGCGAACCGTCACGGCCCAAAAATCCTTAAACCCACCTTTGAGCGGATGCAGCTTGAAACCGGGCAAGTCCATATCCGTAACGCTACCGGCCGCGTTACATTACAGATGTCAGGGCGGTTTGAAATAAGGGCATAGCCAAAAAAAGGCCTGCTCCACGGGCCGTTCCCCGGCGTTGCCCTCCCGGCGGGCAAGAATATCGCTGCACAGAAAGACTTGGACCAGATATACTGATTTGGTTGAAGATCGAAGGATCGGTCGAGATAGAAAATCAGAAAGAGACGATGCACGAGAAACCTGCAGATAGTGAACGTTCGCAGTCACGCAGCGAAGAAATCGCGAACGCCATCAGCCACTGCGCAGGCCTGGTTGCGGTTTTTGTTGCGGCGCCGCTGCTCCTCGTTTCGGCGGTTCGCCATGGCGGCGCGTTGACCATCACCGGCGCCGGTGTCTTTGCGGCAACGATGGCTTTGCTGTACCTGGCATCGACGTTGTATCACGCCTTGCCGGAGGGCAAAGCAAAATATGTGTTTCAGGTGCTCGATCATGGAGCGATTTATCTTCTTATCGCCGGCACTTACACCCCGTTTACTCTCGGCGTGCTGCGCGGCGCGTGGGGCTGGACGCTCCTGGGCCTGGTGTGGAGTCTTGCAATCTTTGGCGTAACGGTGCAGGCGGCGGGGGGAATCCGGAATCGGTACTTATCCACCGGACTTTACCTGGCGATGGGGTGGTTGATCGTGATTGCAATCCGGCCGCTTTTGTCCCGCATGCCGTTGCCCGGCCTTCTCTGGCTTCTGGCGGGAGGCATTGCATACACTGGAGGTGTGGCGTTCTACGCGGCCAAGCGGGTACGCTACTGCCACTTCGTGTGGCACCTGTTTGTTATCCTCGGCACTACTTGCCACTTTTTCGCGGTCCTATGGTACGCCGCGTGACTCATACTTCATGTGTAACCCCCCCCACGGCCGTCTCAGCTGAAAAGCTTGCTGTGCGGGCCAAGTCGGGCCAGTCGCAGGGTGTCGGCATCGGGTTTTAGGTATATCGGCAGTAGGTCAGGCTTGACGTGGCACTCACATCTTGTTTGTTCCATACACAAACCAGGAGTATCAGGCTATGATTGATTTGTGATTATCAGTGACGCCTTGTGAGGGTATTCCGGATCGGCAAACCGGCTATGCAGATATAGGGTATGAAAAAATTACGGAACACACCGCCGTTCACGCAAGCAATCTTAAAAGGGCTAAGTCCCATTTAATGGCGGTCTCCTTATCCTTACCAAAGGAAAACGCGCAGTATCCTTTTAAATCGGCAAACCAATTCACCAAGAATCATCCCTTTTTGCTCATTTTTGTTTTGCACCCATGGCTTAATCAACTCGCTATTCACAATGACTCCGCCAACAATGCCTCTATATCCACACGTTCGCCTGCGCTGCGTGCGTTCATACAATTCACCCATAATACGAAAAAAGTGAGTGCAGTGTGTAAAGAAATTTCACACTCTGCTACCTTGGCGGATGCGGCCCGTCTATTATCTGGAATAGTGTTTCTAAATGTGTGGCCCTCTGATGCGTATCCTAGTAAAAGTTCGGAGAGGCAGCCCGTGCCGTCGTGGATTTATCTAAATCCTCGGGCTACCCACAAGGTAACATGGCCTACTTTGAGAACATTTGTTGACCATAATGTCGGCGTCGATGATTTTGCTGACAATGATTATTAGCTGTATCAAATCAGAATCGGCTCGACTTCATCGAGTGAGACCTGATCGTAGCTACATGGAATGCCGTGCATCCGCTAGATCGGGGCGTGCTCTGGGAAACGCGTCACCTTGATGCTGTCGGCGCGCTGCTCGGCCTGCCAGAGATCATATTGCATTTGCAGCCGCAGCCAGTCTCGGGACTGGTCCCGAACGCCTTGGACAGTCGTATCGCCATGTCCGGCGATACGCCGCTGTGTCCGTTCACCAACTCGGAGAGCGCCTTGCGCGTCACGCCAAGTCCCTTGGCTGCCGCCGTGATCGTCAGACCAAGCGGCTCTATGCATTGTTCGCGGATAATTTCGCCGGGGTGCGGCGGATTGTGCATCTTCATGGGTTCATTCCTTTCCGGTAGTCAGTGGTAATCGACAAGATCGACGTTTGTGGCGTTCTCGCCCTCGAACTCAAATACGATCCGCAAATTACCCGTTACGGACACCGCCCACTGTTCTTTGCGCTCGCCTTTCAATGGATGGAGCCGAAATCCCGGCAGATTCATGTCTGCGGGAGCTTGGCTGATGCTCAAATGAGCAAGGATTTGCCGAAGTTTTCGCACATGCTGTGCGGATATCCCGCTTGTGTCCCCACTCGTGAATAGCCGCTCTAACCCCTTGTGACGAAAGCGAACGATCATGTATCACCTATAACGTTATGGGTGACGCATGTCAAGCCTCTTTATATCCTGCCGCCAGTCATTGCATATCGAGGGAACACTCAATGTTTCGACTCCTTGCTAATATCTCTCAAACTCGGTGTCCGTCATCTCCGCATTGAGGTCTCCCGACAGATCCAGGGCGGCGCCCGGTTGTTTGCCTCCGTTGGCCCTCTGATGAATGGCGTGTGTCAAATGTGCCACGTGGTTCTTGCGGACCGGTCTAAATTGCCGGCCGGGCGCCGCAACGCCAGGCTTATTCGTAACCGCGAAGCCGTCGTTAAGTTTGAAAAAAGAGATGGTGTTTTGAAGCTGCTCGGCCTGGCTCAACAACTCAGTAGACGTGGAAGCCATCTCCTCGGAGGCCGCAGCGTTCTGCTGCACGACCAGGTCCAATTGCTGAATGGCCTTATTGATCTGGCCGGCCCCGGAAGACTGCTCGTTGCTGGCGGCAGTGATCTCCTGCACGAGGTCCGCGGTCCTCTGAATATCCGGAACGATTCTTGCCAGCATCTCCCCGGCCTTTTACGCGACTTGAACGCTGGAAGCCGACAGCTTATTGATTTCACCTGCCGCCGTTTGGCTGCGTTCGGCGAGCTTCCGCACTTCGGAGGCCACAACGGCAAATCCCTTTCCGTGTTTACCAGCGCGTGCGGCTTCGATCGCGGCGTTAAGTGCAAGCAGGTTGGTCTGGCGTGCGATCTCTTCGATAATGGAGATCTTGCCGGCTATTTCCTTCATCGCAATGACCGTCTCGGAAACCGACCTGCCTCCATCTTGTCCGTCTTCGGCAGCCTTGAGCGCGATCTTCTCCGTTTGTTGCGCATTATCGGAATTCTGCTTGATGTTGGCCGCCATTTGCTCCATGGAAGCAGATAGCTCTTCCACCGAAGCCGACTGTTCCGTCGCCCCCTGGGACAACTGCTCGGAGCTGGAGCTCATTTCCTGGCTTCCCACCATGACCTGATTCGCCACCGACTGGATGTTCGAAGCGACTTCCGTGAGACCCTTGACCATATTAGCCATTGCCTGCATGAGCTTGTCCTGAGCGGAGCGTTCCTTGATTTTGACTGTGAGATTCCCCGCTGCAATTTCCGAAGCGGCTTCCGTTACCTCAGTCATGGCCGCGATGAGCACGTTGAGGTTGTTCTTGATCTCGTTGAAATCGCCCTTGTATTCATCCGTGATCTCGGGCGGGATGTCGCCTTTGCTGATCCTGTCCAGATAATTCGCAGCTACGTTCAAGGGTCCGGTTACCGCATCGAGAGTCGCGTTGACCCCTTCCACGATGCTGCGGTACGCACCTTGGTGCCTGGAAGCGTCGGCCCGTGTGGCGAGTTTTCCATTCACCGCCGCCTGCGACAGCATCCCTGCATCGGCGTTAAGGGCCTTGATGCTCTCAATCATCGTTTTCATAGCGGCAAGCAGCTGGCCAGTCTCATCCTTGCTGGTCTCTTCGATGGTGACGGAAAGATCCCCCTGCGCCATTTTATCTGCTATCAGCACTCCTTTTTTGAGCGCCTTGCTGATTGTTCGAGAAACCGCGAAGGTCAAAAGCATTCCAACCAGCAAAGCGGAGGCAATCACAATCATAATGAGCACGCGGGACGATCCATAGACGTTCCTGGCGGTATTCCAGGAATCATCCGCACCCTTGTTGTTCATTTCGACATCTTTGCCGAGGGCATCAAGAATATTGTCTAGATACTTCGCAGAATCTCCACGTAGCTGATTAAGTGCTTCTTCGCTTTTATTCTGTTTTGACAGCTCGATGATTTTCTTATGTTCCACCAAAAAAAGGGTCCAGCTTTTTTTGAACTCTTCATAGACCTTTTTCACCTCCTCCGAAGAGACCAGCTTTTCGTAGGCCCCGGAGTCCATTTTCAGTTTATTGAGCGCGTCTTCTGCTCGTTTCTCCTTTTTATTCTTTTCCTCCTCAGTCGTTGAAAGGACATGCTGAAGTTCAGCTCGGCGAAATAACAAATACGTAACGAAAC
>CAWGZP010000084.1:0-8201 GCA_963826655.1 uncultured delta proteobacterium
GGTCGGCAATCCTGCCCGCCGCCCGGTGGACGAGGTTTACACCGCCGGGTCCGTCGAAACAGGTCCAGATGGGAGACAAAGCCCAATAGACTCCATACACCTGAACGAAAAGGGTCAGAGGCCTCGAGAGGGCATGAAGGATCAGATCTCCCCATGAGGGTTCGGCCTCCCGTTGAGCCGTCCTTCCTATCCTCAGGGAAATGACGCGCCGCACCGCGCGCCCGGCTGCGAACACGAACAGAACCAATCCAAAACAGGCTATGAGCTTTAGCCAGGAAATTTCTCCGAAAGCCCTGGTGGTTATCCACCGGCCAAACTTTACTGAAGCCCCGGCGCTGACCGCATCTATTTTTTTTCCGAGGACCTTGCCGGCTTCGTCGACTTTTTCAGCGTTGATCGGGATAGCTTCTTCAAGGTTCGATGACGAGGCCTCTCCCGAGGGCATCGAATTGACCGCCCCGGGTTGCTGAGCGCCCTGTTTAGTATTGGTATCGACTTGAGGCTGGCTCTGGGCAAATACGGCCGGTTTCAAAGCCAGGCTCAGTGCGAAAACAATAAGCAGACAGGGCATAACTTTTTTGAACGCAACCATCGTGGACTCCATTTAGTTTAACCGTAGCTGATCGGGGTGAGATGCCGAGGGACCGCACCTTGTAAGCTTGCAGGATGGATGGAGCGAAGCGCAACCCATCACTTTCGTTATCCGTCGATCGAAAGGAAGATGGGATCTTAGAGGAAAGCGCACGTAATTTCAAGCGAGGGGGAGCCAGGACGGGCTTCGGGGCTTGGGAAGCTGATTGATTGTCTATTGATAACAGCACGCAACCATCGTAAATTGCATGAGCGAGGATGCACTATGAGACCAAAAAACCTGGAAATACGAATTACGAAGATCGACCGCAAGCGCCGGAGAGACGGGTGGTTGCCGTCAGAAACGGGGCCGCCGTAAGATTGGTTATCACGGGAGCTTCGTAAGCTTCGAACGTATCACATAAATTTTCAGGCCTCAAACGTAGACAAATCCGGCGGCTGAAGCGTCACTGCCCTTTAGAAATCGAGAATTGTGATTTGACCATGACACTCTCAGGAGGCAGAAATGAACGCAAGAAAAATCATTATTACAGCGTGCATCGGACTTGCTCTTTTCATCGCGGTTCCGAGCATGAGTGCGAGCGCCCAGGATTGCTATTGGTGCAACCCGCTTCTGTTTCCGGTAGCGGTTGCAGGGGCCGTCGTTGGAACTGCGGCAGCTATTGCGACTGCCCCTTTTCATCCCTGCTGCGGTCCATACTATTATGCTCCGGCGCCCGTCGCTTATTATGGACCGGGACCGGGGCCGTATCCCCCCCACAGGGCGTGGATTCGCGGCCATTATGACCGCTATGGAGCGTGGGTTCCCGGACACTGGCGATATGTAAGATAACATTCCCCAAGCCTTCAAGAACCGACAGGGAGATTCCATGAGTGATCGATTGGCCGCGTTTCTGGAAGCCCTCGGATACACCGGGCAGCCATTTGGCGTGTTCTATACGGATACTGAGCCCGAAAGCGGGTTCGTGCCAAAGGAGGGTGGGGCATTCTCCTACGAGATGGAGCAGCGCAAAGAACTCGACTTCTCCTCGTTGTTCCAGAACTGGTCATGTGTCATGGGCAATATTTGGCTTGCTCGAAAGAAAAACTCCGCCGCCTACTTCGAAGCCGGACGCTCCGGATGCGTAGGCGGCTCCTTTTATCTCGGCTTCCACAAGCCGCAGCTCGAATTCATCTCATACTATGTCTCAACCGGGATACCGGGTAAATTTCATGGTGAACGGTACCTGCCCTCGCCCGAGGTGGCGCGGCGTTTTTTCCGTGAAGTGGATCCACGGCCCGCACCCGCCAGATTCTGCGTGTTCAAACCACTCGGCCTGTTCAACGAGAACGAGACCCCGGAGATTGTCATTTACTTTGCCAGGGCTGAGGTCGCGTCCGGATTATGCACGCTTGCAACGTTTGTTACCGAGGATTTCGAGGTAGTGGTCTCACCTTTCGGTGCGGGTTGCGGCCACATCGTCGCGTGGCCCCTCCACTATCTGCAGCATGGTAAGCTGAGGGCTGTCCTCGGGGGCTGGGACCCCTCCGACAGGAAGTTCATGAAAACCGATGAGACGACTTTTGCCATTCCTTATGAAATGCATCAAATGTTTCTCGAAAGATGGGAAAGCTCCTTTCTGCTCACGGATACCTGGGAAGGTGTGAGAAAGAAAATTGCCCGGAGCCGGGAAGCATGGGGTGAGAAGAAAAAATCCGGAGAATGACCGGTACTCTCCCCGGAATCGAAAAAATATTGTCAGATCCTTGCCCGATTGTGATATACTGCGACGCAGGTCGGAATGGTATATACACGCATTTTGTTTTTGAGTACCCCCTTGCCGCTGTTGCTTAATCCTCCACGTTAGTCCTTACTGCATTACTGCATCGCGCCGAATCGCTTTTGCGAGGCGCGTAGGTCAAGTTTTTAAAAAGCCCCCTATTACTGGCTAAGGAGGAGTTGAATACTGCTATGGATAAATCCCGGCTGGTTTCAGAAGGAGGTTTGGCGGCCACGTGTTCGGCGGCCTGTCCGGTGCACACCGACACCCGCGAATATGTGCAGCGTTTGAGCAGGGGGGATTATGAGGGCGCCCTCGACATATTGCTCGAGGTCAATCCCTTTCCTTCCGTATGTGGCCGCATTTGCCACCATCCGTGCGAATCCGAGTGCCGTAGAAAGGAAATCGATTCGGCGGTAAGCCTCAGAATGCTCAAACGTTTCGTGGTCGAAAACACCAGGGGGCATCGCGTCGCCAGGCGAAAGAAACCGGTGCAAAGCAAAGAGGGGTCCGTGGCCATTATCGGTTCGGGTCCTTCCGGCCTGACCGCTGCCCTGGACCTGGTTCTCCTCGGATACAGCGTGAGGGTTTATGAAAAAGACTCCAGGCTTGGCGGCATGCTCGCACACGCCATTCCCCGCTATAGACTTCCGGTCGATGCCCTTGCGGAAGATATCGATGACATACTGGCTGCCGGTGTCGAGGTCCGTACCAATTGCGAAGTGGGCAAAGACATCGGTTTTGACGACCTGCGAAAAGAACATGACGCAATCCTCGTTGCAGTCGGGCTTGCCGAAAGCGTAATGCTGCCCATACCCGGGATTGGGAGCCGGGGGTGCTTCCGGGCACTACTTTTCTCTGGGACATCGCAAATGGAATGACCCCCGAACTCGGGGACCGCGTGCTGGTGATAGGGGGCGGAAATGTGGCTATTGATATTGTCAGGGCCGCCAAACGCCTTGGGCCGTCGAAAGCTTACATGGCTTGCCTCGAAAAGCGGGAGGAAATGCCGGCATGGAAATGGGAGATAGAGGAGGCCGAGCAGGAAGGCATAGAAATTCTCAATTCCTGGGGGCCCCTTCAAATACTTGAAAATCAGGGCCAGGTGACCGGAATGGAATTCAAACGCTGCTTGAGCGTTTTTGACGATCAACACCGGTTTGGCCCTCGCTACGATGAATCGGTTACAAAGAGGGTGGAAGTTGACAGCGTCATCGTGGCGATCGGCCAGAAAGCCAGCCTCGGGTGCGTCACGCACACGCCCGTGGCAGTTGAACGCGGCCGCCTCATGTGCGATCGAACCTCGATGACCACATCCGAGCGCGGCGTATTCGCGTGCGGCGAAGTCATGACCGGTCCCGGTTCCGCCATCCAGGCCATTGCCACGGGCCATGACGCCGCAAAAGTCATAGCGCATTTTCTGGAGACCGGCGAGAGGCTGAAGCTGGAAAATCCAGCGGTTGCAACCATTGGGGAACTGCCGGCGGCTACCGCTGCCCTCGCCAAACGGTTCGAACGTGTCGAAGTAAATCTTGCGGACCCTGCCGAGCGGATCATGAATTTTTCTCCCATCGAGCCCGGATACAGCGAAGCGGAGGCACTTGCCGAATCGAGACGCTGTCTTTCCTGCGCCACCGGCGCCTATCTCAGCTCCCCGGAAGACTGCGCCGGGTGCCTCACGTGTGTGCGCGTCTGTCCTTTCGGGGTGGCTCGGGTGGAAAGAACCGCCAGTATGCCCGCCCAGGAATGCCTGACGTGCGGGCTGTGCGCCGCGGAATGTCCTGCCGCCGGCATTGCGTTGTCCCGTTTTGCCACAAACGATATGAAAGATACTCTTAAGACGGTTCTTGCCAAGTCCGGGGAGGCGAAGATCGCCAGGCCTTTCGTGGTCAGCTTTTGTTGTCTCAATGAGACCACCGGCAGGGAGTTTTTGAGGGAGCAAACCGAAGAGGAAATCCTGGGGTCCGGCATACTGCGTGTGATGGTCCCATGCGTCGGCAGGCTCAGCAACGTCGACCTGCTCAGTCCCTTCGAACTTGGCGCCGATAAGGTTGCCGTCATAGCCTGCAAGGAAAACGGCTGTTTCTACACGGGGGCCGAAGAGTTGCTTGCAAGGCGCGTTGTCCGGGTTAAGAAGTTCCTGGACGAGATAGGAGTGGGGCAGGAGTGCCTGCAGCTTTTCAAAACGGTTGGCAGCGCCGAGCAGTGTTGGCCCGGAATATGGCAGGAACTTCGCTCGACCGCGGCGGGCGCCACGGCCCGGGACGAACGGGTTCATCGAGGAGATTCGCAATGATTGTTGCAGACCCAAAACCATTCGGGCAGATAAAAGGCTATATCGAAGGTTTCGAAAAGATTCTGGTCGTCGGTTGCGGCACATGCACAACCGTTTGCCTGGCCGGCGGTGAAGCCGAGGTGCAGATGCTGGCTTCGGGCCTGAGGATCGCTTTCGACAGGGACGGCAGAAGCAAAACCATCCTGGAAGCCAATGTGCAGCGGCAATGCGACGAGGAATTTATTTTGCCCATTCTCAGCCGGGTTGTCGAGGAAGGAATCGATGCTGTTGTAACGCTTGCCTGTGGTGTGGGGGTGAACTTTTTTGCGGACCACCTCGGCAAGACGCCCATCTTTCCGGGAGTAAACACTACTTTTTATGGCGCTTCGGTTGAGCCTGGGCTCTGGGCGGAGATGTGCGCCGGCTGTGGAGACTGCATTACGGCCCATACCGGTGGAATATGCCCTGTCGCCCGCTGCTCCAAGCATCTTTTGAATGGCCCATGCGGCGGTTCCGTACAGGGCAGGTGCGAAGTCGACCCTACAAACATCGAATGTGTGTGGCAGCTCATATATGATCGACTTAAAGCCCTTGGAAGACTTGAGGAGCTTCAGAATCTTCTACCGGCAAAAAACTGGAGGACGGCTGCCGACGGCGGGGTCCGCCGGTCCGTTCGCGACAATCTCTATAAATTAAAGTAAGCAGGTCCGATGGGCCCCCTTCTTCGCCCCGAGACCGTCCCTGGGAGATCTTAAAGAACGCCGGAGTAACAATCAGATGAGCGATAACAACCACTTGAAATCGGGAAGTAACCTTGAAAAGGTGCTAAGAGCCGGTCATTTTGCCGTTACCTGCGAGTGCGGCCCCCCCAGAGGCGCGGACCTGGAACAGCTTCAGGCAAAGATAGACCTTGTCAAGGGCTGCGTGGACGCGGCAAATGTCACCGATAATCAGACGGCGGTGGTGCGCATGTCGAGCATAGCGGCGAGCGCTATTCTACTGCGCAACGGTGTGGAACCGGTCATGCAGATGGTTACCAGGGACCGGAACCGGATCGCCGCCCAGAGCGATCTTTTCGGGGCTTACGCCCTTGGGATCAGGAACATGCTCTGTCTAACAGGCGATCACCAGACCTTCGGCAATCACCCAATGGCGAGAAACGTCTTCGATTTGGATTCTATCCAGCTTCTGGACGTGGTGCGTACAATCAGGGACCAGGGTACCTTGAACAGCGGCGATCCGGTCGAAGGCGGAATCGAGATGTTTCTGGGGGCGGCGGCTAATCCTTTTGCCGATCCGTTCGAGTTCCGAGTGATCAGGCTGGCAAAGAAAATCCGGGCTGGCGCCGATTTCATTCAGACCCAGTGTATCTACGACATGAACCGGTTCCGGGAGTTCATGAAAATGGCCTGCGACATGGGGTTGGACAAGCAGTGCTTCATCCTCGCCGGGCTTACGCCGCTAAAGTCTGCCGGTATGGCGGCCTACATGAACAGAAATGTCGCAGGTATCAACGTCCCCGATGCCCTCATTCAGCGAATCAAGGGCGCTCCCAGGGGAAAGCAGGGAGAAGAGGGAATCAATCTCCTTCTTGAGCAAATACAGGAGGTGCGCGAGATTCCCGGTGTTGCCGGCGTGCATATAATGGCTATCGAGTGGGAGGCAAAGATAAGGGAGATCACCGAAAGGGCAGGCCTGCTTCCCCGGCCGCAGATCTGATCGCTGCTCCAAAATTTCCGGGAAGGTAACTTCTCTCACCTCCTTCCAGGAAATTGCCTTCGCCATTGTGGGCTTCGGTTTGAGTCTTGCGATATTTTCGAATAACGCCCGTTTGAATTCCCTTCCGAAGGATTTCTGAATCGTTTTCGCACTAAGAGAGCTTATTAAGACGAGCCGCCTATTGCTGATTTACACCAAAAAGGTGTATGTTCCGCTTGGAATGACTGAAAAGCGGAAACCCACTTACGATCTTGAAGCGTTCAAGGCGAGATTCTCCAGTGTCGACGGTTTGGCCGTATCGGGTTCGGCTATTAAGAATTACATTGCGCTTGGGTTCACCGCTTCTGATGTCGTTGATACGATGCAGACAATGCGTCGCGAGCAGTTTTACAAATCCATGACTGCTTATAATGATTCTCGGCAATGGCAAGATGTTTATCATGTGCCATCATCGGCTGGCGTGCTTTACATTAAATTTACCGCTGACGTTGTCACAGAATTTCGATTGCTATCGTTTAAGGAGAAATAATGGATAACCCTGTCTGTCCGAATACGGGCGCACCAATGTATCGAGATAAACGGCCCTTGACCTTGACTTACAAGGGGCAATCTACCTCGGTCGAGATGCCGGGGTGGTATTGCAGCGATTGCGATGAGAGCATTCATGTTGGCGAGGACTTGAAAGTATCCGACAGAGCGCTGACACTGCTTAAAGCTCGTTGTGAGGGGTTGCTCCCTCCGGGGGAAATCAAGCGTATTCGCAAGAAACTTCGTCTGACCCAGGAACAGGCGGGACTGATAATCGGGGGTGGTCCGCGTGCCTTTCAGAAATACGAAAGCGGGGACTTGCTGCCCTGCGTCGGAACTAATAACGTTTTACTCTTGCTTGACCAAGACCCTGATATGCTGGAACTTCTCAGAAAGCGGCAGGGAACGTGCACCGTTGCCCGAAGATGATCGTTCTTCGATAGGCCGATTATAACGACCACAGGTGAGTGCATGCCAATACGACGAAGATTGCCGTTACAATATATTCCGTCGGCTGCCCGGTGCGAAAAAGCCCCAGGCTTGCTTTTCTACCGCCAATCTGGATGCCCCCGGGAGTAAAGATGTCCCCGGCCAGGTGAAGCACTCCAGGCAGGAAAAATGTCCAAGGCCTGAAATGGAATGAAGCAAAAATGCGATCAACATGCATTAAGAGATACGAATTCGGGAGAAGATTTGAAAAGAACATCAGGAAAAGAAGAGGGATCAGCCATAAGAGCAGCTCGTGAGTCAGGGTGCGGTGGGCGACGATTCGCATGCCGCCTATCACTTCCAACTGATCGGGCAGTGCGGCCCCCGCCATACAATATATAATCTCCGCAGGATGCAGATTCAGAAGAACCGTACACGAACCCGCCATGAGCATGTGATTGTGCCATTTCAATGTTTGCCTCACTTTATTTGATCGGGTCGATAAAACGTAACCGGCGATTTCGTCTTACTGGACCCGTATAGGTTCTTTATGCAGAGTAGCCCCGCCTCACCATTTCTCACGGTAAATCAAAAGACCTCGGCTCCGCATTTTGCGATAACCGTGCATAGGCCATCTCGGTACCTGAATCAAGCCTCATTATGCAGGCTTCCCGTTGTTGACCCGGCATTCATCGCGAATGTGCGTAAGAAGCTTGCTCTCGGTCAGCGCGAAGCCGGCGAGATTTGGGGGGGGGGACAGTGCGTTTTCACGCTATGAAAACGGCAAGACCAAGCCGCCACTGGCGCTGGTGAAACTGCTCAAGGTGCTTGATCGTCACCCGGATCTTCCAGCGGAAGACATACCGGCCTGGAGTGGATTTACCCGTTTTGAAAGCAGC
>CAWGZP010000085.1:0-74890 GCA_963826655.1 uncultured delta proteobacterium
CTCCTGGTGTTGCAAAACCGTTCCCTTTGACGTATCACTTGCTTGTTCAATTGGAGAATCATAAGGTTATAAGGGCGTTCGGGTTTCGCGGGAAGTTTTGAGGCGGAATCCGGCCCCAAAATGCTTTTCGATGCGTACGATTTGATGCATTGTTCCGGTTAAGGGAGCGCGCGCTCTTCCAAACCAATAACTTAAACATCTACCCGGAGATACAAGATGAGCTTCTGGAAGGATATATTTGGCTCTAAGGAATCACCAAAACCGGCAGGCAAACAGTCAGATTCTATTCATGGGGCGGCCGAAACTGGTGACTTGGAAAAGGTCAATGCCCTGCTGAAAGACAATCGCAGCTTGGTTTTAAGAAGAGACACCGAAGGCCAGACGCCTTTGCACTTGGCGGCGCTGAAGGGTCATAAGGACGTGGCGGAATTGCTGCTGGCAAACAACGCCAACGTGAATGCCAAGAAGAAGTACGGCGATACGCCTTTACACTATGCGGCTCATGGACACAAGGACGTGGTGAAATTGCTGCTGGCAAACAAGGCCGACGTCAATGCCCGGGACAATATTGGCTATACGCCTTTGCACGTAGCGGCGAGGAATGGTTCCAGGGACGTGGTGGAATTGCTGCTGGAAAACAAAGCCGAGGTCAATGCCAAGTACAACATAGGCGAGACACCTTTGTACCTGGCGGCGGGGAATGGTCACAAGGACGTGGTGGAATTGCTGTTGGCCGGCAAAGCCGACGTCAATGCAAAGGACGATAGAGGCTGGACATCTTTACATAAAGCGGCGATAGCCGGCCACAGGGATATGGCGAAGATGCTGCTGGCCAACATGGCCGAAGCCAATGCCAAGGACAACAAAGGGGAGACACCTTTGCACCTGGCTGCGGGGAATGGCTACAAAGACGTGGCGGAATTGCTGCTGGCAAACAAAGCCGATGTTAATGCAAAGGACAACAACAGAGGCCAGACACCTTTGCACCTGGCGGCGGAGAATGGCTTAAATGCCGTGGTGGATTTGCTGCTGGCCGGCAAAGCCGATGTCGATGCCAGGGATAACGACGGTTCTACGCCTTTGCACCTGGCGGCGGAGAATGGCCACAAGGACGTAGCGGATTTGCTGCTGGCAAACAAGGCCGAGGTCGATCCCAGGTCAAACGACGGCTCTACGCCTTTACACTGGGCAGCTGGCAATGGCCACAATGACATGGCGGAATTGTTGCTGGCCAACGGCGCCGAGGTCAATCCCAAATCCAACGACGGCTCTACGCCTTTGCACGAGGCTGCGACAGCAGGCCACAGGAACATGGTTGAAATACTGCTGGCCAACAAGGCCGATGTCAATTCCAAGTCCAACGATGGCTCTACGCCTTTGCACGAGGCCGCAACAGCAGGCCACACGAAGGTGGTTGAATTATTGTTGGCCAATCAGGCCGAGGTTAATGCCGGGAACGACAACGGCATGACGCCCTTGGACTATGCGGAGAACAGGGGCCACAAGGATGTGGTGGAATTACTGCGCCGGCACGGCAGCAGCAAATGAACTAAGGGTGACAAACGATTATCGCGAAAACCGTTAGAGAAAAGCGAAACGAAATTCTCAAAGTTGCCGCTCTGCGTGGAGCGAGGAACGTGCGTCCCTTCGGCTCTCCAGCGCTCGGAAAAAAAGAGCCCGGACAGTGACGCAAATCTGCCGGTGGATATGGAAGCTGGGCGCCTTTGCCGTCGTTCCCTGACTCAACGGTCATTCGAGATCCGCGGTTTTCGATGGATCGTCCGAACCACGTTGTCTCTTCGATTATCCTGCACTTCGGGATACGCAATAAGCATAAACCGTTACTGCCTTCAGAAAATATATGGTTCTCATATACGTTCACCAAGGCTTCTTATCCACCTGCCCAGAAACCTGTTTGGCGGAAATGGCATTAATTTCGCCGCGATCAAATGCATCCAGGCGATCCTCCGCCTCTTTCCCCCACAACTCATCTATTTGCTTTTGAGATGGTGCGTCCAGGCTCGAAAGTAGACGCTACGCGATTTCTGCACGCCCAGCGGGAGTAAGCGACAATGCCTCTTTCAGGACCGCTGTACCTTTAGATGAAATGCGAATCACCCCTTTCTTGCCGAAATTTTAGCACAAAAGGATAGCTTTGAACGAGATGGACTTGCCCTGGCCTGCGACTGAGCGACGTGGCCCTTTTGCCAAATCCTCGACGAGAATCCTTTCCGATCTCTTGCGCTTCACTGTGCTGTGGCGCCTTTTTTCCTCCAGGCGGCGGAGTTTCGCCCCCTTGCTAATCGTGTCTTCTTTTTCACCAGAACCAGCTTTAATGTATCCCGCAGCAGATCAATGGATCAATGAAACGCCCCACAGCCAATTCCTTATTTTTTGCCTGACTGCGGGTCTGCAGGCGAATGACGCGATCAACTGCAAATGTTCTGATGGTTGCCACCTTATCCGGCAATTCTAGATTATAGCACAGGGGCTTCAGTGCTGCACGGCTAAGCGCGTCGGTCAGTAAAGTTTAATCCTCGATGGGAACTCTTTTCGACCTCTCACTTTTCACGCCGCTCCGCTGCTTTTTCTCCTCAAGACGGCGCAGCTTCGCCCCCTTGCTGACCCGCGTCTTCTTTCTTATCGGTACCTGCTTTAACGCATCCCGCAGTAGTTCAGCGAAACGCTCTACTGCAAGTTCCTTATTTTCCACTTGGCTGCGGGTCTGCTGACATATCACCCTCAGCATACCGTCCTTGCCGATGCGACTTGCCAAGCGGCGCATTACCAATTCCTTTTGCTCCAGCGACAAACTTGGCGAATTCACCACGTCAAACCACAGCGTCACGCGCGAACTCACCTTGTTGACGTTCTGGCCACCCGGTCCTCCGCTGAGGGATGCGGTAAAGCTTACTTCCTCTTTCGGTATCGAAATATAATCCGTTATCTTTATCATCATGCCCACTTGCTATACGTTATTATATGTGGACTTCTTTACATATCCAATCAATTGCAACAATATGCTCGACATTCTTGAATTCCGGGTTCCCTGTCACGACAGATGCGTCATACTTTAAGGCACGCGCTACGACAAAGCAATCGGCATAAGATAGAGCATATCCCGCCTTTACCTTCGATGCCGATGCAATGATATCCCGGGAGGCAGACACTATCTCAACAGGGAGATCGTGAAAGTGTTCGAGGAATTCCTTTGCGGACTCGATCCCCAATTTCCTCGTGGTGATGTAGTAGATTTCTCCCAGGTTGATTTCATTTATAAAAGTCCGAATGCTGCCATCCTGCGAAGCCGAAAGAAGTTCATCTACCCTGTTCGCACCAGGATTCATCCCGGGCGAACTTCAGAATGGCGTGCGAGTAAAACACAACGCTTGTCATCGATCAGGCTATCCTTCCTTCTTCCTTTAGACAACTCTTGTGCAAGAGACGTGTACGACCCGAGCACGCCCCGCATCGCCTTGACAGGTTCATCGGGCAGGGGAATAGCTTCCGCTACAATGGCTATGCAAACCGCCTCGGAAGCGCTTCCGTATCACATTTATTTTGGGACTCCGCCCGGACAGATTCACCGGATACACCAACCATAACGATTGACAATCCAGCCGATACAGGCCATAATAACTCATGGTAATCTGACCAGTGTTCCCGGAACAAGATTCTTGCTGAGTTGATCGAGAGCATCAGATCGGTGAAGCGCTTCTAATAGCCTACAACGGCTAATTCCGGTTCGCAACGATCATATGCTAGAATGCGATTCAAGCCAAATTATCGGCGAAAATCAAGGGAGCAGTAAAACAATGATAAAGCCCTCCAGGGGTGGCTTCAATTCCTTCCGAAAGAATGTGAGGCAGGTAAGTGCATTGCCTCCAACTACCAAGAGGTCCGTTAAGGTTTGGAGACCCAAGCTCAACGACAGGGTTCAAATACCCAACGGGGTCGGGACCGTAGTGGAGATCTCGGGGGACATGTTTTTAATCGATCTGGAGAACCAGTTTGCAAACGTATGGGAGCGGTTGACCTCCATCAAACTCCCCAAATAGCGTAAATATACACTTCGGGTCCCGAAAATTTCATCCTGATCTCAGGAGTTATCATACCTGGATGGGACCCCGGAATTTCCTCTTCCGGTATAACGCATGCCCTTTGCCGGGTAAACCAGGTTAGCGTTTTATGTATACAAACAGCATTCATTGGGAGGCTTGATATGGAGATTCCGCATGCCTTGGTGAAAGACTTGAGTTCAACGGGATACTTTTTTGATGAACTGAAGAAGTATTCTCAATCTCCTGAAATGGATGTTACAAATTATTGCAATAATTTCGCAACTCCGTACCTTGTAAAGCTATTAGAATCCTACGACAGATCCGGCCAGCCCGATAAAACCAGGATCTTGAGGTTTGCAATCACATATTTATCAAATCCAAGCGATGACGAAATAGTTTCTTCCATTTTTGGGCTCAAGAGAGTCGCTGTATATGAAATGGATCAGACGGCAAAAGCATCTCTTCAGGAGCAGTTCGATAAGTCCAGGGCTCTGAGCAACCGCCAAAGGCTGGAATCGGCGGAATTTCTCAATAAGCTAATCGTTAATATCATCAAGATGTTCAGACTGGCTGAGCCGAATGCCGGGAGAAAAAAAGCCGATGAAGTCGAGGACCCTGTTAGCGATGCAATAATCCAGAACTGGGAAAGCCTGGAACCGATGGCAATATGAGTACGCCTTTCCCTCCCGCGAGCAGCACAGCAAGGTCCGCGGCGAGGGAGCAGCCGAGATAAAAGTTTAACATGCACTTGCTTTTTCTCCGCATTCAGGGTAATCTTTGTTGAGGTATCCACGCGCGGTCCTGTTATTGTGAGTTATCTGGGGAGTCGGTCTTTCGCCTTATTGGAACGATTCTTAAGAGCTTCGAAGCGGGCAGCAAAAGTTAAAAAAACTAGAAAAGGATCAGAAAATGGCGGAAGGTCGAGTAAAGTGGTTCAACGAAAGCAAGGGTTTTGGATTTATTGAAAGAGACGGCGGGAGTGATTTATTTGTTCATTTCTCCGCTATTGAAGGCAGTGGATTCAAGTCCCTGAGCGAAGGCGAGCGGGTAAGTTTTGTCGAAGAAAAAGGCACGAAGGGACCCCAGGCTACCCAAGTAAGAAAGCTTTAGCCTTTGTAGAGAGATTTTCGTTTATTCTACGATGGAACAAAGAGCCGGAGTAAAATCTCCGGCTTTTGTCTTTTAAAAGGAAGCCGAATTTGCAGGAAGCAAGTTATTGGGTTTCCGCTGCTCGAAGCGGAAACAGAGGAGAGCGAGTATGAACATTCATGTCGGCAACTTAGCATATAATGTCACTGAAGATGACTTAAGGACTCTTTTCTCCACCTTTGGAGAAGTATCTGCCGTAAATGTTATAAAGGAAAGGTCCTCGGGACAGTCAAAAGGATTCGGGTTCGTGGAAATGTTAAACAACTCCGAAGCGGACAAAGCCATGAAAGGCCTCAACGGGATCCGGCTTAAAGACCAGGCGATAAAGCTAAGTCAAGCAAAACCACCTGCTAAACGACCGCAGCGAGGATCGAGATATTAGTGTTTTGCGACACGTTTTGACTATTTCGCGTCTACCTCACTGGAGTTAAAATATATGGCTCAACGATCAAAAACTACCTTTCAGAAGCGGGAAAGGGAAAAAGATAAGCGACAGAAGCAAAAGGACAAGGAAGCTCGACGCCTGGAAACCAAGGGGCGTGTCAGGGAACCGATCAACGGTAATGAAGACCCGGATATAGCCGGCATCAAGCCGGGGCCTCAGCCTCTGCCCGAGCAATGGCAACTGGCTGCGCGAAACGATGGCGAGTAGTCCTCTCGCAACATCTCATCCCATGGCTATTTTAATATTGATTATGCACGGTGGTGGATGAATAAGCCCACCAGCGCAGGAGATATCTTCAAGCATGTCATTTGATTCGCTCGGCCTTTCGGCCGAATTACTCAGTGCGATTACCGATCAAGGCTACACCAAACCAACTCCCGTTCAGCGCCAGGCAATCCCCGTTATCCTCGAAGGAAAAGACATCATGGCGGGCGCTCAAACCGGTACGGGCAAAACTGCCGGCTTCGCTCTGCCGCTGCTGCAGCT
This sequence comes from uncultured delta proteobacterium, assembly GCA_963826655.1. Classification (GTDB taxonomy): domain Bacteria; phylum Desulfobacterota; class Syntrophobacteria; order Syntrophobacterales; family Syntrophobacteraceae; genus SbD1. The sequence continues at coordinate 6,142 of CAWGZP010000085.1, forward strand.
CTTGAGCAAACGCACCCGCGCAAACGAAAACACCGGGGTCCGCGCCCTCATACTTACACCGACCCGTGAACTTGCAGCGCAGATCCAGGAGAATGTGGCGGCCTACGGCAAATATCTGCCGTTGAAATCGACGGTTATCTTTGGCGGAGTCAACATCAGGCCGCAGATCGAAAAACTCCGCCGGGGCGTCGATATTCTGGTGGCAACCCCCGGTCGTTTGCTCGACCATGTTCAACAGCGGACGTTGAATCTGCGTGGAGTCGAGATACTGGTATTGGATGAAGCAGATCGTATGCTGGACATGGGCTTTATCCGGGATATACGAAAAATACTCGCGCTTCTGCCCAAAAAGCGGCAAAATCTCATGTTTTTCGCCACCTTTTCCAATGATATCAAAATGCTGGCCGAAACTTTAATGAACTCCCCTGTCCTGATCGAAGCGGCAGATCGCAATACCACCCCGGAGAAGGTGGAACAGCTGGTCCACCCTGTCGATCGCGTACGCAAGCGCGAACTCCTTTCTTTTCTCATCGGTTCCAGAAACTGGCGACAGGTACTCGTATTCACTCGAACCAAGCACGGCGCCAACCGGCTCACCAAGCAACTCGAGCACGATGGAATCAGTGCCGCCGCGATTCACGGCAATAAAAGCCAGGCCACTCGAACCCGGGCGTTGGCGGACTTCAAGCATGGCGAGGTTCGAGTGCTGGTTGCAACCGACATTGCGGCGCGAGGGCTGGACATCGATCATTTACCGCATGTGGTGAACTTCGAACTGCCAGGTCTATCCGAAGACTACGTACACCGTATCGGGCGCACCGGACGCGCCGAGCGTGCAGGAACTGCGGTATCACTCGTCTGTATCGATGAACGCGAACAACTAAAAGGAATTGAACGTCTTCTAAATTGCGCAATCCCCCGGGAAATCATCGAGGGATATGAACCGGACCCGTCGATAAAAGCCGAACCTATCTCCAACGGGCGAAATAATCCGAATCAGCGCCAGGCAGGAAATCATCGGCCCGACAGGTTTATGAGCAACTCGAACGGTTTCGATCTCACTGCCGGTCGAAGACACAAGCCTTGGCAAAAAGATCGCCCGTCAAGGCCCTGAAAACAAGAGCCGGTGCGCGGACTCCCCCGCCTCGGGTTACTTCGCCAAGAACGTGGTAAGGCACTCCCGACAACAATTCATCGTGTAAATGCCAACAAGATCTTTCGTAGCGGCCCCAAAGCTGCTATAATTGCATGCAACTTATTCTCAGGGCGGGGTGAAAATCCCCACCGGCGGTGTCCCAGGTTGCGCTGGGGAGCCCGCGAGCGCTCCTTTCATCGTGAAGGGAGGTCAGCAGATCTGGTGAGAAGCCAGGGCCGACGGTAACAGTCCGGATGGAAGAGGATAAGGCAGCCCGCCGCCCGCAGCAGGTGCCATGCCCTGTGCACGGCTATTTATGCGTGTTGAGGGGGCTTTCTGTCTTTTCGCCCTGATTCTGGTAAATCGATGATTCTCGGGGAGGATTACCATGGATCAGACACTGCTAACTCGATTTGGAAATTCTTTTGAACGGGTGGAAACCGGATTGAACGCCTTGCGTCTAGGCGAGGGCGTTCTGGTCACGGATGATGAAAGCCGCGAAAACGAAGGGGACCTTATTTTCCCGGCACAATCCATCACCGAAGCACAGATGGCTATGATGATCCGTGAATGCAGCGGAATCGTGTGCCTGTGCCTTACCGAGGAAAAGGTGGGCGCACTGAAGCTGCCAATGATGGTAGAGAACAACTCCTGCCGATTTCGAACAGCCTTTACAGTATCCATCGACGCCGCAGAGGGAGTCACCACCGGCGTGTCGGCCCACGACCGCGTCGCGACGATTAAAAGCGCTGTTGCCGACGATGCCGAACCCGAACATCTTTGCAGACCTGGACATATTTTTCCACTCAAATCCCGTCCCGGTGGGGTCCTGGAACGCTCAGGGCATACCGAAGCAACGGTCGATCTGATGCGTCTGGCGGGACTCAAGCCCTATGGCGTATTGTGTGAGCTTACCAATACCAACGGCACAATGGCACGCCTTCCCCAGATAGTGGCTTTCGCCCTGGAGCACGATTTCCCGGTATTGACGGTCGAAGATCTCAGGGAGTACCGTATTGCGGAGCAGCAGCATGCGGGCTGACGGAGAGCGTCTTCAAACTTCAATTTAAATCGAGGTTTTTGGGGCATGAATAATTATCAGGAGTCTTTGAATCGACGCGACTGTATACTATTGCTGGTAGATATTCAGAAGGTCCTGTTGAACCTTTGTGTCAATCCGGATCGCACGGTCTTTAACGCCCGTGCTCTCATCCAAGCCTGCGAACTATTTGATATTCCGGTGTTGTGTACGGTCCAAAACAGTAAGAAACTGGGTGGTTTCCTGGATGAACTGACCAGCAGGATTTCGGGCGCCCAAATATGGGATAAGCTGGAATTCAACTGTTTCGAAAACGACGAGATAAGGCAGGCGATCCGGGAAACAGGCCGAAAGACCGTGCTTCTGGCCGGCATAGAAGGACACGTGTGCATCTTCCTTACCGGGACCGGCGCTTTGCGCCTCGGATATCGCGTTCACGTCGCATGTGACGCTGTAACCTCCAGAAGCGCTTCTGACAAGGAAATCGGCATGCACCGCCTCGACAGGGCGGGCGCTGTGATCAGTTCGACGGAGATGATCATTTTCGAACTGCTGCGCCGGGCCGGCACGAATGAATTCCAGACATTGCTGCCGCTGCTCAAAGAATTTAAGCCGAATTGAGTTTTGGCGGCGCAAACTGTGGATTTCATAAATCAGAAACCGGGTACACGCGAAGACGCGAAAGCGCGAAGAGAGAAAATACAGACCTATGCCAGGGAATCCCTTGCGCGGCAAGAGCGGTGAATCCATTTTCCTCGATTTCCATCTATTCTCTTTTCTTCGCGGCTTCGCGGCTTCCCGTGAAATTTCCCCGGCTCAGCGGATATGACCAATCAGCACCTTCAGAACAAGGTCCTTCAGCTTCTTGAAAGCGGCTATACGGTATTGGCCGAAACTGAGAAGTTCGTAAACCAGATACAGCTCCAATTTCGCCTGAGGCGATTGGAAGAGGGTAAATCAGGCTGGGACGCCCCAAAAATCTTCACCCTGAACCATTGGATGGAGAGCTTTTGGACGGAGCTATGGCCTGAGGAACTGCCCGCCTCGTCGTGTTTGCTGAGATGGAAATATCTGAGAGAATGTCTGGACGAGGCCAGCCCGCCAGAGCCATTGATTGCCGGGGTCGAACTGATTCAGTTGCTCGATGAGAGCTTCGAGCAGTGTTTGAGATACGGATTGGACCAGGGAGGCGAAGACGTAAACCAGTTGGTCGAATGGAGGCGCAGGGTCTGGCGATCTTTTGACGAAAGACTCGCAGGAACTAATCTGTTTCACCCCGCGCAACTGGCCGAAAAAATAACCGGACGGCTGACATCTCCGGAGCGAGCGCCAAATCACGGAAAAATGGCCTTCGTTGGCTTCGAATTTGCGGGTAAATGGGAAAAGCGCCTCATCGAGGAAATAGGAAAATCCGACGGGGCGCTATCCCTCCCGCTGCCCGAGGGCGATGCCGAACCCGAACGGCTGGTCTACTCGGACCCTGAGCAGGAAATTATCGGCCTTATGGAAGATCTGCTTCTGTCGGTCCGGCAATATGCGCCTCATGAAATAGCAGTTATCGTCCTGGATTCCCAATTTTATAGCCCGGCAATCTCCAACCTGCTCCAGGACATTCTGGGAGAGCCTCTTAGCGGTGAACGGGCTGCGTACAACCTCAGGCCCGACCGCGAGTTGTCGGGCCAGGGACTTTATTGCGCCGCGTTACTGCCGATACGCTGCGCCCTGGGCGGGCAAAAGCGCGCCGATCTGTTCGCTTTTCTGCGCTCTCCTTACTATGGGACCTTCGCACGGTGGAACCGAAATCTTAGCCTTTGGGACCGCACATGGCGCAAAATCGGCCTTGAAACAGGAATCGAGCGGATGCTTGGAAGCATTCGCGATTCGGCCGAGCAAATCGTGCCGGGTGCGTGCAGTGCTATCATGGCCTCCATAACCCCGTTTCTCACCGGTGACGTGCAATCGGTTTCAAACTGGGCTGGCGCTCTGGACCGCGTTTGGAAGGCCACGCAATTTCCTGTGCTGGCCAACGAACTGGACCAGATTACATGGGCCAACCTGGTCAAAATGATCTCCGAATTTGAAGCGGCATTCGGGCAAACCCGCATGAGCGTCAGGGAGTTCTCAGATCTGCTGACTACCACGGCACGGCGTCTGAAGGTGCAAAAAAGCGGGATCGAAGACGCGGGAATCCAGGTGCTCGGCAGGCTCGATGCCCGAGGACTCGCTTTTCGCAAGATCTTCATTCCGGGGTTGGTTTCAGGCTCCTTCCCGCAGGCCGTAAGATCCCTGCCTCTGCTTAGCTCCTCCGAACGCAAAAAGGTACTCGGTGGAACCGCCGAGAGCCAGTTCGACTTTGCTCGCTATATCTATTTGAATCTACGTGCCGCGGCCCCGCAAATTGTCCTCAGCCGTCCCGCCATGACAAGAGACGGTCAAATTTGCATCTCTTCGCCTTTCTGGACGAGTGAGGGTGAAAAACGAATAGATCCGGTAATACCCTGGAAACGCAGCCTACCTGCAATGCAGCGGGCGCGATGGGTACGCCAGAGTGCATCCGGGGTCTCGGCTTCGGGCTCAACTGAAAACACAGGGGCGTTTTACACGCCAGAGCGGTCTCATTTCAAAATACAACCGCTCACGCCCGACAATCCAATTTCAGTCAGCGAACTCGAATCGGCACTGTATTGCCCGGCACGGTATTTCTTCCTTCATATTCTTGGCTTGCAGGAACTCGATGAATTCGAGCCGGGGATTCCCGCTCTCGAACGCGGCAAAAAGGTCCACTCTATCCTGGCCTCTTTCGTTTCACTCGCTATTGCGAAGCTTAAGAAAACCGACCTGACGTTTGAGCACCTGGCCGAACTTTTGAGGCAGACGACACTGCAAGCTATCCGGCCTCGTCTGTCTCAGGCAGTCTGGCAAGTGGAACTCGAACGGCTGGCAGGCAGAGCCGGCTGCCCCGGTCTTTTGCTGAAATGGCTCGAGGGCGAATGGGAGAAGATGCTCGAGGGCTGGTCATGGATGGCGGTTGAGCGCCAATTCGAGGAACTCGAAATAGATGGTTGTGGAGCCAGCCTTAAAGGCCGGCTCGACAGGATCGATTTTCATCCCGAACAGGGCTTCATCTGCTGGGACTACAAAACCGGCAGGCTTCCCAGCAAAATCGAGGTAGTCGACGAAAACGACCAGCCTCAGTTGAAGGCGTATCTTCTCGCTTTGTCGAAAGGAAGTGTCACAGACGCGCCAAAGGCCGGCGACGGCTGCGGGGCAGGCTACATCGAGCTGAGGTCCCCGGCAAACATCAGGCGCCAAATCATGTTCGACCCAGCCGAGCAACACGGTCCTTTACTCAAGAAATGGGAAGAAGAGCTTAGCGCGGCGTTGAACTCCATATTCGCAGGGGATATCCTGCCCCGCTGGCTCAAAGAAGAACGGCCATGCCTGAAGAGGTGCGAATATAGGCGCCTTTGCGGCTCCCCCTTTTGAGATGGACTCTATCTGTCCGGAGCACCCCGGCCCATTCCGGTTCACAGTAAACGTAGTCTGGAATCCGGACTTTCAACTCGTTTCCGCCGACCTTATATAAATTGTATTGATTGAGACAGTATCTCACGTCCCTTCGAGACTCCCTGAGACCACGAAAAGGCGTGGCAATGCGCCCCCTTGTAAAGGTGGGCAGGGGGATTTTGCAGTTTGCGAGAAACTTTTCGAGATACAGGAGCCCCAAATGCTCAAGGTAACGGAAATTCTCTTTTTGGCCGCCGCCTCACTGGCTTTAGGCTCTCCGGCGTCAGCGGTTGCGTTTCAGGTTTCTTCCCCTGCCTTTCAGGACGGAGGCGATATTCCCGCCGTTTATGCCCGCCCTGCCGCCGGAGGGAGAAAACGTTTCCATCCCGCTGAAATGGACCGGCGTGCCGGAAGGGACCAAGTCATTCGCACTCACTATAGTGGACCAGCACCCGGTTGCCGCAAAATGGGCACACTGGATGGTGATAAATATTTCGCCGCAGGTGACTTCCCTCCCCGAAGGCGCCTCGGGTAAGAATATGCCCCCGGGCGCGATCGAGATGAAGAACTCGTTCGGGGACATCGGATACGGGGGGCCGCAGCCCCCGGGGGGCACTGGACGCCACCCTTACCTCATTACCGTCTATGCCCTGAAAGACCTTGGGCTGGATCTCAAACCGCACCAAAGCTTGTCCGACTTCCAGAACGCGATAAAAGGAAAGGTGCTCGGGGAGGTTTCCATCACGGGATTTTTTGAGAAGTAAAAGCGGTGGCGGCACATATCACCAGGGCCGGGATTATACTACTAACGCGAAGTTTCTCGAAATTTGGCAGGCAGATTGAGGCTGAACTGTTGTTTTCTCCGCGTCTCTAAAGATCGGCTGTAGCCCCGCAAAACACGTTATAGGATTTTTCGAGTTGTCGAGCGCCTTCGCGTGAGGTGATTTTCGCGCTTTAGAGCAGCTTTTCTATCGAACTCAACAGCTTGTCCCAACTCAGGGGCTTAGCGAGCATCAGGTCCACACCCCGGCTTGACAGTTCTATATCTTCATATTGTGCGCCCCATCCTGTTATCATTACTACCGGCGTCTTTGGATCTTTAGCCTTGGCGCGTTTGGCTATTTCCCAACCGCTTACCACCGGCATTCCCAGGTCTGTCAAAACCAGATCGAAATGGCTGGAATCTATTAGCTCCAGGGCCTTTTCGCCGTCGTTCATCGCCACAACGCGGTGCCCTTTGAGACGCAGCATATCCCGAAGCAGGTTCAGGATCTCCGGTTCGTCTTCGACCAGCAGCAAACGATAGGAACTTGCCCCAGAACCGGTTTTCACAGGCAGAGGCCCCTTTGGCGCCTCTGCCCTGGCGAGCTTGATAATGAAGGTGGTGCCTTTGCCCGGCTTGCTCTGCACCTGGATATCGCCTCCATAGCGGCCTATGAGGCTCCAGGATACACTCAGCCCAAGCCCTGAGTTCCCGATTCCCTTTGTTGTAAAAAATGGATCGAATATCTTCTCGGCGATATCCTTGGTCATTCCGATACCGGTGTCGATGACCTCGAGAGTGATCTGTTCACCCTGGCACCGCGACCGGAAGGTGATAATTCCCCCCTGGGGCATTGCGTCGATGGCGTTGAGAAGAAGATTGGTCATGACTTCCCTCAGGTCGGACGCATTGATCGCAGCAAGGCAGTTAGGCTGAAGGTCCGTCTTTATATCTACAGTGCGGCCGGACCTCTCCATCAGGTTCTTCCAACGCGGCCTCGTAAGCTCCACGACGTCTTTGACCGCTTCCTCGATGTCGATTGTCGAAGCAGCCGCCTTGGGGTCCCGCTCCCGCTCGGTGAACCTCTGTAACCGCCGGACGGTATTGGAGCCGTCATAGACCGCCTTCTCGATGTTCTGAAGCCTTCGCCGGATTTCCTCATCTTCGATTCGTGGCAAAATCAGTTGAATGTGGCCCAGGATAGCCATAAGAAGATTGTTGAAGTCATGCGAGACGCCTCCGGCCATCGTTCCAAGCGCCGCGAGCTTTTCGGACTGGATGATCTTGTCGGAAAAAGCCTTTTTCCTGGTGATGTCTTCTATCACGAGAAGGTAGCCGACCAAGGCGCCCGCATCGAGCAACCGCACGAGATTGACATCTGCCAGATAGGCCTCGCCGGCTGAATTCATAAGGTTTACATCTGTTTTTTCCACCTGTCCCAAATCGGATACGGACGCCCTTTCGAGGAGTTTATCGAAAGCGGCCGGGTCCTGGAAAAGGACCCCCGGAGATCGGCCCCTTACTTCCCTGAGCATCTCGCCCTGCATTTTTTCGACGCTCCGGTTTATTCGGACGACCCTGCCTTTTGCATCGAGAATGCAGACCCCCTGGGGCATGAAATCCAGGATCAGGTCGGAGATGTGGCTGGTCAGGGGATTTATAGACGAAGGCGATGAGATTTCCGGTACGGAACCGTTTACCGTCATTTGCCGGCCGGCCTCTCTGGCGGATTGAAGCCCCAATGTAAGATGGCCGATCAGATTACCCGTCATTCTCCAGTTTAGCTTGAGCCGGGAACTAAATTCCTGCGGATGAAAAGCGCTCAGGTTAAGCACGCCCAAATCGAGAATCGGAAGGCAGACGAGCGCTATGGGGGCTACGACTGCGCCCTGCACATCAGGAATCGGATGCTCGGCGGTGTTTTCAATGAAAACAGGCTCGCCCGAAGAAAAAACCTGGCCCGAAATGTTTTGACCCGGTCCAAAGTGCAGATTCTGCCTGTAGCGGCGAGAGGCGACTTCGAGCTGATCATCAAGACCGTATGCGGCAACCATCGAAAGTTGGCCGGAATGCTCATTCCAGAAAAGAATCGAACAGTTCTCGAACGCAGTTTCCTCTATTATGATCCTGGCCATATTCTGACATGCCCTGACTATTTCCTGGTCCTGGGCGACTGTCTCCGCAAAACGCTGGATCATAGCCAGGAACTGGCTCTCTTCGTCACTTTGCCTCTTAGCCCCAAGGATACCCATTCTTACCGCTTCATTAACCAGGTTTTCCATCCTCTTTCCTCTTTATTTCAGCAAATTCCATAACTCATCGGCTGCAGGCCGGATCGATTCGACACTCTCCCGAAACTCCTGCCACTCCTCTTCCGAAATATAGAGATCCCGGCAACAGGAGAGTGTGATGTCTTCTTCGGCCAGTTCAGGGTGCTCTTCAGAATGAGTGAGAACGTTGGCCAGGTAGACCAACCTGACCTCCTTCCCGAAAGACTTGCTCTTCTCTGGGGAATGATGGAATTCGATGACCGCCTGTAATGCTCCCGGCAAGGCCCATCGGGACGCCAGGTACTTACCGAGTTGGGAATGCGTGAGGCCATATTGCATTTCGACATACCAGGGCGGAACTTTTCTTCTTTCAGCGGCTTCAAAAATGGCAGTGAACTGCTCCTTGAAGTACGCCGCCATCACGATCCAACCCAGGTCGTGAAGCAGACCGAATATGGCCGCCTCGTCCCTGTCCAGCCAGGGGCGCTTTCTGGTGATCTCGACAACGACCCTGGAACAGACATAAGAGTGTTTCCAGAGCATTTGCCGGTAAGCCGCCGGGATCTCATTGCCATTCTTGAGCAGAGACATGAGGAGGGCGGAAATGCTGATCGCTTTTACTTGATTGACCCCTATGATCTGAATCGTTTTTGCGAGTGTCTTTACCTTTCCCCTGTACCCATAATAGGTCGAATTGGCAATCATCACAAGCCTGGCCACAAGCGACGGATCGTAGCTGATTACGCTTTCGAGTTCGCCCGGCGAATCAGTCTCGGCTTGAATTATTTCAATCAGCCTCTTGAAAGACTGCGGCAAAGGCGGCAGCTCTTTTATTTGTGCAACCTGGTAGCGGAATTCTTGTTCATCAGACGGACTAATGGACATTTCTCCTCATCCTTCGCCCAAATCGAGATTCGTTAGCATGTACGAACGGGTGTATACCACGAATGGCATTCGGCTGTAATTAAGAATTATAGACATCTCTTCAAGCCACAATTTTATATCTCCAATCCAATCGCGGATGATGTCAACACGTTCGTAAGCCAAACTGAGCGGATGAACCCTGGAATCCGCTAGACTACATAACGGCAGCCAAGGCGAAAGAGATAAGGTTTTTATCTTTGTTTTTCCGCAACGACCGTCTCAGCCCGCGCAGTGCCTATGATTTATCGCACCACTCCCAACGGGCCAAAGATAATGCAAAACAGATAAGTTCTTTCTGCCTTTTGTTTTCATGAAGTCCTGAGTATATAGTTAAAGTTTTCAGGGGCGCTTCAGCGCAAGGAAAAATCGATAACCACAGGGAGCCTGACACCAATTGATTGACGACCCTCTTAATAAGAATCACAATTCTGACGATATAAACGCTCGCGCGCTTTTGCGTCCAAGTGAAAAACTCGGCGTGCTGCTTTACGAGCCGGAAATACCGCAGAATACCGGCAATATCGCGCGCACCTGCGCGGCCACACATACGCCGCTCTTCCTGGTCGGCCCGCTCGGTTTTCAAATCTCCGACAAGCAACTCAAGCGAGCAGGCCTCGATTACTGGCCCTATGTACGCATGAAACTTTATCCCGATTTTGAAGCTGCCCATACGGAAATGCGCCCCTCTCGGCTGGTGTATTTCTCGGCCCGCGCCACACTCCCGTATTATGACTTTTCTTTTCGAGCCGGAGACCGCCTGGTTTTCGGACCCGAAACCAGGGGGCTGCCCCAGGAGTTACTTGCCTCCTACCCGGGAGATGTGGTACAAATACCGATTGATAGAGTAAGGGTTCGGAGTCTAAACCTTGCAACAACAGTGGGGATTGCTCTTTTTGAAGCCTTGCGCCAACTGCGATACTGACAAATCATTTTCCGCCTGCTCTTGTTCCGGCGCCGGAAGACCCGGCGCCATACAGAATTGTTTCTCGGCCTCCTTCACGACTGGAACCTCGATGACGCAAACCGACGAAATTAAGTCCAGATTGTATGAGCTTTGCCCTGATCTTCAGAATTTGGGGATTGGCTCGATCGTGCTGCAAAAGGGAAATCGCTTCTGAATCCTGCTTTTTGAAAGCAGGGACTGCTTGAAACATGACCCACCTCTTAGCTCTTGTGCATTAGTATTCAGAGAGAAAGGCGACTCCTGCCATTTCAATCCTGCGTGGACGCCGGAGTTGCGCCGAGCGCTGTCGGCGGCCCAAAACAAGATGAGCGGCCGTGTCCCGGGGCTGCTGCCCCCAAGATTTTCGACCCGCAATGCCGGAGTTGACTCAAATGGCAAGTATCATATGGAAGGGCGCCAAATGGGAGGCGTACCGAAGTAGTTTATCCATTCCCGACCTGCTGACTGTCATGAAGGGCTACGGGCCCATGGAGATCCTTACGTTCGAAGTCCCGGGTCGATTTAAGGGAGAGATGAGCCTTTGCCTCTGCCCCGATGGGGCCAAAGAGATTACGCTCTACGACCTGGAGGTCTGCTGCGAAAAACGCCATGGTATCGGAAGAGAAGCCCTCGGCTGGCTAAGAAGAATATACAAAGGCTACTCTATATTCGTTGAATTTCCCGATTTGCCGGACCCCGAGATCGGCATCCACCCGACGATGCCATTTTGGCTTCAGATGTACCGGGAAACGCTGATCGACGCCATATCTTGTGAAACTTTTTATTTGGAGCCTCGGGCCGCAAGCGAACAGGTCGAGGAAGTCCACGGCCGTGTCGTGTCCGCCCTGCTCAAAGGACAGGCTCGCCACTGAAGAGTGAGGTGTGCACCCTGTGAACTATCGCGCCTATAAATATCTCTGAGCGCTTCCTTCAATGACAACCGACCCTGGCGCTCCCCGGAAAAGAGGCATCACTTCTTTACTGCTCACCACTCATTCGTCACTGCCTTCTTGACCTCAGGTGGGTCCCTTGTTAGAGTTTTTCGTTTTATTTTCACTTAAAACAACCATCTGAGAAAGAAGTTTCGTGGGCGAACGAAAAATACTTTTAGGCAATGAGGCCATAGCACTGGGGCTTGCTGAGTCAGGATGCACCCTGGCAGCGTCGTATCCGGGAACACCGGCCTCGGAAATTCTTGGAGCGCTGTCTTTCTTCAAAAAGGAAAACGGCCTCGATATGCACCTGGAATGGTCGATCAACGAAAAAGTGGCCTATGAAGTTGCGCTGGCCAACAGCCTCACGGGCAGACGCTCGGCCGCGATCATGAAGCAGGTCGGCTTGAACGTTGCAGCCGACCCGCTCATGAGTTCCGCTTATACCGGGGTAACGGGGGGGTTTGTTGTCATATCGGCCGACGACCCGGGGCCGCACAGTTCTCAAACCGAGCAAGACAGCCGATTCTTCGCCATGTTGTCAAAAGTTCCCGTGCTCGACCCGATCAGCCCGGCTGATGCCCGCAGGATTACCCCGCTTGCCTACACACTGTCAGAGCGTTACGAGATTCCCGTGATGCTTCGGCCTACGACCCGCGTGTGCCATGCGCGCCAGGACGTCGAAATCAACCCCGTATCCTGGCAGCCGAAGTTTCCGGTTTTCGTGAAGGACCCGCCGAGATGGGCGGCAACCCCCAAATTCAGACTTATCCTGCATCGGAAACTCAACGAAAAAATCGCAAATATTTCCGAAGATAGCGATTTTCTGCCGACTCTTCTTAATCCCTCCTGCGCCGATAAACCGAGCAAGGTGTGCATAGCAGGATCGGGCGCCGTACTCACCTATCTTCAGGATGTTCTTTCCGATCTTGGTCTGCAAGATACAGTCCCGGTTTACCGGGTATTGATGCCCTACCCGCTTTCACGCGCCTTCAGCGAAGAACTTTTCGGCCGCTACGAGAGCATTCTCGTTTTGGAGGAGAGTGGGCCGGTTATCGAGACGCAGCTGCGCGACCGGGAAAAAGTCTTCGGCCGTTTGTCGGGTCATGTGCCTTCAGCCGGAGAGCTTTTGCCCGAGTTGGTCGAAACAATTGTACGCTCGTTTCTATCCCTCCCGCCCGCGGTGCCCGTCAGTGCGCCTTCATTCCCCGGAAGGAGGCCGACGCTTTGCGCCGGGTGCCCGCATCGGGCCGCCTTTTTTGCCATCAGGAAAGTCTTTCCAAAAGGAATTTATCCCGGTGACATAGGCTGTTACACTCTGGGGTTGAATCTGGCCGCCGTGGACTCAGTACTTTGCATGGGCGCTTCGATCAGCCAGGCTGCGGGGTTCTATCACGCATTCAAAGGCGCGGGCGAAGAAAGTCCGGCCCTGTGCGCTACCATTGGCGATTCCACCTTTTTCCACTCCGGAATTCCCGCACTTATCAACGCTGTCGTCCAGGGAGCGCGCTTCGTTCTGGTCATCATGGACAACAGCACTACGGCCATGACAGGACACCAACCTACTCCGGCCCTGGGTTCCAACCTGGACGGCACGGCCGTTCCAAAGCTTTCCATTCCGGAAATCGTACGGGCATGCGGGATCGAATTCATTGAAGAAGCCGACCCCTATGAGATGGAAAAATTCATCGCGATTCTTCGCTCTGCCGGAAAGTTCGCCGCTGATGAAAGAGGCGCGATAGCGGTTGTCATATCAAAACGCCCCTGCCTGATGGACCGCGCGCAACCCGGTGCGCAAACCCGGCGCAAGGCTGCCGTTACTCACATGTGCAAGGGCTGCGATTTCTGCTGCACCCAGTTTGAATGCCCGGCCATAAAATCCGAGGGCGAAAAAAAGCCCGTCCGGATAGATGAGGCAATGTGCACGGGCTGCGGTGTGTGCGTATCGGTTTGCCCTCATCACGCCCTTGAAATCCGGGATTCGCTTTAAAACCTGCCCCTGAGAATGTTTTCGCGGCAACCCTCAGATGCGCACTGTGCTCAAATCGGCTGCCGGTTAGATATCCGACATATCTTTCCCTGGAGCTATAGTGCTGCCCGACTCGCGCTCGTTAGCCTCCTTTTCCCACACTCCATCCTTGCATAACAGGCTCTCCCCGGTTTCCTTAAGCGAAGAACCATCCCTGTAACATTTGTTCATGTATACGCAATCTTTTTTCATTCTCTACTCCGATATATATCTTTGTTATCACTCTATTTTTATAAGCACTGTCAAACCAAACCGAAAGCTGAAGGACAAGGAGCAAACAAGCAACCCGGACCATGCCCGCCGGTGTTGGCGGGTATCCTCAGCCCATGTTCTATCCGTGGATCGGCACTGGACAAGCAAATGTCGGATGGCTACAATCCCGCCGTGTAGAGCCGGTTTATTTGCCTTTTATGGAATTACCTCAAAATGAGACTGGGGAGATATGCAAACGAATCCATTTCAAGAAAGACTCAATCTCTTCCGCAACCTGATGCAGCAGCACGAACTTGATGCTTTTCTGGTGGCGGTCCCGGAAAATCGTTATTACCTCAGCGGATTCGAAGCCGAGGATCTGCTTTTGACTGAGAGTTCCGGCTACCTGCTGGTTACCCAAACGGCGAAATACCTGCTTACCGACTCTCGCTATGAAGAGGCCGCAAGACGGGAGGCCCCCGATTTTGAGCTTGAGATCTACTCAATGGGGTTGAAGCAGCTTTTGCCTGAGCTGTTCTCTGAGCTAAAGCCCGAAAGGTTGGGAGTCGAAGAGCATTTTCTTACCCTGAAACTATTCAGGGGTGTGGAGGAAGCGCTCGCCAGGGCCTGCCCCTCGGCAAAAACAGTCGCCACCGAAGACCTCGTCGAGCGTCTCCGTATAAAAAAAGACGAAGCAGAGATCGAAAAAATCCGCAAGTCGGTAAGGCTCACGGAAAAAGCGCTGCATGCGGCCTGGAACGCTCTCGCCCCCGGGAAAAGCGAGAAGGAGATTGCCTGGCTGATTGAAAAAGCGATCCGTGAAGGTGGAGGCCAGGCGGTCTCGTTTCCGCCCATTGTAGCCTCCGGCCCAAACGCCGCCCTCCCCCACGCAGTACCAGCGGAGCGCAAAATTGGCGCGGGTGAATCCGTAATTCTCGATCTCGGCTCCAAGTTGGAGGGCTACTGCTCGGATATGACACGGACATGGGTTTTCGATGCCCCGGACCCCAGGCTGAAAGAAATATACAAGATTGTGCGTGAGGCCCAATTGGCCGCGCAGGATAAAATACGGGCCGGGATCGATTCGGTTACCGTCGATTCGGCCGCGCGAGACCTCATCGCAAATGCCGGATACGGCGATCGTTTCGGCCACGGGCTGGGACATGGAGTTGGACTTGCGGTTCACGAAAAACCCGGCCTTAGAAAAGTGGACCCGACACTTTTGGAAGAGAATATGATCGTTACCGTGGAACCGGGCATATACCTGCCTGGATTTGGTGGAGTGCGGCTCGAAAACCTGGTTTGCGTGACAAGGACAGGCTGCGAGATAATCACCAAAGAAGAACTTTTCTACGACTGGTGAGCGCTCTGTGCTCGAATTCAAAAAAGTAACTCATGTCCCTCCAGAACATTCGAGCAGACCTGCGATCCGCCGGACGCCAAAGAAACACTGCCCGCATCCCGCGGTTCCGGGTCACTTATTTTTCAAACGAACCGTTCCTGAGCGAAAGGATAATGCGGTTTGTCCTCTCTTCCACCTCGGGGATCATTTCGACGAGCGCCTTAAGGGATGTCAAGATCTTCCTGGTCTGTTGTTTGTGGGGAATGTCCAGTTCGGGGTGGTTCAAAAAATCAAGAATCTGATCGAGAACCATCAGCTTATCGACAGTAAAATCGACATAGGCAATCTTCGGCCAGATCGCCCTGAGATCATCGGGCAGGTGGTCGATCTTGCCGGCCAGTTCCTTGCTGGTCCCAAGCCACATGGCATCTTTGAGCCGGCCGAGAAGCGATTGAACCTCTTCGCGGCTTTGCTCCCATGCGTGGCTTTCCACCATGAGTTTCTCCCATTTGGGCCGGATTTTATTTGCCACCCATTTTTCGGCAAGTCCCGGCATGAGCGGCAGGTTTGCGAGTTCGCTTTGTTCGGCCATAAGTGTTTCACAAAGCTGCCTGAGAATAGCAGTCCCGTTCTCTTGGGCCAGATTAGACTCGATCAGCCTGTTGAGTTTTTCCAGAATGACGCGTTTGTTCTCCAGGCCAGGACAGGCGATGGCGATCTGCGACTCCCACTGCTCCCTCAAAAAACTTATCTCGGCATTTATCGCCGAGAAGATGAACCCAAGCTTGATGAGGGTATTTCTCAACTCATGGGCCAAAATATTGCAGCTTTGGAGACGTTGGCGTGCCAGATCTTTTTGCGCCTCGGAGAGGGTTTCTCTTATATGTAGTGAGAGCAGCTGGGTGCCAAGGGTATGTGAGAGCTTCTTGATAACCTTGGTCGATCTGTCCCCTCTTTCGATGCAGCCTTTCTTGAAGTGTATCTTTATTACGGCTACCACCAGATCTTCACAGTTTTTCCAGATCGCGTTCCCCATGAAGTCGACGGGATACTCCAGGTTACTCGCCTGGTCACCGTGAAAATAGGATTTCCTTATCAGCACCGGCTCCATGTGATGATAATCTTCAGGTTCGTTGCTGAGCTGCTTTCGCACGCTCCGGCAATCTTCTTGGGGGTCGTCCGCGGTCCAGCTCTTAGCCTTCTCCACACACCAAGCCATTGCCTCCAAGGGATGCCCGGGTTTGTCCTTGTAGTCCTCCCAGCGTTTTCCGGGATAATTATAGTCCGAATATTCGTTCAAACCCCAGAGGATTTGGCCGGTTGTTTC
This sequence comes from uncultured delta proteobacterium, assembly GCA_963826655.1. Classification (GTDB taxonomy): domain Bacteria; phylum Desulfobacterota; class Syntrophobacteria; order Syntrophobacterales; family Syntrophobacteraceae; genus SbD1. The sequence goes on from CAWGZP010000085.1 coordinate 22,545, forward strand.
ATTCCGAGCACCGGAGGTGACACGAATCGTGCGCAACTCCGGCATGGGGCCGATCCTATAGATTGTGCCCTTTGTTGCGTCACAAAGGCAGAGCAAAATAGTTTCAATCATATCCTTACAGGTTCGCTCAAGGATATCATCGCTTATTATCATTGCTGTCAGCCCCTTTTATAAGCCCCTCAAACCACAAAGGATTTGTATCTCGAAACGGGCCACCGGTCAACCGGCCTTTTCATAAACACTCAAGGCTTATATATCCATAAAAAGCATAGTTGAAAAGAGGTCCAAGTCATTTGCCATTGGCATTTCAAAGGAGTAAAATCTGCCGATCTGGGTTTACGCCTGAATCAGGGGAGGGAAGATATGAGGTTGAGCAAAATAATTTTATTCCTTGCACCGGTATCCGTCTTTTTATTCTTCTCAGTCTGCACGGCGGCGCACGATCCTAAAACAGGAAACCATAACTTGCGGATAATCTGGGCTTTTGGGGCGATCCGAGCGTCGTCCAATCCGCCTAAGGTAGAGCCCGTGCGCACGCAGATGGCCCTTTCCTCCGGAGACAAGTTGAAGATGATGGTCCAGATCAGTGAAAAATGCTTTGTCTATGTGATCCACAAGGACACGCAGGGAAATTTGACCATGCTTTTCCCCTATAGCATCAAGCAGTTCGATACAGACTATCAGACTGCTCGTAAATACTACGTTCCAAAAGACGACGGGTGGTTCCAACTTGACAACAGGACGGGCATGGAGACCTTCTACCTCATCGCGTCCGACCAGCGTTTACTCGACATCGAATATACGTACCAGCAATATGACTCTTCCGGAGCCTCAAAAAAGCAGGATCTCGCCGGACAGATGCTTTCCGAACTCGACCAGGTCAAGGAGAAGCAACCGGCCTCACCCGCGCAAGTCGAGATCCTTGCCGAAAACGAGCCCCTTCTGCGAGGATTCGAAAGGGCAACGGGCGAAGACCCTACGGACATTTCCAGGCTGGCAAGAGAAATTTCATTCGAAACTGCTTATTGCGAAACGATCGAAATTAATCACAGGTAGACGCGGCACGTGCTTGCTCGAAGGAAGCCTTATTAGATATTGGACACACGGAGTACCGGCGGAGATGACTCGCAAAAGATACGCACGATTTATTCTCTCCTACCCGTTGTCCCCCCTTCCCCTGCGGGAAGGAATCACCCCTTGCCGCAGGTCTCAAGGGCCGTCGCAAATAAAAAACCCTATCGGCGCCAATCTTCCCGCCCGTTTTGCGGCGGTGCACTTTTTCACCTCGATCTCCTTCATGGGTGTCCCGAGCAAAACCGGTTTTGGCTCATCAGATTATGGCGGACGTACCCCCCCCACTGGATAACCCTCCAGACATTAATCGGTTATAGGGGATTCGGCGGCTCCCGCGACTCCGGTTCCGCACGCGAAGCTAAACTGAAGATTGCACGAAAATCAAAAAAGGAGAGAGTACATGGTAGACGATGCGTACCGCAAACTGGCAAAAGTGCTCGATACGTTGCCGGCCGGATTCCCGTCGACCCGATCCGGAGTTGAAATCAAGATTTTGAAGAAGATTTTTACACCGGAAGAGGCTGATCTTTTTTGCGATCTGAGGCTGACTCCGGAAAGCGCGGCCCAGGTTGCTCAGCGCACACTACGCCCGCTGGACGGATTGGAAGAACGGCTGCTTTCGATGCGTGGTAACGGCGAGCTTTCGGGGTTCAAGTCGGACGGAGTCTGGATGTTCAAGATGATCCCGTGGGTAGTGGGGATTTATGAGTTCCAGGTGAAGCGCATGGACCGTGAATTTACGGAGTTGTGTCGAGAGTATTCAGTCTATTGGGGACACCAGTTCTCCAAACACGGGCCACGAATGATGCAGGTGATTCCTGTTGAAAAGGAAATCCCGGTGAAGCAGGAGGCACTTACTTATCAGCAGGTATCCAATCTTATAGAGAAGGCCGCATCGTACGCGGTGAACGAATGCATATGCAGAAAGGGTGAGGCGCTACTCGGCAACCCGTGCTCGAAACCTCTGGAAGTCTGCCTGGCCATGGCCCCTGAGCCCGGGATGTTCGATGAAAATCCATTTGGTGCTAAGGTAATCGGCAAGGAAGAAGCCTACGATGTTTTGCGCAAGGCAGAAGAAGCCGGGCTTGTCCACCTGACCAGCAACATGGAAAGTGGCCACTGGTTCATCTGCAATTGCTGCGGTTGCTGTTGTGGGGTTTTGCGTGCGGTCAACATGGGGGCGCGCGAAGCAATCAATTCTTATTACTACGCTGAAATCGACCCTGAAAGGTGCTCCGCTTGCGGTATCTGCGCCGACGAGCGTTGCCAGGTCCAGGCGATCAAGAAAGAAGATGGCTTTTTCAGTGTTGTGAAAGACAGATGTATCGGGTGCGGTCTTTGTGCATCCAGTTGTCCCGGGGAAGCGGTCCGGATCATTCCCAAAAGACCGGAGGATTTGGTTTATCCTCCCGCGGATGAGAAAGCCTGGTTCGAGGAAAAGGGGCGGCAAAGAGGGGTGGATTTTAGCGCATACAAATAAAGCCGGCCGGGTTTTAATGTATCTATAATATATTTCCGTTTCCGAAGCGCCGGGAAACGACATGTCCGCCGAGGCCGACAGCGCCACCGGAACCCGCTCGCAAACCGGGAGGTATAAAGTTCACGGCCTCGGCGAGGCGGATGTTGGCGCCCCGGGTGAGGGATATTTCATGAAAGGGCTGGGTCTACATCCGGCGTCATAAAGATTTACAATAGCTTTCCGCCCAGTTCCGCCACTTTCGAACGTTCCCCTTTGACCAGGACGACGTGACCGGAGATCTCCTCGTTCTTTATCCTTTCGACCAAGTAGGTCAATCCATTGCTGCTGGCATCGAGGTATGGATTATCGATCTGCTCCGGGTCCCCGGTAAGAACTATTTTGGTATCTTCGCCGATCCGGGTGATAAGCGTTTTGATCATATGCGGAGAGAGGTTCTGCGCCTCATCGCAGATTATGAACTGCCTCGGGATACTGCGCCCGCGTATGTAGGTGAGGGCTTCCAGTTCGAGCATTCCCTTGTGAATAAGGTCCTGAAGGACCTCGTAAGGCTCCGAGCAGTTTTTGAAAAGGAATTCGAGATTGTCATAAATCGGCTGCATCCACGGCCGGAGTTTCTCTTCCTTGGTCCCTGGCAAAAACCCGATGTCATCTCCCATGGGAATGACCGGACGCGTTATCAGAAGTCTGCTGTATGCGTTTTCCTCGAGCACTTTTTCAAGGCCCACGGCCAGGGCCAGCAGGGTTTTCCCCGTTCCTGCCCTGCCGACAAGGGTAACGATCTTTACCTGGTCGTTCAGGAGAAGTTCGAACGCGAATTTCTGCTCCTTGTTCAGTGCCCTGACCCCCCAGCAACTTGCCTCGCCATAGTTAAGAGGCAGAAGAGCTCCTCTGTGGTAACGCGTCAGCGCCGACTGGGACGGATTATCGTTGGATTTGATGAGCATGAATTGATTGGGAAAAGCGTCATGCGGGTCGAAGTTAAGCTTTCCTTCCTTATAGAATCTGTCGAGTTCCATGGCAGACAGATATACTTCGCCGACCCCGGGGTAGAGCTGCCCGTAATCGATCTTATCATTGTAGAAATCCTCGGCCCGTATGCCGAGCACGTCGGCTTTAATCCGCAGGTTGAGATCCTTGGTCACGAGAGTGACCGGATCTCCCCCGGAATTGTTCAGATTGTAGGCCACGGCGAGAATCCGGTTATCAAACTTTTCAAGGTCCAAACCCTGCGGGAAACCGCGCATGCCGGAATGATTGAGTTCGATAGTCAACCGCCCGCCCTTTGGCAGGTCAACGCCCTCGGACAGGCTGCCCGATTCCCGAAGCGCGTCCAGCTCCCTCGAAACGACTCTGGCGTTTCTTCCTATTTCGTCCTGTCTTTTTTTCTGATTGTCTATTTCTTCGATTACTGCGAAGGGAATCACCACATGATTGTCTTCAAACGCAAAAAGCGCGTCCGGATTGTGGAGCAAAACATTTGTGTCGATCACATAGGTCTTACGCATCTGAACTCTCCAGGGGCCCCTTGCTTGGAACTCTATCGCTTGAAAAGCGATGCCAATGCCTAATCCGACGGAAAAAGACCCGTTACGGACGCATACTCGAGCGAAAGGGAAATATTTTTCCGTATGTAAACTTTTTTGTGGCAAAAATGGAAGGAGAATTCGATGAACCGGGGTCGTGAAAAAACTTCGTCGCCAAATCGTAATATTTGTGATCGCTCATCCGGAACGGGGCCGGCTGAAAACCGGGTGGAAAGAATTTTCTCACAGCGTCACCGTCAGTTCTCATTCAATTCTCATAGGCGGCCTTAATTACCGTAAACCCTGTCCGGTGCTTACCTTGTTTCCGGACAGGCTGTCCTGCCCTTCAATTCGGACCGGGATCCCAAACCATGAGTCTGAGAATCGGAATAGTAACGGAATATTATTACCCTTTGCTGGGAGGCATATCGGAGCACGTGCACAATACCGCGGCGCGGCTTCGCAGAAAAGGCCATACCGTCAAGATAATTACCTCCCGTCTGAATCCAGGTCTAAACGACACAAGTTCGCCCGACGTCATAAGAGTCGGGCGAGGCGTATCGATCCTCAGCAACGGATCGATTGCGCGAATCACCATGGGAATAGGCATCATCGGTCAATTAAAACACGTCATGGAGCGTGAAAGCTTCGACCTGCTCCACCTCCATTCGCCGCTGGTTCCTACCCTGCCGATGCTTGCCCTCTACAAAGCAAAATGTCCGACGATCGGCACCTTTCACACTTATTTCGACAGGAGCCTGTGGTATTCCCTGCTGAAGAGATCTTTCCAGAAAAGGCTCGTCGATAAGCTGGATGGGCGGATAGCCGTTTCCAGAAGCTGTATCGACGCTCTCAGGCCCTTTTTCAAAATGGAGGCTCGGATTATACCAAACGGAGTCGATACCTTCGAATTTAGTCCCTATATACCGAAATTACCTCAATTCGACGATGGCAGGAAAAATTTGCTTTTTCTGGGCAGGCTCGATCCGCGAAATGGTTTTCCCTTGATGATGAAAGCTTTCGCGATAATCAAGTCCAGGTTCCCGGAAATCAGGCTGGTAATCGTGGGAGGCGGTCCGCTCAGACGCTATTACGGGCGACTCGTCCCGCAGGACCTGCGAAAAGACATATACCTGGCCGGTCCTTTGCTCGAAGAACGCAACCGCTACTACGCCACAAGCGATATATTCTGCTCCCCCGTTGAGAAGGCATCTTTCGGCGTTACCCTACTGGAGGCCATGGCTTCGGGCAAGCCGATCGTAGCTACCCGGAACTCCGGCTACCTGGAGCTTCTGGGCGGGGAGGAAAGTGTCATGGTTCCGCCCAATGACCCGGCGGCCTTTGCCGAAGCCATCATCGAACTTCTGCGCAATCCCTGTCTGATGAAGGAAATGGGTCTCGCGGGCAGACGCAAAGCTTCGCGTTTTTCATGGGACAAAGTGACCGATGTGCTATATGAATTCTATGAGGAAATTCTAAACAGTTGATGATTCTCAGGATAGTTGGAGCTATAACGCTCCTGTCCCTCATTTTGGCCTCCCTGGCTGCGGCCCTTTTCGCCGGGTTCGTGCGTTCTTCAGGGAAAAACTTTTTGATCTGGCTTTTCGCCTTCTCCCTCTACGAAGCCATTCTTGCGTTTGGCGTTTTCGAGCGCCGCTCGCCCCTATTCGGGCCGATATTCTGGAAAGGGAGGACCGGGGCCAACATGGTGGCCCTGACCTTTGACGACGGCCCCAACGAACCTTTTACATCGCAGATACTCGATATTTTGAAAGCGCGCCGGGTCCGGGCGACTTTCTTTGTAACCGGGTCCAATTGCCGGAGGTTTCCGGCCGCGCTGAAAAGACTTGCGCTGGAGGGCCATGAAATAGGGAACCACACTTGGACCCATGAGGTCCTCCCACTGAAGTCTTCTTCCCTCGTGAAGGAAGAAATAAGAAAAACCTCAGACATCATCGAGGAGCACACCGGCAGACGGCCGACCCTTTTTCGTGCCCCACATGGATGGAGGAATCCATGGACAAACGCGATTTCCCGTAAATGCGGCTGTATTTCGGTAGCATGGACACTTGGCGTCTGGGACACGGACCGCCCCGGAGCCGAAACAATCGCGCGCAGGACCCTCAAGGGAGTCCGGGACGGCTTCATAATCCTGTTGCATGACGGACGCGGGGTTGAAGAAAGGGCCGATTCAAGCCAACTGGTCGAGGCGCTCCCTTCTATAATCGATGAAATTCATTGCCGCGGTTTTCGCTTTGTCGCCCTTTCACAAATGATGGAGAAAGCCCTGTGAACAAGTGGCTCAAAGCCGCTCACATAGGGTCTTTTCTCCTCATCCTTGTCATGCTGGGGACGATTCCGGCATTGGCGGACCTGGAAAAAACAGAAAGGGCCTATATTTGGAAGGGTGCACTATCACTCACAAAGAGGTAATAGGCCATTGCGCCCTGACCAGGGTGCCCCTGCCTTCACTTGAATCGATGTGGAACGAGCCGCCCGAGAGTTCCGCCCTTCTTTTCATGCTCATCAATCCCAGCCCGCTAATCGAGTCTGTGTTTGACATGGCGCGAGATACGTTGAACCCGGTACCATTGTCCACCACGTCCAGTCTCACTAATCCTTTTTCGCCGACCAGCGAGACCCGTGCGAGATCGGCCTTGCTGTGTGCCGCCACATTCTTCAGGGCATCCTGAACGATACGAAAGATCACCAACCTCAGTTCGGCTGATATCTGCCGTTCGTTCACCTCGAATTGGCGCTCCACCTGGATTGAGGGGTGCTCCTTTTGAAATTCCCTGCAAAAACCTCTCAAGGTTGCCAGAATCCCGAGGTCATCGAGCGCCGTGGGCCTCAGTTCCGTATACATGTTGCGGACCTGCGCGACCGCGGCCTGAATATTGGGAATAAGTGCCTCAAGGTCTTTGGCGGGACTTTGATTTGGGTCCAGCCGCACCATAACGGCTTCGATTTTTAACTTTATGGCCGTCAAAAGCTGCAAAAGTTCGTCGTGCAGTTCGTCGGCCAGCATTCTTCGCTCATTTTCCTGCACATTCAACAGCGCCGAAGAAAGGCGCTTGAGCTGCCCTTCCGACTCACTCAACGCATCCTGGGACTTTTTTCTCTCCATTGCATAGCGGATCGCTCTTTCGAGCGTGTGCGCACTTATCTGGCCTTTGACCAGATAGTCGGCTGCACCGTATTTCATCGCTTTCAGGTCAACCTTATAATCACCCTGGCCTGTAAGAACGATTATCGGCGGTCTCTCCAGGCGATTCCTCGAGCGTGCTGAGGATCTCCAGTCCATCCCTGACCCCCAGGTGGTAATCAAGAAGGCATACGTCATAGTCACCCTTCGTAAGTTCCCGCAAACCGTCTTCATAGATTTGGGTCCAGGTAACCTTATACTGCGCCGAAGGCGCTTCTGCCAGGAGACTGCAGAGCAGGATATAGTCGTCTTCATCGTCTTCGATGAGAAGGACCCTGACTTCGCTAAAATCGAGTTTATCCATCAGTCCTTTTCCAGATAGCACTTTAGTCCCCAGAGCAGGCGCAACCACCGCGGGGACACGACCCGGAAGAAAATCGTCTTTGACTCTTTCCTCCGGTTTGCCCGGGGCCGTTTTAGGTCGAAAAACCCGCGACCCTTTCTAACTGGTGATTCTAATACATCTCATCACTTTTGTCCAAAAAACGTCCCTCACGCCAAGTTGGCGCGGCGGCCGAAACCTATTGCGGCAATCGCGGTTTTCGCTATTTTGCGGCACATGCATCAACAATACTCACGATCACTCCTCGCCGCTCTGTTTCAGATACATTCTTATGGATTCAAAGGAACCCTCGGGCGCTGCGATCAGGTGTTCCTCTATGCGCTGCCCGCCAAGATAATCGCTCAGGTGAAACTCACGGCCGTCCATCCGGTGTATGCTGCCGCCTGCGGCCTTAAGAATAATCTGGGCCGCCGCAAGATCTCGATATGAAACGTTTGCCAGCAGCGCCCCTTCCGCCCGCCCCATGGCCACGTATATTATATGCGCGGCGGTCGATCCGAGGTTGCGGATCTTGCCGGGGAAAGTGGACCGGTATCGGTTATGGAACCTGGAGTAGGTGAGCAGCACACTGTCGTTGCTAATCTCACCCGTGTCCGGAATCCTTATCTCCTTTTGACGCCAATATGCCTTGTGCCCGACGATTGCGTAGGCAAGGTCACCGGAAACCGGCATGAAGGTAACCCCCAAAACCGGCCAGAAATTTTCGAGAAGCGCCAGTGACGTACACCATATCGGGATCCCGGCCTGGAAATTGGCTACCCCATCCATCGGATCGTAAATCCAGAGATATCTTTTTTCGCCGTGACTGTAATCTTCGGAGGGCAGGGGATCTCCGAAGACGCCGTGCCCGGGGAAGACTGTATTGAGTCGCTCCCTGAAAAAGCTCACAAGCGACAACTCGGCGGAGGTCACAAGCTCTTCATCGAATTTGACCCCGGGATTGCCCTTCCCGTAAAGCTCAAGGGCCTTTTTACCAGCGCTGGAAATCGTATCTTGAGCAAAACCCAGCAACTCTTCAATCATGGGATTTTCTCCCCGAAACGTCATTAGCACCTCCTTGTTGGACACGAGTGTGAGTATCGGCAACTCATTTACAAAACAGTTATTGACTCCCTGCAAATCATTAGCAAAATATGAAGTGTTTTGCATTATTTCTTTCAACACGCATGAGGTAAACAATTTGAGTTCGCCCCTGATCACCCTTTTGACAGATTTCGGACTCCAGGATGGATATGTGGCCGGCATGAAGGGTGTCATGCTCGAAATCTGCCCCGATGCGAAGCTCATTGACATGACTCATCTCATTGCCCCCCATAATATTCGCTCCGCAGCCTTTGTTTTACTCTCTTCCTATGAATATTTTCCAAAGGGCGCCATTCATCTGGCTGTGGTGGACCCTGGCGTCGGGACAGAGCGCGGCGCCATAGCAATTCGAGCCGGGTCCTATTTTTTTGTCGGTCCCGACAACGGGGTTTTCTCGCTCGTACTAAAGAAAGAGACTTTGTGGGAGGCACGGGATCTCGAAAACAGCCAATTCCGGAAGACCCCTCTGAGCAGCACGTTTCACGGCCGCGACCTCTTCGCGCCCGCCGCAGCTCATATAGCCCGCGGTGTCCCCTTCGGTAGCCTTGGGCCTCCACGCGATCCTGCGGTTGCCGAATGGAGCGAACCAATCATCGGCAAGGGAGATGTCCGAGGTGAAGTGATCCATATCGACCGGTTCGGAAACGCAATTGTCAATGTCAGGCTTGAAACCCTGGAAACCCAGGGACCGGGGAATAAATGGACCGTCAAGGCCGGGGAAAAGGTACTAAATTCAATAGAGAATACCTATGGAAGAGTCAGGGCCGGGGAAGCGCTCGCCCTGACCGGAAGCAGCAGTTTTATTGAAATCGCGGTCAACCGGGGCAATGCTGCGTCCGAACTGGGGTTGGTCCAGGGGACCGGGGTAAGTTTCCGGCTTTCGAGTTCCAGTAAATCCTGCTAAGAATCGCGCGCTGACGCCACGCCGATGAAGTTCTTTGATAGGAAAAGCATTTAGCAGAAATCGACTAATATCACGGGATAGCGCTTCACTTTCCGCCTGAAGGCCGGGTTTGATTAATTCTGTAATAAAGTTATCTTAAACTGTTGACGATATTTTACATGAGCATTTCGGAGGGCGAGCGCCCCGCAAAATTCAAAATTATTTATATCGGAAGGAAGCAACCAATGGCTATTCGCGTAGCGTTAAACGGGTTCGGACGCATCGGGCGCACTATTTACAAAATCCTAAACGATCGGAAACTTCCGCTGGAAGTTGTCGCCCTAAACGATTTGTCCAATCCTTCGGAGTTGGGGTATCTTCTCAAGTACGACTCCGTTCATGGCGTATGGCCCCATGACGTCAGGGGAACCGACGACCAATTGATCGTCGATGACAAGTCGGTTAAATGCCTCAAGATAACCGATCCTGCCCAGATGCCCTGGCGGGAGATGAAAATTGACATAGTCCTGGAGAGCACCGGCCGCTTCACCAGCCGCGATACGGCTGAAAAGCATCTGAGCGCCGGGGCTAGAAAGGTGATCGTAACTGCCCCGGGAAAGGGTATGGACGCCACCTTCGTAATCGGGGTAAACGATGGAACATACGACCCCCGAACCCACAATGTTATCTCGAACGCCTCGTGCACCACGAACTGTCTCGCACCCATCGCGGCGCTGCTCCACGACAGGTTCATAATAGAGCACGGGCTGATGACAACTATTCACGCCTACACCCTGGACCAGCGTCTACACGACTCGATGCACAGCGACCGCCGAAGGTCGAGGGCCGCCGCCCTCTCCATGATTCCGACCACCACCGGCGCGGCCCGCGCCGTCGCCGAAGTGATTCCGGACCTTAAGGGCAAGCTGGACGGTCTGGCCATTCGCGTTCCCACCCCGAACGTTTCACTCGTGGACCTCGTGTGCAGGGTCGGCCGGGATGTAACGAAGGAAGAGGTGAACACCGTTTTCGAGCAGGCCGCGAACGGACCGCTCAAAGGCATCCTTCAGTACGTGACCGAAGAGTTGGTCTCGGTTGATTTTAACCACACCTATTATTCATCGAGCGTGGATTCCAGGTTGACCAACGTCATGGCCGGCCGGATGGTCAAAGTCTTCAGTTGGTACGACAACGAATATGGTTATTCGAACAGAGTGGCCGAACTGGCGGTTATGGTAGGCAAAGCGCTCGACTAGCCTGGTTTTCCAAGATGCAAAGGAGAAGTCCGGAGTTATGAAAACCCTCGATGGTCTTGATTACAAAGACAAGCGAATCTTCATGCGAGTCGATTTCAATGTGCCCCTGGATAAGGAAAGGCGCATAGAAGACGATTTTCGCATCCGTGCGGTTTTGCCGAGTCTGCGCAAGGTCCTCGACTCCGGAGGCAGGCTTATCCTTGCTTCGCATATGGGCAGGCCAAAGGGCAGGCGGGTCGAGGAGTTTTCTCTGGGTCCCGTGGCGAAGTATCTTTCCGAACTGCTGGCAAAACCTGTGCCTCTTGCCCCGGATTGCATTGGGCCCGATGTCGAGAAACTGGTTTCAGCGTTGAAAGGAGGCGAAGCGCTTCTCCTCGAAAACCTTCGTTTTCATCCGGAGGAGGAGAAAAACGACCTCGGATTCGCAAAACAATTGGCTGAACTGGCCGACGTTTACGTAAACGAGGCCTTTGCAGCCTCTCACCGCGCTCACGCCTCGATTGATGGGATTACCAGGTTCATGCCCATGTGCGCCGCAGGCTATCAGCTCATTAAAGAGATCGAGTATTTCAAAAAGGCCCTCGACAACCCTCAAAGGCCGCTCGCAGTTGTGGTCGGGGGCGCGAAAGTGTCCACCAAGATTGGTCTTCTCGAAAATCTCATTCCAAAAATGGACTACCTCCTTATCGGCGGGGCTATGGCCAACACTTTCTTTAAGGCACAGGGAAAGGGGGTCGGCAAATCCCTGGTCGAAAATGATAAGGTCGAAACTGTCACCAGCCTGATGGAGGCGGCAAACAAGAGAGGCGTCAAAATATTTTTGCCGGTCGACGCGGTTGTCTGCACCGACTCCGGAAGTTGCGCCGACATACGGCAGGTCCCCATCGACCGGATACCCCCCGATATGCGAATCATGGACATTGGCGCTCAGTCCATCCAGGTATTCGAATCGGTCCTTCAGGATTGCAGCACGATCATTTGGAATGGCCCGATGGGCGTCTTCGAGGTCCCGCCCTATAACAAGGGCACCTTCGCTCTAGCAGAATTCATGGGGTCGTTGCGCGCCCTCACCGTTATCGCCGGCGGCGATTCAGCCGCCGCCGTCAGGCAAGCCAAAGTTGATGACAAGGTGAGTTACGTATCCACCGGGGGCGGCGCTTTTCTGGAATTATTGGAGGGAAAAGAGCTTCCCGGCATAACTGCCCTGGAGAAGTGTTGAAATAAAGTCCCGGGTCGGCGGGGGCCGCGATTTTCACCGCCGTTCTCAGTGCCCGGCAGGTTTTTTTGCACTCAAAAATCCAAACTTACGGAGTATCCGAATTGAATTCGAACAGGAAACCTCTGATCGCCGCCAACTGGAAAATGTTCAAAACCGTGGCGGAGGCGATTTCTTTCGTCGTATCCATCCAGGAACAAACCGGTCCGTGTGATGACCGGGAAGTAGTGATAGCACCCCCGTTCACAGCGCTTGAATCCGTCCGGGACAGTCTCAAACAACGCGGTTACAACCTGGCGGCCCAGAATTGCCACTGGGAGCAAAAGGGCCCCTTCACCGGCGAAGTCTCACCGGTTATGCTAAAAGACTTGGGATGCGACTGCGTAATTATAGGCCATTCGGAACGGCGCCAGCTTTTTGGCGAAACGAACGAAACAGTGCGGTTGAAGGCCGCTTCCGTCTTCAAAGCCTCCATGGTTCCCATTATCTGCGTCGGAGAGGTACTCGAACAGCGCGACCGGGGCGAAACATTTCAGGTTATCGGCAGCCAGCTCGATGTGGCGCTCAAGGGTTTGAGTGCGGACCAGGCCGAAGCAGCAGTCATCGCCTATGAACCGGTTTGGGCAATCGGTACCGGCAAGACCGCGACACCCGGCCAGGCTCAGGAGGTCCATGCTTTCATTCGCAGCAGGATCGAGTCCCTGTTCAACAAAGGAGTTGAAAAGAAGACCCGGATATTGTATGGTGGCTCGGTTAAGCCTGATAACATCGATGCGCTAATGGCCGAACCTGATATCGACGGAGCGCTCGTTGGCGGAGCGAGCCTTGAAGTGGGCTCATTTAAGCGTATTATTGAGTTCAATTCTTAGGAGATAATTCAAAAACTAATGAGCCTTGTTATTGTCCTTCTTCATTTGGTTGCCTGTATCGCACTGATTCTAATCGTCCTACTCCAGACCGGCAAGGGCGCGGAAATGGGTGCGGCATTCGGTGGAGCATCGCAAACCCTGTTCGGCGGAGCAGGCGGCGGGTCTTTCATGAGCAAGGTCACAACGGGAGCGGCCGTGGTATTTATGATCACGTCCCTGCTTCTCTCATACATGTACAGACCGGGGGCCGGCACGAGCAAATCGGTCATGACGGAAATCCCTATGGAGCAGACCCAGCCGAAACCACCCGAGCAACAACAGCCGGTACTCCCTGAAGCACGCCCGGTTCAGCCCGAAGCGCCGGCGGCGCAGCAGCAGGCCCCGGCAGGCGTTTCCCCGGCAAAACCCGAGTCTGCAAAATCACCAGCGGCAAACGAACAGCCCCAGCAGGGGCAGCAAAAACCGGACAAGGCTCCAGCTAAGAAGCAATAGTGTCCTCAACTGGATTGTATATGGCCGGATTGCGGTGTTGCCGCTTTCCGGCTTTTTCTATTTCCGGGGTCTATTCAATTTGGGAAAACGGGAATAATGAATTTCCCGTTCCTGTGTTGACCCTGACGCGAATACTAGGTATACATTTCAGGAAGAAACCTGACAACGCAGCGATCCTTACGCGTTTGCGGCAGTTCCCGGGAAAGTTGCCGGCCGATTTCAAGTTCGATCGGGGCGATGCGAATGCCCGATCCTAAAATGTTTATTGACACCCATATCCTGCTTTATCTCTTGTCGGTTGACAATGATAAGGCGGATAGAGCCGAGATGATAGTACAGAACCATGGCCGATACATTTACTTGACTTAAAGGACTAATCAGAGTTCCCTTGACAAGGTGAGGCTGCCGCCGACCAGCCAATCCGGTTGGGAGCATTTCATTGAAGTTTGGGCACATTTTGGATTTGCGAACCTTATACTGGACCATTTGAATTCGAGAATCGATTGAAGCTCATTTGTCCGGCCTTCCCTGCCCCACCCGCTTACGCTTGCGAAATCCTGCCGCATCGGTGTTTTTCCATTTTCCACGAACCGGTTTTCATCAGATCGTCTTTACGATTCCCGGCAATCGGAAGGAGACTTTAATGAACGCGCTCACCCTTGTCTTCGTTGCCCTGTGTGTTTTTGCCCTGGCCTATCGTTACTACGGCACGTTCATAGCGAACAAGGTCCTGGAACTGGACCCGAACAGGTCCACTCCGGCCCACACACTCAAGGACGGCATCGATTATCACCCCACCAACAAATATGTCATTTTCGGCCATCACTTTGCGGCCATTGCGGCAGCCGGTCCACTTCTCGGACCGGTACTGGCGGCCCAGTTCGGTTATCTGCCCGGCGCCCTCTGGATTATCATTGGAGCTGTAGTTGCGGGGGCGGTGCATGACATGGTCATCCTTTTCGCTTCGATACGCCACGAAGGAAAAAGCATCTCGCACATCGCTGAATCTGAGATCGGGAAGGCGGCCGGGGTCGTGGCAAGCTTCGCCGTGTTGTTTATTCTTATCCTGACCCTTGCAGGACTTTCCCTGGCTGTCGTAAATGCCATGATGAAGAGCCCCTGGAGCGCTTACACCGTCATCGCCACTCTGCCTATCGCCGTTATCATGGGTGTCTGGATGCACGTGCTAAGGCCTGGAGACGTGGCAGGTGGAAGTATCATCGGCGCCGTACTCCTTGCCCTGGTAATTCTAAGCGGTCCCTTTGTCGCAGCTCATCCCCTGCTCTCGAAATTGTTCTATCTGTCTCAAAATCAATGCGCCATTCTGATTCCTGTGTACGGTTTTGCGGCGTCAGCTTTGCCGGTCTGGCTGCTCCTGGTCCCCCGGGATTACCTTTCGACATATCTTAAGCTGGGAACCATTTTCGCTCTTACAATAGGTATCGTCTTAGTCCATCCGTCCCTCCAGATGGCGGCCCTGACCAAGTACATCAGTGGTGGCGGCCCTCTCGTTACCGCTCCCGGTTCGGTTTTCCCGTTTCTTTTCATCACTATTGCGTGTGGCGCGTTATCGGGCTTTCACGCGATAATCGGAACCGGGACAACGCCCAAGATGCTGAACAACGAGAGGGACATCCTTTTCGTAGGGTATGGAGCAATGCTTGTCGAAGGCTTCGTTGCAATAATGGCCCTTATCGCCGCCTGCGTGCTTGTCCCTTCCGACTATTTCGCCATAAACGCCTCTGCTGAAGCTTACAAGACCCTTGGCATGACGCCCGTACACCTTCCTCAACTGGCTGCGGCGGTCCAGGAGAATGTCCAGGCCCGGCCCGGAGGCGCTGTTTCGCTCGCTGTCGGTATGGCCTATATTTTCAGCTCCGTTTCCTTCATGAAAGGGCTTGTGTCATACTGGTATCATTTCGCCATCATGTTCGAGGCCGTATTCATCCTGACCGCAGTTGACTCCGGAACAAGGGTGGGAAGATATCTCCTCCAGGAAATTATCGGGAGGGTCATTCCCAAGTTTTCCGAAAAGAGATGGATACCCGGCATTGTCCTGACAAGCGCCCTGTTTACACTCGTTTGGGGATACCTGGTCTATACTGGCGATATCAGAACGATTTGGCCGCTGTTCGGCATGAGTAACCAACTACTTGCCGCGTGCGCCCTCATTGTCGGCACGACCATGATTATGAATATGGGGAAAATGAAATACTCGTTGATTACCGCCATTCCCGGAATTTTTATGCTGCCGGTCACGATGACCGCGGGCTACTACCTCGTACAAACTAATTTTAATCAGGGCAAATACCTCCTGGTCAGCCTTGCAGCCGCGCTGATGATTCTAATGGCGATCGTTTTCGTTCTGGCCTTCAGAAAATGGTATCTGCTCGCGCAGCAACAACCTGAGATGATCCAAAAGGTGGCGCCAGGCGCCTGATAAAAATCGAAAAAGCTCCGGTTCGAAGCATGCCGCTTCGGGCCGGATCCCCCTCTTTTCTTTATTCCCTCTTCGCCCCTTCGATCTCGGCTGTAATCAGCCTCGCGTGTTTACCTGGTTGATATTACAGTTTATACTGGCGGCAGGTACGGGCGGGTTGCGCTTATTCGCACGAAGGAGCACCATTCCACGGCCCAACTTCAACGAGAGGAAATTTGGATGGATTTGATCGTCTATCAGGTCATGGCTGCCCTTTTCTGCGTCGTGGTCATATTTTCGCTCAGCTATTTTATCGGATACCGGGTACATTTCCGGAAATATAAAATCCAGGCTGCCGATGATCGTGAGGAAATGCTCACGATTGAACGAGCGCTCAAGGCCTTTTGGGATAATGAGAAGCAGAAGCTCGAAAACGAAAAAAAGGAACTCCAGCAACGCGTCGAGTTTCTCGAAAACAAATTGGAACAGTACAGGAGGAAGGCGGCCGGCGTCGGGATGATGGGGCTGCGCAAAAGCAAGCTCAGCGATATGTTGATAACGTTGCTTATTGAAAATGAGTCTCTTGAGGAAAAGCTTTTTCACCAAAATCTCAAACTTAAGCAGGAGAGAGACGAATTTCTGGAAAACGAGTTGCGCAGCATCAGCTACAAACGGATCCTGCTTTCCGAACTTATGACCCAGGCCGAGGTTCGCCGTGAGATGGAGAAGGTCATAAACGACAGGTCGCGCCTCAAACGCCTCGAATTCAAGCAAAAGGACATGGAGCCCCTGGCTGGCGCTGCGACTGCCGAAGATGATGAAGACGAAGAGGACAACGCCCTGTCCTGACCGCCAATACTCAATCAGCCGCAAATCAGCCCGCCAGGCGATTTCAACCGCCCGTCACGCCAAGTCCACATTCGTGGTCATGGGATCACCTCACCAGAGGCTCCAATTCTGTCCGCCTTTTCCGAACCGGCGAACGGGTTTATAATCACTTCCGTATCAGTCCAAATTCAAATTAAAGACATAAGTCTTGGGTCAGGGAGCAATAAAAATCAATCAGTTGCATCTGGAGGCAAACCGGATTTCTTATGAAACCTTTCGCGCTGCGTAGTCAGTTTCAACCAACCGGGGACCAACCACAAGCCATTGACAAGCTGACTGCGAATATATCGAGCGGGGTGGCCGAGCAGACCCTGCTTGGCGTAACGGGGTCGGGCAAGACTTTTACCATGGCTCACGTAATAGCCAGGCTCCAGAGGCCGGCCCTTGTAATAGCCCCCAACAAAACGCTTGCAGCGCAACTCTACGGTGAGTTCAGGTCCTTTTTTCCTGACAACGCCGTCGAGTATTTCGTATCTTATTACGATTATTATCAACCCGAAGCCTATATCCCTCAGACCGATACATATATCGCAAAAGATTCATCGATTAACGAAACAATCGACAAGATGCGCCATTCGGCCACTCGCTCCCTGCTGGAGCGTCGTGACGTCATAATCGTGGCGAGCGTTTCCTGCATATACGGCCTGGGTTCCCCCGAAACATACCAGAAGATGCTTTTGCAGATGAGGACCGGAGACCAAATCCAGAGGGAAGACGTTCTGCGCAAGCTGGTGGATATCCAGTACGAGCGAAACGACTATGATTTTCATCGCGGCGTTTTTCGCGCAAGGGGCGACGTTATCGAGGTCTTCCCCGCCTACGAGGAGGACCGGGCGATACGCATAGAGTTTTTCGGAGACGTAGTCGATTCGATCAAGGAAGTCGACCCGCTGACCGGAAGGACCATCCGGCGCATGGAAAGAGCGGACATTTACCCCGGGACTCATTACGTCACCGCCCCCGAGACGCTCGAACGCTCGGTAAAAGCCATAAAAGAGGAGCTGTCCCTGAGGCTCGACGATCTTCCACCGGGAGGGTAAGCTTCTCGAGGCACAAAGACTCGAGGAACGAACCCGCTTCGATCTCGAAATGCTCATCGAACTGGGTTACTGCAACGGAATTGAGAACTACTCCAGGCATCTTGACGGTCGAGCGCCCGGGACGCCCCCCTACACGCTGCTCGATTATTTTCCGGAAGACTGGCTATTGTTTATCGACGAAAGCCACATTTCGGTCCCCCAGATTCGCGGCATGTACAATGGTGATAAAGCCAGGAAAGAGACTCTTGTCCGGTACGGATTCAGGTTGCCCTCGGCGCTCGACAACAGGCCGCTTAATTTCGACGAGTTCGAAACCCGTGTCAAACAGGTCGTGTATGTATCGGCTACCCCTGGTCCTTACGAGCTTGCCAATACCAGAGAGTCCGTAATAGAGCAGATCATCAGACCTACCGGGCTTGTCGATCCGCAGCTCGAAGTTCGCCCGGCCGACTTCCAGGTCGACGACCTGATAGGGGAAATCCGAAAACAGGTGAAAGGTGGCCACCGCGTGCTGGTTACCACGCTCACCAAGAGAATGTCAGAAGACCTGACCGAATACCTTGCCGATCTCGACATCCGGGTTCGCTATCTACACTCGGACATCAACACCATCGAGCGGATCGAAACGGTACGAGACCTGCGGCTCGGAAATTTCGATGTCCTGGTTGGGATTAACCTGCTGCGGGAAGGCCTCGATATCCCCGAAGTGTCGCTTGTAGCCGTGCTGGACGCCGATAACGAGGGTTTTTTGAGGTCTGACCGCTCCCTGATCCAGACAGCGGGGCGCGCCGCACGCAATGTGAACGGAACGGTCATACTCTACGCCAACAAGATGACCGACTCGATGCGCCGAGCTATCCAGGAGATGGACCGGCGGCGCAAAAAGCAGCTCGAGTACAACGTCGTCAACAATATAACACCACGCTCGATAGAGAAGGAAATCGGCGACATTCTTGCCGAATACCGCATGAAGCCCCATGAGTCCGAATTTATCTTCGAACCGCAGGAGTCACTGGACCAGGCGAACGGCCTTGTTTCACCTGACGAACGGCTTCAGGACCTGGAGAAGGAGATGAAAGTAGCTGCCTCCCGGCTCGAATTCGAAAAAGCTGCCCTCCTTCGAGATGAAATCAAGCGGCTTCGAGAAAGACAGTTGTTATTGCAGTAGGCTTATAGACGGAAGATATCGATGCGACAGGAACGTCACAACCGTGAGTTCCTCCGAGAGGTGCACTCTTGCGGCTGCCCGGGAACTTCAGGGATAGAGTGAATTCCGGCGCGCCTGAGGGAGGCCAAAACCTGTTGCAGGATAGCCCTTTCTAGGCTATGTTGCAGCGCTCGTGGACATATCGATAGAACGACCCCTAATATGAAGGCAAGTCTCGTGGCCAATAAAGTGCCGATAGTCGTAATCCTGGGTATGCACCGAAGCGGGACTTCCCTGATTGCCAATTTCATGCATGCCGCCGGGGTGGAATTCGGGCAGGACCTCATACCTGCCGATGAAGCAAATGCCGCGGGATACTGGGAATCACGGCGAATTTGCCAAATTCATGAACAAATTTTTGAGGAATTGAACTGTACCTGGAAAAATCCTCCGTTGCCACTTCCCGTCAACTGGTGGCGCAGCCCCAATATCCAGGAATTAAAAGGCGGCCTTATCGAATTCGTCCGCTCCGAACGTGAGAGGACAGACAAGATATGGGGGTTCAAGGACCCCAGGACGGCGGTCTTTTTACCCTTGTGGCAGGAAATATTCGATGAACTGCAACTGGAGCCTCTTTATATACTGGCAGTTCGCCACCCGGGATCTGTAGCCGCGTCTTTGGCTCGTCGAGACGATTTTTCTTTTTTACATGCTCAGGCGCTTTGGCTTAGGACCAACCTGGATGCGTTGTCATTTGCCCGCGGCCACCTGCGAGCTATTGTAGACTATGATCGCTGGTTCGAAGCCGGCTTAGAGCAGGCGCGCATGGTGCTGGACGCCTTAGACCTTTCGCCCTCTATAAGTGAAGCACAAATAGCGGGAGCTGTAGATCAAATCATTCTTCCCCAACTGAGGCACCATTCCAGTAAACAGAAGATAGCATGCTCGCCGATTGCAACACACTTTTATTCTCTATTAGACAAAGCAGCGGCCAGCGGAACAGTATCCGACGAGATCTGGACTATTACTGAAACATTCGAAAACGCAGCGGATTTTTTGAATATATGGAATGAGCTTGTTACAGAACGCGATGATAATATTGCCGATAACAAAAAGCTTTTGAGGAAGCAAAAGAAACGTCAGCGATATTCTTTTGCCATCATCGCAGTTCTTTTGGTAATACTAGCGATAGATACATTTATACTGGCTGCCGCCTATAACTGGTTCAAGTGAACCAGACTGCCCAGCACAGACAAGTAAACCTTCACGAATGGTTTGACAAGCTTAAAAAATGGATATACGAAAAAGAAGGAGGGAAACCTGCTCCTGATGCTCGTCAAGGCTTCCTGCCTTTCCAACAACCCCCTCTTATGAAGTTTCCAAAACTGATAAAGTGCGTCCACTACCAGGTAATTCTTGAGGCCCCATCCCATCCTGATGTAAGGCCTGTCCAGATATTGCCGAAGCAGTAGATAATAATCGTCCAGGTAGACGCGCCGGCGGACATTTTCGTTTGTCTTCTGGGCCGGATGCACCCGAAACGAGCAGAGAGGGCGATTGATAAAGGCGAATTTCCCTTTTTCCAGCAGGTGGAACCACATCTCCATATCCAACAGGTGTTCGTAAGCCTCGTTGAAGCCCCTTCCGGCATGCTCTTTTCTGAACATGACGGTGGTCGGCTCACCGATCAGGTTACGGCTGCGGTATAGGCACTTGCGAATGATGCTCGTTCCTGGCGCAACCAGATCTCTGTCAAAGGAGGATTCGACGCGCAATACCTTGGAGTGTGCGTCGATAATATTCCGGGAAGAGGCGACCAGGCTGATGTCGCGATCTCCATCCAGGGCGTAAACCATCTCGCTCAAAGCATCGTCCGAGGCCAGGAGATCGTCCGCGAACACATACTTGATATACTGTCCGCGGGCTTTGCCCAGGCAGAGGTTCCAGTTTGCCGCAAGGCCGAGATTCCGTCCGTTTCGGCCGAATTTGACCCTCGAATCGGATAAAAATTCAGCAATGACCTCTTCGGTATTATCGCTGGAACAATCATCCTGAACGATCAGTTCGAAATCGACGAATCCCTGGTTGAGAACGGATTCTATAGCCGCAGGAATGAAATTTGCGTAATTATATGTCGGGATACAGACACTTACCCTGGGAGCCATCAAACATAGACCTGTTTCAAGTGGTCCAGCGCCAAAGGGAACGCCTGTCCGGAACTCTGAAACCGCCCTCGCCCCCCTGACGCTCTAAATGAAATCCATTTCCCCCTCAAAATTCATAGCCATTTCGGGCTAGAAGCTCCTTCAGCCGCTCAAGGCGCCGTTTAAAAGCCCACTTTTTAAATATCCCCCGAGGCATTTGGGACTCTATCGCCCTGATTCGATTGGATATTCTGTATTGCACGCAGTGTCTCGAACTTCCTGTTAAATCGCCGGCTGGAGGGCGCGACTGGTATGGGGCCAAGTCGCTCAAATCTCCGGCTGGAGAGCCCAAATGGTGTGGGGCCAAGCCGTCGCTCAAATAGCCTTCTATCACCCTTAACTGCCGCAGCCTTGGATGGGTCCTCTCAAAGTGGCGGCAGTATTTGGCTTCCAGTTTCTTGCGGTTTTCCTTCATTAATTTCCGGGTGTCGTTTCCGATCCGGTCAAATGAGCCCCCTCCCCGGTGATAGACGAATACGTCTTCCTCGCATATCAGCCGATACCCGGCATTGCGCGCGCGCATGCAGTAATCGTCGTCTTCGTAGAAGCCGAGCCCGAAAGTCTCATCCAGCATTCCGACCCGATCCAGCACATCGCGGCGCATGGCGACGCAGAAAAAAGAGAGCATCTCCGTTTCGAACCTTGCGCCTCGGCTGTTGGAAACCCAGGCCATTCCCTCCTCGATAATCTCCTCGGGTGTGACACCGCTTGTGGAGATCCTCTGCTCGTTTCCCACCGAATTGGAAACCGGTCCCACCAGTCCGATGGCCGGGTCGTGTAATAGGGAAGCGCTCAGACCCGCGATCCAGTTCTGCGTTACGATACAGTCGCTGTTTAGAAGGATCAAAACCGAGCCTGAGGCAATCTTGAGTCCGTCATTGTTTCCGCCGGCAAATCCCCTGTTTGATTTGTTGAAAACGCACCTGAGCCCGGGTTCGCGCTCCATCATGTTCTCAAGGTAGGCCGGCGTATCATCCGAAGAGTCGTTATCCACAACGATGACTTCGAAATCGGTTCGGGCGCCGTTTCTGAAAATGCTCTCCAGGCATGGGCCCGTAGTTTGGCGAAGCCCGTTATGGCTAACGATTATGATACTTGTCGCAGGCATCGCCGGGGAGGTCAATATAGTTGGTCCATCAGGAGGGCAAGACTCGTTTCCCAGGGGGGCGGCGCAATTGTGAAGCTTGCCCGGATCTTGCCGCAACAAAGCGCTGAGTTTTGGGGTCTCGCAGCAACGGTCGGGTAAGCGCTGCTCGGTACGGGCGACACCTTGGCGATACGGGATTTTTCTCTCTGCCGTGCGTTGTCCAAAATGGCCGAGGCAAAACTATACCATGTCGTCACACCTTCCCCGCAAAAATGATAAACGCCCCAGGGGACTTTTTGGGGACTCGAAAGCGCGCGCCCGGCAATCCGGACCAGACATCCGGCGAGGTCGCAAGTCCAGGTGGGACATCCGAACTGGTCCGACACAACTTTTAGTTCTTCCCGCTCCCTGCCGAGCCTGAGGATCGTTTTTACAAAATTCGACCCCCTTGAACCGTAAAGCCATGAAGTGCGCACCGTTATGTGCCGGTCAAGCCGCGACTTGACAGCCTCTTCCCCTTCCCACTTGCTCCGGCCGTAGACGTTTATGGGATCGGCGGCATCTTCTTCTCTATAGGGTTGGCCGGATTTGCCGTTAAAAACGTAATCCGTGGAAATATGGATGAGCGGTATTCCCAGTCTTTCGCATTCGCCGGCCAGATTGGCGGGCCCATCCCTGTTTACGGCAAAGGCGGCCTCCGGTTCCGATTCGGCCTTATCGACCGCCGTATAGGCAGCGCAGTTTATCAGAAGGCCCGGTGAAGCGATTTCGCACAGGGCCGAATGGACGGCCTCTCTCTTCGTTATATCGACGAGTGAGGAATTCAGGGCCACAACCCTGAGACCCGCGTTTCTCAGGGACTCGACGACTTCCCCTCCGAGCATCCCGCGGCTTCCCACAACTATTATATTGCGATTTTCGGCAACTTCACGGGTCATCGTCAAGGACCCTGAGCAAGTATTGTCCATACCCCGTCTTTTTTAGCGGCTCGGCAAGAATGCGCATCCGGGCCGCGTCGATGTACCCCATCCTGTATGCAATCTCTTCGACACAGCCAATTTTCAGATTTTGCCGTTTCTCGATGGTTTCAATAAAGCAGCCCGCATCGATCAAAGATTCATGCGTCCCCATGTCCAGCCAGGCAAAGCCCCTCCCCAGCACTTCCACCCTCAATTTCCCACTCGCCAGGTAATAGTTGTTAATATCCGTAATTTCCAGCTCGCCTCTTGCGGATGGCTTAAGCCCGGATGCTATCTCGATCACTGTGTTATCGTAGAAATAGATCCCGGGAACCGCATAGGATGACTTTGGCTTAGCCGGTTTTTCCTCCAGGCTTAAAGCCTTGCCCTCTCCATCGAATTCGACCACGCCGTATTTCTCGGGGTCTCTGACCCGATAGCAGAAAACAAGCCCCCCCGATTCGATTTGGGTGGATCTGCTCAGTACCTGCTGCAAGCCCTGACCATAGAAAACATTGTCGCCAAGGACCAGGCAAACGCGGTCATCTCCGATGAACTCCCTGCCGATGATAAAGGCCTGGGCGAGGCCGTCGGGGCTGGGTTGTTCCGCATAGGAAAAACGCAGCCCCAGTTGAGAACCATCGCCGAAAAGGGTCTCGAATCTCGGCAGGTCGACAGGGGTCGAAATAATGAGAATATCCCGTATGCCTGCCAGCATGAGGACCGAAAGAGGATAATAGACCATCGGTTTGTCATAGACCGGCAGCAGCTGTTTGCAGACCGCTTTGGTCAGAGGATAGAGCCTGGTCCCGCTGCCTCCGGCCAGGATAATGCCTTTCCACTTGCCCGAAACTGGAGCCTTGCGGGAGCGTTCGTCTCCGGTACCCCCAAAGGGCATTAAATACCTCCTAAATCAGTGGGCGGGAAAGAACTCAATGTCCCGCCGGCTAAACGGATACCACTTGCTGCTTGCTATTGTCTGCGGGCAACTCGGCCTCTCGCAAAAAGCTGCCTTTCGCATCCTTTTCGGAAATTATCCTCTCTCCACCCAGAGGCCAATCTATAGCCAGATCGGGGTCATCCCACCTTATGCATCTTTCATGTTCAGGGGCATAAAAATCGCTTGCTTTATAGAGCATTTCCGCCATATCGGAAAGCGTCAGAAAACCATGGCCAAAACCCGAGGGTATATAGATTTGCCTCTTGTTTGAGGCTGAAAGATTCAAACCGAACCAGCGCCCGAAAGTTGGAGACGACCTTCTGAGGTCCACCGCTACGTCGAATACCTCTCCGCTAATGACACGAACCAGCTTCGCCTGGGGGGTCCTCACCTGGTAATGAATGCCCCTGAGTGTTCCCCGGCGGGACAGGGAGTGATTGTCCTGCACAAACGAGTTCTCAATACCGAGCGCAGCCACGGTTTTTTGGTTGTAGCTTTCAAAAAAAAATCCCCTGTCATCGGTAAAGACACGGGGTTCCAGGACGATGATTCCCTCGATATACGAATGAGAAGCCCTCACTTTTTATCCTCTCGAAAGCAGTCCACCGGTTTCACCTTGTTTATCACCCTCACCCTGCAAATACAAGCTCTGAAAACCGTGGGAAACAAGGCCTGTTCTCAAATTGTAAGAGCCGGTCCTATCGACAAACCGCTTGCATGTTCCGTTGGCAAATCGTATAGTTTCGCGGATTTTGGGGTCTCGAAAGCTTTTTCGGGTGGCATCCGGAACCAAATCGGTTTGGGTGTATGGCGCACAATTTGGCACAATATTTCGTTCTTACATTAACCACCGCAGAGGTAGCCAGCATGAGAAAATTAGCATTGTTTGCAGCAGTTGTTTGTTTGATTTCCTGCTACGGTATGAACGCAAATGCCGGGAACGGCACAACTTACGTGTATGTAGGGAATTCGACTTCCACCGTTGGGGCCCGCAGCGGTCTGGCAGGCATGAACCAAACGTGTCGTAACACGATTGCAGGTTCGCGTATGTGCACTGCCGATGAATTCTTCGGCTCGATTGGCATCCCAAGTTCTCAGACTAATCAGGGTGCGACCATGTTGTGGGTCCAACCCTCGCTTAACAACTGTGTGTACGACCCGAGCCAGAGCGCTACGATGTGTATGGAGACCGGGTTGTTGCCTCCGGCTTCGTCTACCACCTGGCCCTTTGAACCGGCGACGACTTTGGGCGTCAACTGCGCCGTGTGGACCTCGAAGCTCGGGACAGACACCGGCACCGTCGTGTCTTTCACCACGGGCGCCTCCGGTGGATGGGAGACGACAACCGATGTTTGCAGTAATTCGCACAAAGTCGCGTGCTGTAAGGACTAAGAGTGGATGTAATCTGCCGGCATCGCGTCTGGAACGTAGAAAGATCGTCAAATCCCTTAGATTGCCCATAACCACCAAGACCAACTTTCTAAGCATAATCCAAGCCGGGAGGAGTCGCGAGGCTCCCCCCGGTTTTTGCTCATAAAGCCGGGTTGCACTTTCCTCAACACCCACCGCTTGAAAGAGAACACACCGTGAGACGGCTTGGCGGACGCCCTGGAAACTCAGGAAACTTCTCGTGGGATTTCAGCCGGGAGGGTGTTTGCAAAGAGCTGCGCAGATTCGTTTCCCTTTAGCAGAACGATTAATCCCGCAAATAAAATCATCAGGCCAAGTGTAAGCACCACAAAATTTGCCGAACATATCCGCCTAACGAAATAGCCTCCCGCGGCAAGTTCCCTTGGAAGGGAAAAAGCAATCCAGCCATGCTCGCTCCGGTCCGTGGCGTGCAGCCTGAAAGGCCCATGAGGCGCCTCCACCAGCACCTCATGCCACCCGGGGCGAAGGCCGCCAAGGTCGATCTGAATGGCCGCACCTTCTAAGGGGACTATTTCAAGTGATACGCCCGGGCCGCCACCGGCAATGTCGAAAACGAGCCACCCGAAGCTGCTGGAAATGGGTTGGCTTAGATAGTCGGACCGGGAATGCCCTTTGTCTGCGGCCCACGAACCCAGCACGCTCCTGTGAGCCAAAACCGGGAGACCGGGGGGTATGGCGCCAGCGCTAAAACCGAAGCCTTCGGCTGGCTCGTTATCCAGCGGAGCACGAATGCCGGCCGGGAGCACTTTGCGAAGGACCGGGTTTGCTAAAACACTCATCAAAAAGTCTGCCGAAGGGTGAGGAATGTGATACTGAGCCTTATTCTGCAAAGAGGAGGGGTCTCCAGTCAGAAGATACTTTGCCGTGTTCACCTCCTGAATACCGCTAAAGCGCTGCTTATCCAGGATGTTGACGGACTCTTTGAAGTGCAGCACCGACATTGCGGTGCAAAGAACGAGGATAACCGCTCCCATCCAGACTACACTGCGACGCCAGAAAGAGTGATTGGAAAAAGTCGGATGCGCCGCGCAAAGATAAAATGCGATGACGAGATTCGCCAACAGCCCGACAGCGTAAATATCCCTGTATCGGCTCGCCGTATCCCCGCGGTACCAGGCCATGGGTACAGCCTGGAGAAGGACCCAGGCTCCGAGAGCCAGTAGGACCTGCGTCAATTCGGAGGTCCCTTTGGCGCCAAATTGTCTCCGGACCAGTATTAAAAAGGGAGCCCAGACGATGACGGAAAATGCCCAATAGCGGAAGGGCCAAGCAGTCAAGTCGCCATACACTCCTATAAAATCGACAACATCGAACCTTTCAAACACAGCTTTATGAGAAATCGGCACCAGCTGGTATTCAAGAAAGGCGGCCGCAATAAGCACAACTACGACCCATAAGGATTTGAGGTTTTGGGTCCTTGATATGCAATTAAAGATCAGTACGCCGGCAACCGCAAGTGGAGCAATAAAGCCGGTTCCCAATGAAAACTGCCCCGATAGTGTCGCCGCGAGGCCAAGAAACCAAGGAATGGTAAAAGGTTTGGAACAGAGCAGCAAAACAATGGCGAGAACCGAAAAAGCCAACATAAAATTCCAACACGAATGAATGCCGCCCCCCAAGGTATCTTCCCAGCTGAAATGTAAAACGCCGATGATGGCGATCATCAGGCAGAATACGGGCAGGTTTTTCCTGCCGGCAAGACGCCAGAGAACCAGGCATAACCCTGTGAGAATTAGAGAATAAAGCAGGGAATTTGCAACCATTTGGGCAATGGGATCCCATTGCCCGTTCAGTTTGAGAAGCAAAATATCGAGCAGTCGTGTAAAAAGGATGCGATGCTCGTTATGCGGAAGGAACAAACTGGATGGGTCCAATGTGCCGTCCAGAACGGAAGGGAACAACATGCCATCGATATGCCATTGGTCCCAGAACGGGACATCGGACCCGAAGGCATTGATAAGATTGAGCTTGGTGCCCCATACTAAAATAAAAAGCCCTGCAAGACAAAGGACCGGCCCAATGCCCGGGAAAGGCGCTCCAGCGCACTGCGAAGTGATCCTGTTTGCCGAGAGAAGCATACAGCCTACTACGACCAACAGCAAACATGAAAACCAGGCGACATCCTGCATCGACCAATTCACCAGATGCAACGAACAACCAGAGGTAATCACACACATGACGAAGAAACAGATTGCCCTGTTCTTTTGCATCCGATCCTGTACCACTACAGTTCCTTTCCGTGAAACAAACTCTTGAGGGACAAAACTAAAATCCCTCTCAAAAGATGGCGTCTTTCACAATTCGCAGGACATCCAATGACTAAGCCTTCCGGCCGATAATCAGGAATTGCTTACCGAATAGCCGCCACAGAAGCGGGAAATGCAGGTAGATGCGAACGAGCAACTGATGTTTCGGGATTGCCGATTTGGTGGTATATGGTAAAAATCGGCTGATTGTCTTCACAACCTCATAGCCGCTTTTCGAAAAAGCCTCAGCGCACGAGAGATGTGATAAAGGGATATTATGATCGTAAAAATCCCAATAAGCCCCCGGACAATACTTGATATTAGGCTGGAGAGCAACTAGCATCCCCCCTGGACGTAATACCTGTAATATCATGGAAAGGAGAACATCCAATTCGTCTTTGCTGGAAAGATGTTCAAAGAGGTTACTTACAAAACACACATCTATGGAATCGGATGGCAATGAATCCACCTGCATAACCGACTGCTGGTGATATTCAATCTCGGAAGGTAGAAACCGGGCGGCGTCGTCATTTATGTCTATCGCAATTTTCTTTCCAGCTTTAATGAAACGAATAAACTCACCGAAGCCACACCCCAGATCAAGGACTGTATCGGTGGATTTCACGTATTGTTGGAAGTAATCCCTGCAAAGGACCTTCCAGATTTCCTCCCTGACGCGGAGTTCAGATTCAGGAAACCGATAGCGATATAAGCGTCCAATATCTTTCATTTATTGATACCTTCGCGGAACCTGCACTCCGGCAAGTCGTACTGATCCGAGAAAATAAATCGGTAGGTATTCAACATCTCACGAATTGTAGCGATGATGTTTTTCATCGAAGTTGAGGACCCCCTTCCAAACTGGCGCGGGAAAGTCTGTATGCCGACCTCACCAATTCGGTAACCCTTTAGCATAGCCTTGATGGCAAGTTCCGCTCCGACAAAAGGACTGTTCGACGCGAGGCACACATCATCGGTAACACTTTTTCTAACTACGCGAATTCCGGTTGAAATGTCCCTGAATGGCGTTCTGAAAAGGAAACGAAGAATGAAATTATAAACCCAGGAAATAAAAATACGAGTATTAGAATAGATCTTTTTATAACGGAAGGTAATAATCAGATCATAATGCTCTATCAATCTTATAAGTTTCTTAAAATCTTGCACTTCGTATTCGTCATCGCCATCTATCATGCAAATAAACTCATGGTTGCATGCCGCAAGACCAGAACGGATCGCTGCACCATACCCCAGGTTTGACTGATGGTGAATTACGCGTATACATGGGTTTTCAAGTGCCAACTGATCTGCTATTTCGCCTGACTTATCAGGACTGCCGTCGTCAACTATGACAATCTCAAATTGATCGGTGGCTGATTTCAAAAACCCGAGAGCTTTCTCAGCTACAATACGGACTGTCCGCTCGTCTTTGTAAACCGGAAAAAGGAAACTTATCGATATCGCCATATTCGTCTGTCCAGCCAATTTTAAAATTTCAAATGTTTAAACACAAGCCATGGAAGTAGCCTGACTATCGTGCATACGTAGCGCCAGTATCCAGGGTAGTAAGCTGCGCCAAAGTCCCTATCGAGATTATCGAGCACTCTCTTAGCCAACTTTTTAACATTGGCTTTCGGGAGCAATGTAGGAATACCAAAAGACAGGTTAGTCTCAAGATATCCAAGGACATAGAGCTGAATGAGGATATCGGTTCCGATGGCCGCATATCGCAGGCTTTCAAAATAGCTTGCAAGTGCTCTCTTTGCAGCGGCGTATACCACGTTTGTGTTTCGCCCTCGGGTTGCCGATACACTGCCGAAGCCAACTATCACCCCTCGCGACCGGGCAGGCAGTATCGGCATCAATTTCCCGACTATCGATACAATCGACAAGAAATTTATATTTATCAGTCGAATTGCCTCAGCGGGTGGGATGCTTACCTCGTCCGCGCCTGTGTTAGCCCCGGCAGGAAACAAGAGACCCCGGACATCACCCAGTTCGTTCGCGGCGTCAAAATGCGCGGCAGATAGTCGCCTTCCCCTCCCAGGTCTGCCTCTACCGAAACAACACGCACTCCGTTACGAATTGTCAGATCTGAGGCCAAAGCAAGAAGGTCCCGCCTGTCTGATGAAACAATAACGAGGTTATGACCTGCGGCGGCAAAAACTTCGGCGATAGCCCGGCCAAGACCGCTGGAGGCACCCACGATCACATAGGTCACAAATCCAGCCTTTCTGACAATTCGGAACGAAAAAGACGTTGAGGATCATAGCGGTGAAGATTATCACGGAAAACCTCATATTGCGAATAGCATTCCCGCACAACGGGCAACGGGAGCCGGGAGTCCTTAATCAGGTTAGGTTTCCCGCCGACGGCAATTGTCAATTCATCCAGCCTGTCGAGAAAGCGCAAGACCTTGGGTGTACGGGCAAAATTGAGCGTAATACAGACACCGTTGCCTTCGAAACGCAGGAATTTCTTTGTTCCTCTGAAGAGCTTCATCGAAAGCAGAACCCCCGACACCCCGGTTGCCAGGATAAGCCGCTTAACCTCGGATAAAAAAGCTTCAGCGTGTTCGTCGTCCACTAGAACCTGGTACTCCGCCAATCCTCGCCGGCCGAACAGATGGAAGTATCCAAACGGACCAAGGTAGTTGGTCTTTCTGGCAAATGGGAAAAGCGAATCGAAGAGTTGCTCTTCCTTCGTGTCGGATTGAGCCATTGTCAGGTGGTAATAACCGGAGTTCAGGAGGCGAGTCGAATGCCCACCCCAACCCGAAAACCGGAGTTTCCCGCGGCTTTCGGCGGTCAGTGCTTTATATGAAGGGATTTCATCCAGAGTGGGATGATGGTCAGGGATGTACGTTCCATGGAAAACGAAGCCTCGTCCGAAAGTTTTTCCCGAGGGCGCAATGTCGTGCCAAGTGTATGCGTGAGCTTCATTGTCGGTTACTCCGCGAATTGCACTGAGCCCTTCGAGCATGCTGCCCACTCTGACCCTCTTTGCCCTCACCAGGTTCCCCGGAAGCGGTTCGAGTTGCAGTGTCGCAGACAGTATGACCCCCGTTAACCCGTATCCGCCACAGGTCATATCGAAAAGTAGCGGATTGTTTGCCCTGTCGATTTGCAAGATCCCGTAGCTCGGATGAAAAATAACGAAGTCCACGATCGAGGTGATAAATGTGCCCTGCTGGTGCGGGTTCTTACCATGAACATTTGCGGCAATGCACCCGCCAACCGTAATCGATGGATAACCCGGCTGGACGGGCAGATATAAACCTTGGCGGGCTGTAAGTTGGAGGAGATCGTAGATAGAGATGCCGACTTCCACCTCAATGATACGATCTACGGGCGTAAAGCGCAAAACCCGGTTGAATTTCGACATTTCTTGAACGACTGCCTTAGCCGCTCCAAAGCTTGCGGCGGCGTAGGAATAGCCCCCTCCGCGGGCTATCCTGAGGCGCTGCCCCAGGACTCTTTCTATCATGCGATACCTGTCGGGCCGCCAGTATTCATTCCCTGCAGAAAATCCACCATCAAAGGAGGTAAAAATCTTTTCCTCTAACATATTATGTATCTAGCCTTCGATATCAACCGGTCAGCCCCCGCTGTCGTAACCTGACTAATGGCGAAACCAACCCGCGTGCCGCATGTTTTAAATCCGCCCTGGCCGAAAACATTCCATTCCAGGATAGCCGGAGGCAGTTAATGTGCTATCGCGATGGTTGACTGCCGATTATGCTGCGGGTCAATACCATGAGCCGGATCCAATTGCAAATGAACAATCGACTTTGACCATTAGCCTGACCATGTCGGACCAATGGGTTGACCGTTACCTGTTGCCTGGATATCATCGCCTTTAAAGTTGCTTGTAATAAGGTTAAAGTGTGGGTTGTTTTCTACACTTGGCCGGACATGGAGTGGCCCAAACCGGACCACTGTTGACATTTCTCTTGCGCTTTTTGTGAGGATAGCGGATCATTCGGCGCGCTTCCGGCCTGTCCCGAAAACTTTTTCGGGCGGAATCCGAGCCGAAATTACCCCTGGACTTATTGGTGGGCAAGTTGGGGCATTACTAAGGAAGAACATGTTAATGGATTCGTCTCCCGCTTGCAGCCGCCCTCGGATCGAGTTCAGCGCGGCGGTTGTATTGTGTCTTTTGGGCCTCGTGATCTCATTTTTTTACGCCTATTACACTATCTTCTCAGCATTTCGTACCTATGACGATGAAGGCTTTGTCCTTATTTCCCTTAAATTCTTCTTCCAGGGCGGAGCACTCTACGACCAGGTGTATTCTTGCTATCAGCCTTTTTTCCACGTATTCGACCAGCTCCTCTTCAGCCTCTGGGGAGCACCGCTTTGCCACGACAACATACGGCTCCTCACCATGGCGCTCTGGTTGGCAGGAGCAGCAATCAATGCCTTCATTACATATCGGCTCACCAAAAGCGGCCTGGCGGCGCTCCTCGTTTTAGTGCTGAGTGTCCAGTATCTGGCGCCGTTTTCCAACGAACCCGGGCATCCGCAGTCGCTGGCTTACCTGCTGGTTGCCGGAATAGTGGCGCTGTTCACGTCCATCGGCGGCGGTAAAGCACGCATTGCCTTTGCATGCTCGGTTGGCGTGCTCACCGGCCTGTTGATCCTTACCAAAATTAACATAGGTATCTACACCATGCTCGCAGTTGGCCTGGTGTTGGCGGCAGGGACATCCGGCATAATCGCGTTATGGCTCCAGCAGGCAATTGGCGCAATAATGGTGGTTTTGCCCGCTTGTTTTCTTTTCTCACGGCTTCCGAAAGCATTCTGGTCGGCACAGCATATAGGTATACTCGGAATTCTAACGCTAGTCTTGCTCGCACCGCTTCTATTGCGAGGCAAGGGTCGCGAATGGGGCTTCATTGCGGCTGTGGGCTGCGCCGTAATTTCCCTGGTATCGTTCCCGCTCGCCAACTTCTACGAATTCTATTTTGGGGTGCTGCTTGCCTTCTCTATCTACAGCGTCGTCATCATCTCCAATGTTGATCGGCCGGATTTGGAACTGGGTTATCGTGAGTGGCTTTGGACTGTGCTCGGCGGCACGTCGGCCATAGTTGTGGTTCTTTCGTCTGTTATTGTGCACGGTACATCCCTGCATGGTCTTGTGGAAGGGATGTTTCTGGCGCCGGCCAGGTTGTCTACAGTTTTTACCATGCACAGCACTCTTTCGAGCGCGGTCGCGCCGTTATGCGGTCTTGCCGGCCTGGCTTCATGCTGCGCGTATCTGCGGGTGCGTGAATCTCTGGCGGACCGGCTGTGGTTCCACGATCTCCTGGCCATGGCAAAAATTATCTTTGCCCTCGCAGTAGTTGCGGGGCATGACGGGTGGCCGCCCCTATTGGTGTCTTTTGTGTGGCTCCCTCTGGCCGCCGAAACCAATCATCCGGTGCAACGAATGGCAAGGCTGGCACTCGTTGCCGTGGCTGCCGTGCAGCCCCTTATCGCCTATCCGGTCTGTGGCAGCCAATGTGCGCCCGGGAGCATCCTGCTGTTGGTCGCCGCCGCGGTGTGCCTCACGGATGCTATGCGCACTTTTAAACCCCGGGCATCGGGGATTGTTGGCCCCACCTGGCGCCGGCTGGCAATCGGCGGCATCGTGGCATTGGCCATTCTCCTTCCCTTTGGAAAGCAGGCGTTGGAAAGAGGCCGCTACTATGCGTCCCTGACGCCTCTCGACCTGCCCGGCGCCTCCCGTATTCGGCTGAATGGAAAGGACGTCCGTGTCCTTCAAGACCTGGTCCGCCGGCTCGCCCGCCCGGATGTGGAGACTTTTCTAACTCTTCCCGGGTTAAATAGCCTTTATCTATGGGCACAGAAAGATCCCCCGACCGGTTTCAATGTTACCGATTGGATGGCCATACTTGACGATCGTTGCCAGGAGGGGATCTGGGATGCCGCCCGCAACCGTAGCGGCCTGATGGTTGTAAGAAATCATGGCTTGGCTGCAATGTGGGGCCGGCACTGGCCCAACGCCCCGCCCTTGGAAAATATCCCTTTGGTCCGGCATATTAACGACACTTTCAAGACAATAGAGACCATCGGCCCCTACGAGCTGATGGTGCGACAATGAACCTGCGTGAAGCGAGGGGAGCGGACATGATAGAACAGCCATTGCCGGATGTCCCTTTGATCTCTGTGGTTGCACCCGTTTACAACGAAGAGGCGATTGTGCGCACTTTCGTGACGGAAGTGCTGCAGGCGCTCGACGGCCTCCACCCCTCGGTCGCTTACGAGATTGTGGTCGTAAATGACGGCAGCACGGACGGAACGGCGGAGTTGCTCGACTCCCTTGTCGGAGACTTCCCCGGCTGCATCAGGGTGGTTCATCTGAGCCGCAATTTCGGGCACGGTCCGGCAATTTTTGCGGGTCTCGACCATGCCCGCGGCGAAGCAGTTATTCTCATGGACTCCGACCTCCAGGACGATCCCGCGGCCTTCCCCGCTTTTCTCGATAAATGGCGCGCGGGGTACGATGCCGTCTACGCCGTTCGAACCTCTCGCAAGGAATCCCTGCCGATCCGCCTTGCAACAGCTTCATTCTACCGCCTGCTGAAGTTGATCAGCAGCACGCCGATCCAGCAGGATTCCGGCACGTTCTCCCTGATGGGGCGCCGATTGGTGGACTTGCTCAAATCGATGCCCGAGCAGAACTGCTTTATTCCCGGTCTGCGGGCCTGGATCGGTTTTCGACAGATCGGTGTCCCGGTCCCACGCCGCGTCCGGCACAACGGGAATTCGCGAGTCGGATTGCAGGGCCTCTGGAAGCTCGCGATGAACGCAGTCTTCTCATTTTCCTATTTCCCGATCTTCATCTTTCGAGCTGTAGGCGTGTTCGCGTTGTTCTGCTGCATCTCCCTCGGCATCTTTGTCCTCTATCACAAGCTCTTCACTCACAGGGCTATTGCCGCGTGGTTCTCCCAGATGATCTCGATCCTCTTTTTCAGCGGCATCAATCTCTTCGGACTCGGAGTGATCGGTGAGTATGTTGCGCGCATCTATGATCAATTGAAGGCGCGTCCGAAGTATGTTATGGATCACGTCACCCCGCCGCCGCCACTCTAGGCCGGTCGGAAAGCTTGCGATAAGCGAGCTGCGAAGGATAAAATTTTATGGTGAAAGTCCTCCTGGTCCAACCGCCCCTCAGCGATGCGGAACTCTTTGCCCGCGGGTCCAGAAATTCCGCCAGCCTCATCCCGCCGCTCGGGCTTGCCTACATCGCCGCCTACCTTAAGGCACGCGGACACTCCTGCTCGATTATCGACGGGATCGCGGAGTCATGGTCCATTGAGGATATCGCCCGTAAATCCACGTCCTATGACGTAGTCGGCATTACTGTTGTGAGTTCCTATGCCCTGCGCGCCATAGAACTCATCTCGGCCCTCAGGTCAAAGACCGGCGGACCGCCCGTAATTGCCGGCGGACCGCATGTGACCGCGCTACCCGGGTCGATGCTCCGTCTTGGCGCCGACTTCGAGGTCGTCGGCGAGGGCGAGCGCACCATGTTCGAGTTGGTCGAGTGGCTGGGCGGACCAAGAGACCGGGCAGAACTCCGCGCCATCCCCGGCATAGGGTTTCTTGAGGACGGAAGCTACTTTTTCACCGGGAAGCGGCCGATGCTCGATTCGCTCGATCAGATACCGTTGCCGGACCGTACACTTCTACCCATGCATCTGTACCGCAGCAGCATCGCGCGAGCTACCGCACAGCCCTCACATTCCCTCCTCACGTCACGCGGCTGCCCGGAGTCTGCAGTTTTTGCAGCAAAATGACCTTCGGCGTCAGCACCCGCTATTTTTCAACCGAACGGATTATCGAGGAATTCTTTCTTCTTCGCAACCGCTACGGCGCCCGAGACGTAGCGGTCTGGGACGACAACTTCGTGAGCAATCCTGACGTGGCCCTGGCTGTCTGCGCTGGGCTGAGAAGCCGGGAATTCGGGCGCACGTTCTCGGTTGAGGCAAGAATTGACGGTGTGGACCGGCAGGTTCTCAGGGCACTCAAGGACGCCGGATGCACCTTTATTGCCTACGGCATCGAATCCGGCAGCCAGCGGGTCCTCGACTATATCAACAAGCGAATCACGACGGAGCAGATCCGGGATGTGGTTGCCATGACCAGGGAGATCGGCATCCCGATGCGCGGTTACTTTATGCTCGGTTTCCCCGGCGAGAGCGCAGCCGAGATGGAGGATACGGTGCGGTTAGCCTTGGAACTGGACCTTGAAGTCGCCTCCTTTACCCTCTTCGTCCCCCTGCCGGGAACTCTCGAGTATCGCCGAGCCTGCAAGACAGGCGCCTTCGATCCGGAATACTACCTCCATCGCATCCTGCCGGAATTCAACTTCCCCGACTCCCCTGTTTATGTCCCCGAGGGGACTACCGCCGCAGAGCTTCTGAATTTTCACCGGCAAGTCTACAGCCGTTATTACTTCCGGCCAAAAGTAATTTTGCGAAGGATGGCCGGGATTCGCCGTCCCCAAGAAATATGGGACCTCCTGAAGGGTGGGTACACGCTTGCGGCCAACGCGCTTCAGGGATCGCGGCCCAGCCCCGGCAGACGGCCGGGAGACCTCTCCGCATGAACCCGGCGGAATACGCGAACCTGCGCAGAGTCGACGAGGAACACTGGTTCTACCGCGGCAAACGCGACATCGTACGCTATTGGATTGACCGGTTCATCAAGCTGCAACGGAACGACCTGCTCATCGATGCGGGTATGGGAACCGGAACATGGGTGGTTGAGATGGCCGCCCGCTGCCGCGTGATAGGGATTGACGACCATAATGAAAGCCTCGCATTGGCTGCTCCGCGAGCAGAAACAGCGCACGCACGCGCAATGAAGTCCACCCTCGATAGAGTCGACCTGCCCACCGCCGCAGCCACCGTCGTCACCCTGATGGATGTCCTGGAACACGTGGATGACGACGCGGGAGCAATGCGAGAGATGATCCGGCTGGTACGCCCCGGTGGACTACTGGTTGTGACCGTTCCCGCCCTCCCATGGCTGTGGAGTGACTGGGATGTGGCCATGCATCATCGCAGGCGCTATACAAGGTGCGAATTGCTCAGGACCTTGCAGCAGCCCGGTGTAACAATGCTGCGATGCGCGTATTTCAATACGGCGATGCTCCCGCTGATAGCGTTCGTGCGGTTGTACAGGCGAATCCGGCCCGCAGGGGAAGGAACCGAACGAAGTGAAGACTGGGTACCGCCTCGATTGTTGAACCGTGCTCTCCACTACCTCCTCGTCCGTCCCGCCTGCTGTACCTCCTGGCCGGCTCCTGTCGGCATCTCCCTGCTGGCTGTGCTGCGCAGGACGGTGGACTGAACTCAGTGACAAGTCCGTTTCCTTTTTATAACGCCTCCGGCATTGCCATGGTCGCGGGAGAAGCCTTCGGGTTGCAAGAGATCCCTGCCACGTTGCTCTTTTCCATACCCGGCCGGGTCGACAACTGCCGTAAACCTGCCGGATTCAAGGGGTGGTTAGATGATTGAGTGGTTGGCGAATATTTCGATTGACAGAATCCTGGGCCGTGGTCCCCGCCGGGTGAAAGCACCGCCGACCGAAGCAACTGGCGACCGGGGCGTATCCCCGGGGGATTCAACGCTTTTCGGAACCTATTTCACCGATATGGATAGATGCAAAACCGGTCGTGCTTTCAGATTTTTTCTGCTCGTTTATATCATTATCCTTGCCTATCCGTTTCATATCTACCCTCTAACCACCGGAGTTGACTCTTCCTGGATATTCGCGCTTAACCACCTGGCAAACTCGGACCTGCTCTTCGGCAAAGATGTAATCTTTACCAGCGGCCCTCTCGGCTTTCTCAATTGGCCGCAGCAAATCGGCGGCAACGCTTCAATCGCATTGATTTGCCATCTGAGTGCATGGCTCCTTTTTGCCGCCCTGCTTTTTTACGGGGCAATAAAGCGATTATTTTCGCTGGATCAGTTGTTCCTGTTCGCAATTGTTATGATACCTTTTGAGCGAATGACTTTTGACTATTTCGTTGGCTTCCTGATTTTATTGCTTCTTAGTTTTTCATTATACCTCAAGAATTGGTTTCCCTGTTTCTTCTTAGCCCTTCTGCTCACCACTGCCCTGTTTTTCATGAAATTCACTTCAGGTTTATTTGCTCTACCGGCTGTTGTGGCGCTTTCTTTTTTCCAGCTGCTGACGGACAGAAACAGGGGGCTTCTGCAACTCGGGCTGTCCTTAATCCTCATTCCATTGCTTTTTACCGGCGCTTACCTGCTGTACAATCCCTCTCTGGCTGACATGCTCACCTACCTTAGAGGCTCTTTCGAAATCGCATCCGGATATAGCGTAGGCATGAGCGATTCGGGAAGGTGGTATGAAATATATTTTGCATTGATTTTTGCCATTTCGTACCTCTTTGTTTCCAGCCGCCTCTATCGATCCGAACAACCGTCTTTCTGGCTCTCACTGGCTTTTCTTCCTGCGCTTTTTTTGGCTTTCAAACATGGATTTGTCAGGCAGGACGGACATGTTACCATCTTTTTCATCGCCGCCCTCTTTATTCTCGGCCTGCTTTTCCTGTTCTCCGACTTGAGAAAAGCTAAAATGAAAGAGATGAACTATATCTTTCCAGTTTTAGTCATCATTTGTTTTTTTGTTTATCAACAGCACCGGCATTCCTTTCTTATCGATCGGATATTTCCGATTGCAGGCATAAAGAAAATCGTCAGAACCTTTGACTTGGGAACTCCGGATAAGGCTTCCTCCCTTGAGAAAGTAAAATTGCCGGAAGATATTCTGGCACAAATCGGCCGCAGTAAGGCAGGCATTTTCCCCTATGAAATTTCCTATGTTGCCGCAAACAATTTGGACTACTCTCCTTTACCGGTTATTCAATCCTTCTGCGCCCTTACTTCTTACCTCGATGATCTGAACGCAGATTTTTTAAGCGGCGCCAAAGCCCCGCCTTATCTGCTGATGGGGTTTTCAGGCGTGGACGGCCGGCATTGTTTGATCGACGTTCCGTCCACATGGCTCTCCATTTACAAGTGGTACGAACCTTCTCTTTCCTCGGAATCCGCGCTGCTCCTTGAGAAGAAACAGGTCCCACGCTTCGAAAGGCTCGAGCCTGTCGCCGCGGCTGAGTACCGGAAGACCGCCAGAGTCCAATTACCTGAATGTACAGAACCTTTGTTGGTAAAGATATCGATGAACCTCACCCTGACCGGCAAGTTGTCAAAAACGCTCTACAAAATTTTGCCAGTAGAAATGGCGCTTACTGACGATATGGCGCGCACGAGTGTATTCAGGGTTGTGCCCGATACACTGCAAGACGGCATCTTCCTGAATTATCTCCCGCTGAACCTGCATGAAACCGATTTATTGCTGAACGGCACGGCCGCAACGAAATTTTGCTCTTTCGAACTCCTGGGGGAAGGGCTCAAGATGTACCAGGACAAAATGTCCGTTCAGTTCATAAAGGTTCCCGGAGTAAAAATCAGTCACCCCTTGGAGGACGTCTCCTTCCCGGAAGGTATTCAGAAAAGGTCCCCCCAAAAGACTCAATTCGGCATTGATTCTATCAGTCAAAGGCATCCAAAGAAAAATGCGGCGAAAATAGTCATACGAGGTGAACGTCTATTCAGGATGACAGGATGGGCTGTCGACGATGAGGCACAAGACGCAGGGGAAGGCGTCTGGGTGGACATCGACGGAAAATCCTATCCGGCTGTTCGATGTTCCAGCCCGGATGTGGCGACCCGATTGAACAAACCGGCCTATGAAAATGCCGGATTCACCTTTAGCGCTTTCACTTCCTCGTTCGCGCCCGGGTCTCATCGCCTTTCTTTAAAGCTCCTGGCAAAAAACAGGACATACTACTATCAAACCGAACCTCTGGTTCTAGAAATACCAGACAAGTAATTCGGCGCCGAACTTATCCAGGTTCGGCGGTGTGGCGCAGTGCCACCTGGGAAAAACGGTTACTGGCTTCGAATCACAAAAAGGACGCCGGAACAAATGAGCAATACGCCGACTACCCTGAACAGGTTAACCGGTTCGTTAAAAACAAAACGGCCAATGAACAAGGTCCCGACATACGTCATGCTCACCATCGGAAATGCTACGCTGAAATCCACTTTTGTGAGGACCTCCAGCCAGAGAATTGCGCTTAAGCCGTAAAGCCCGAATGCGATAAAAATGTAGGGAACTGCTAAAAACTTGCGAATCAAACCGCCAATTCCGATCTCGAGGACCGGCATGCCCCCGGATCGGACGATAGCCAGCTTGAGCAGTGTTTGCGCGCCGACTGCCAACAGTATGCAAACCCCGGCCACCGCGAGAGCTTGCAGATTCATCCTGTTCATGAGACAAAGACTCCTTGATTCCACGGATCCGAGTCGGACAGACCTTAACACGCAGGCTGCCTCTTCCAGTTCAAAGCTCATCTACCATTTTCCAGGGTCCTTGGCAAGAAATGGGTGGGAATGTATCTATCGGGCACGGGGGGTTCCTGCTTGTTGTATCTCCGCGCCTCTGCGTCTCCGCGAAGGAGATTTTCGTTCTCTGGCTGCGGTGAGCTTCGGCCTCCACACCGCCCGGGCCGAGCTGGATTCTTTTTAACATTTCCGGTTCCCTGTGTTACCCTGTCACATCGAAAACCGCTATTTGGGGAATTCAACTGATTATGGCTGTCGTTTTTCGCAGTACGTTAAAAGGCATAGTGCACGGTGTATCGGCGGTCCTCAGCGGCAGCCTTGACCAACACGAATACCAGGTCTTTCGCAAATCTCTACCATCGGGATGCCTCTATTTTTTCACATTCCTCTACGTTTTACTGACAATAATCAGGATTTTCATTCCCATACATAAGATCCCCATCAAATACACTTGGGCCGAACTTCTCATCAATTATCAGGGCGGCTTTGTCAGGCGAGGCCTTTTGGGTGAAATTCTGTTTAGACTTCAGCCCGTTATTCCCAGTGTAGTGCTGGCAGGTATCTTGATTTTTTGCTGTTACTGTCTATTTACCTATTTAGTGTTGAAGCTGTTTAGCGACGATGCTCCGTTAGTGGTTTTCGCATTTTTCGTATTCTCTCCCGCTGCTCTCCTGTTCCCGGCATATGAGCCTTCCATATTTGGCCGAAAGGAACTTTTTTTCTTCCTCGCCTTTGTCCTTGCAATTTTTGCATTCAGGAAATTTTCAGACATCGGGGTCAAGGTTTTTTTATTTCTGGCGCTATACACGATCGCAACGCTCATTCATGAAGCCGCTATATTCTTTGCACCACTTGCAGCGTGTCTTCTCGTGTTCTCGATACATGAGCAAAAGAAGCACTATCGTCTCAAGGTGCTTTGTTCTCTTTTTCTCTATTTTTGTGCGCTCGGGATTTTCCTGTTGCTCAATATCGACCGAAACTTTGATTCTTCGGCAATAATCAAATCATGGAATCCCTATTTCCCCAACATTGGGACCGGGATTGCTCTGAGTTTCCTTAACAAGGGTTATGAAACAGCAGGTCAACTGATCTGGAGCAAAGCTGTCCAATTTAATCAATTCACCGGTCCTTTCATGGTGGATTTTTGCCTCGCATTCTTGCCCGTAATCCTTTTGTTGATACATACGACCCACCTGGAGTTTTTCAGGACACTAAAGAGAGATGAACCACTCATTTTCGTGTTCACAATCGCCTCGCTGCTCGCACCACTCGCGCTTTTCGGTTTTCTCCTGGACTGGGGCAGAGCGATTTATTTCATCTCGATGCACACTTTTATTTTTTTGATCGCACTAAACAGCTTTGGTCTCGTCGAATATAAGGCAATTCCTCCGGTGACCAGTTATCAGTGGAAAATTTACAACCTGTTTTTTCTTTATTATGTTTTGCTGTGGAGAATGCCAAACCTGAGATGATATGAAGAGAGGCTCCCGTCTGATTATGCTAATTGCACTGCCGGTACGCTTTTAAAGGGTGCCGAGCCTGGATTCGTGATAAACACGCACCCGGTAATTCACCGATGCATCAGGCGGAATTTCGAGCAAAGGGAGAGACCTCTCGTCGCTGGGGGACCGGGGTCTACAGGACATAGCCGTTAAGATCATGCTTAAAATTCTCAGCATATTCGGGACCCGCCCCGAGGCCATAAAGATGGCGCCTGTCATAAAGGAACTTGAGAGGCGCCCGAATGATTTCACGAACATTGTCTGCGTTACCGCGCAGCACCGGGAGATGCTCGACCAGGTCCTTTCTGCGTTCAAAATATACCCGGATTTCGATCTCGATATCATGAAGGCCGGCCAGGATCTCTTTCAGATAACCAGCGCGGTGCTGACAGGCTTGCGGGGCGTGCTCGCCGAAAGCCGCCCGGATCTGGTCCTCGTTCACGGTGATACCACGACCACCATGACCGCGGCCCTTGCCGCATTTTATTCCCGCACCAGGGTCGGCCACGTGGAGGCGGGTCTGCGGACCCGTGACAGATTTGCCCCCTATCCCGAAGAGATGAATCGCCGGCTTACCGGCGCCATTGCAGACCTTCATTTTGCGCCGACTTCCGGGGCGCGTCAAAACCTCGTCCAAGAGGCCGTGGACCCGAAGACCATACACGTTACGGGCAATACAGCCGTCGACGCTCTTTTTGCCGCCCTCGCCATGATAGAAAAAGACCCGGGACTCCGCGACCGTTTTGCCTCGCGGTTCTCTTATCTAAATCCCGAAAAGAAACTGATCCTCGTAACGGGTCACCGCCGGGAAAATTTTGGAGAGGGACTTCAAAACATCTGCCATGCGCTTGGGGAGGTTGCGGCAAATCGGCCGGAGGTCCAGATCCTCTACCCCGTTCACCTCAATCCCAACGTCTGCGGCCCGGTCCGCAGGATTCTGGGAAACATGGAAGGGGCAAATATATTTCTGATCGATCCGGTCGAATACCTCGCCTTTGTATACCTGATGAACCGCTCCTATATGATTGTCACCGATTCGGGAGGCATTCAGGAGGAAGCCCCCTCGCTCAAAAAACCCGTCCTTGTCATGCGCGAGGTCACCGAAAGGCCGGAGGGCGTCCAGGCTGGAACTATCAGGATAACCGGAACGCGGACCGCCCAGATCCGCTCGTCCATAGAACTCCTTCTATCGGATAGAGGCGAATATCAAAAAATGACATCGGCCAAAAATCCCTACGGCGACGGCAAAGCCGCCGAAAGGATTGTCGACATAATTCATAAGAGCAGTTCGTGTAAGTTTTGAGTTTTCAGACTCAAAACTTACACGAGTTTCTAATCTCGAAACTGAAAAACTCAGCACTACCCCTCTACTTCGCGAGCGCCCATTTTCCGTCTTTTACAACAATCATTTCCAGGTCGTCTTTACAGAGGCCGTTATGGTCCCGGGCGGACATATTGAAGATTCCGTGCATTCCGACTAACCCCTTCGTCATCTCGATATGGTCACGTATCTTCGCGGGGTCGGGTCCAACTTCTCTCAGGGCCGACACCGCCAGGTTCATCGCGTCCCACGCATGACCGCCAAATGAGGACACCGGCTCTTTAAAACGAGCTTCATAAGCCTTTGTGTACTCCATTATCACTTTTTTTTGCGGCTGATCGACCGGCAACAGATCCCCCACATTGACGCGGGCCAAGGGAAGCACAACCCCTTCCGCAGCCTTCCCGGCCAGTTCAAGATTTTTCAGGTTCCCAAAACCATGGCTTTCGAAAAGCGGGATCGAATCCATGCCCAGATCGCGCCAGCTCTTGATCGCCAGGATCTGAGTCGGCCCTATGGACCAATTCACGATAGCCTGGGGCTTCGTCGATCGAATCTTTGTCATCTGAGCTGACAGGTCCGTGTCCTGCGGCCCGAACCTTTCGTCTGCAACGATGGTCATTCCCTGCTCGGGCGCTAGCCGCAGGAACTCCTCACGGGCGCTCGCGCCGTAACCCGTCGAGTCCGTCATGAGGGCTATCTTCCGGATGTCATGCGCTTTCATGTAGTCGAACATCTTCTCGACCACGTCGGCATCGGAGCCTGCGACCTTGAAGACCCATTTACGGCTCTCGACCGGGGTAACGATCTTGTAGCTGGTAGCGCAGGAGATGAGCGGCACCTGCATTTCTTCCGCAATACCCGCAACCGCCAGCGATTCACCGCTGCGCGAAGGACCGATTATTACGGAGACCCCATCTTTTTTGATAAGCCTCTTCACCGCCAGGTTGCATTTCGTGGCGTCACTTTCGTCATCCAGGACGATCAATTCGAGAGGATGTCCGTCTATGCCCCCCTGGGCGTTTATCTGTTCGGCAATCATCTCCGCGGTTTTCTTTTCAGGATCTCCCAGAAAAGAACCCACCCCGGTGATCGAAAAAACCGCTCCGATCTTGTAGGGCTCTTTTTGTGCGCTCACGGGCGCTCCGGAAAAATGAGCCAACCCGGAG
The DNA here is from genome assembly GCA_963826655.1 of uncultured delta proteobacterium. GTDB lineage: Bacteria > Desulfobacterota > Syntrophobacteria > Syntrophobacterales > Syntrophobacteraceae > SbD1. The sequence goes on from CAWGZP010000085.1 coordinate 66,773, forward strand.
ACAACCAGCGCAACTATTCCCAAGCTGACCAAAATTTTTACTTTCATCCGCGCACTCCTTTGACCGACGGTAAAAAGGGCCGTGTGAATTAAAACCACGGCCGAATGGAAGGATTAACTGCGGGCGGACCACTACTCTGCACGCCCGCGGCAAGATGGCGCCACATATATGGGACCACCGGCACTGACCGCCCGGAACAGCCTAGGCACTGAATGGGCTTCTTGCGAGGTTGCCGATAAATTGCCCGAGAGGATAAGTCTTGAGGATTTATAGAAAACGATCCCGTTCTGTGTCAAGTGGTATATGTGGAAAGCCTCGATGGGTTCTCGCGGCGGGCGAATCATTATTGTAGAATTTTATCCAATTTGTCTTTAATTTCGCTTACAATTGAAGCCGTAAAGACTGAGGCAGGCGGACGAGCTTGTCATTTCGTGCCCCCCTTTTTGGGATTCCTTTAGTCATGAATGTCGAAAGACAGGTAATGCGCCAAAAGCACAAGATTTTGATTGTAGACGACGAGGCTTCTTTCCGCACCGCGATCCGCCGGATCCTTGACAAAGCATATATGGTCGTGGAAGCCGACACCGGGAAAAAGGGGCTCAAGCTTGCCGCCAGCGAAGAGCCCGACCTGGTCCTCCTCGACATCGGACTTCCCGATGGAAGCGGCCTTGAACTGCTGCCCCGCTTCAAAGAGTTGCGTCCCTCCCCGACCGTTGTCATGCTAACCGCATACGAACAGGTAAAAGACGTCGTCACGGCAATCAAAAGAGGCGCCTTCGACTACCTCGTAAAGCCCGTAGACCTTGATGAGTTTGAGTTGACGATCAAGAACTCGCTTGAACACGCAGGCCTGAGAAATGAGGTCACCCGCCTCCAGCATGAGGTGCAGAGGCTCCAGGGAGTCGACTGGTTGATCGGCAAACATCCATTATTTCTCGAAGCGCAGATGCTGGCCATAAAGAGCGCGCAAAGTCGCGATGCAGGAGTTCTGATACAGGGCGAAAGCGGGGCGGGCAAAGAGCTTTTCGCCAGGCTCATTCATGACAGGAGCCCTCGCTCCGCGCACCCGTTCGTTGCGCTGAATTGTGCGACCTTCTCAACGGAGATCATAGAGAGCGAACTTTTTGGCTATGAACGGGGGGCTTTTACGGGCGCCAAGTCGGAAGGCAAAGAAGGGTTGCTCGAGGTCGCCGACGGTGGGACGCTCTTTTTGGACGAAATCGTGGACCTGCACCCCGAGATCCAGGCAAAGCTTCTCCGGGTAATGGAAGAGCAGGAATTTTTCGCTGTCGGCGGCACCCGGAAAAAGAGAGTGGACATCCGCATTGTTTCGGCCTGCAACAAAGACCTTTGGAGCATGGCCGAGCAGGGATACTTCCGCAAGGATCTATTCTTCAGGCTGGCTACGATAAAAATCACCCTGCCCTCGCTTCGCGAGCGCCGTGAGGATATTCTTCCGCTTGCCTCCGTATTTATAGAGGAGTTCAACGACAAGTATGGGAAAAAATTTCGCGGCTTCAATCCCAAAGCACAACATCTTCTCATCAATCATTCCTGGCCCGGTAATATACGTGAACTGCGCAACAGTATCGAACGGGTCGTCCTGCTCGAAAATGACGACATGGTCCTTGGGCGTCATCTTCAATTTATCGACCCGGACCGCATTGAACCCCTTGGCGTCAAGCCGGAAACATTCAGTATGGTTCTGCCCGATGGAGGCATAAGTCTCGAAGATATGGAAAAGGAGATCATCCTTCAGGCTTTCGAAAAATGCGGCAACAACAAATCCAAAACGGCCAGATTCCTCAAGCTGCCTCGCCACATTCTCCTCTATCGGCTAAAAAAGTACGGGCTGGAAATTTGAACAAGATCCTCCAATAATTTTACCGCAGTGGACTACTATTCTACACATTGAATGTAACTAGTGCTGAATCACTTATACGTTTTTTCGAACCCCCAAAGATCTCCGGCTGCGAATAACGCGCCCCCATGTACAGTATTGTTTAAAAAAATGAGGAGTCCTGGAAAAGAGGCACTTTGTAATTGCGCTTCCAGCCTCAATCCGAAGACATTTCCCCGTTCTGGCACAATGATTGCTCTTAACAGCTGCCCGGAGGCGAAAGTGCGCGTTGAGAATTTGGTGCTCCTTGTCGAAGATGACACTTCACTGAGACGCTCTTTGGAAAAATTTCTGAATCACGCTGGATATACCTTCGAAAGCTGTTCAACGGCTGCCCAAGCGCTGGCTCTTGCTGAAAAGGTTCCTCCTCATGTTGTTATTCTTGAATATCATCTTCCAGATGCTAATGGCCCCTCTCTCATTGAAAAACTGAAGCTCATTGCTCCTGCTGCTGCGATTATTATTTCCGAATATGATTTCCAGGCGATTGCTGATGACCTCGACCGGGTAAAAATCGAAACGTTCTTGAAGAAGCCCTTTGACCTTGCTGAATTTGAAGCTGCTCTGCGCTCTGCTTGCGCGAAGGTTCGCAGTGCTCCCAAGCGGGGGTGAATGTCTGCCGGAAGTTAGACTTGAGGGCGTCTCTGTCTCCAATTGCGTAAAGAGAACTCCCAAAAACCGTGCTTACTGTAATCACATTGAATTTGAATTTTCTAAATGAGGTTGTGGCTGAAAAAGGAAAATCAAGCTCGTTTGACCAAGCTCCCTGTCCATGTTCCCGTTCCGATTTCTCCTGCTCAAATTCGAACGGACGCTGAAGCTCCTGCGGTCAAGTTGCGGATTTCCATGTTCCATTCTTAGTTCCTGTTAGTGGTTGAAAGTCCTTTACATTTTTTATCAAATGGTTTTTGTGAGTCTACCTCCAGTTTTAAAGGCCATAAGCGCTTTCCTTATGGCCTTTTTTCATTCGTAGGGCACTTATTGTCGGCATGCACTTTTATCGTTTGTTGCGCCAGACAAGACCGGCCCGATCTCGATTGACGGGGCTCTCATTTTCCTGGCTGGGCGACTTGCCTTTTTTGCCAAAAGTGTGCGATAGTTGTTTCAAGCCCCGTATTTTGCCCCGGCACAGGAGTGCGAGATGGAACCGCAAAAGCTGCATATCATTGAGAGGATGGAAGGAAAAGGAATCACCGTTGCGCAGGCGGCCGAAGCCATTTCCTTCAGCCCCATGATACTTGCCCTCTATCTCGCAAAGGATACTTACCCCGTGCCGAAAAGGATCTTGGACAAGCTGGAAAGCATGACGGCGAACTGGAACTGATTCTGTTCGTTTGCCGGTATCAGCCTGTCCTTAACGTGAATGAGTGGCTTCCGACTATGTGATAGTTTTCACAGGTCAAGATGCCATATGTGCCAGAAGCGAAACGGTGTATCCTGCGAGAGGTCAAGAAGCAGTTTCCGGTTGGAGTGTAAGTATGAGCATCAAGATGCCTTTCAAGCTAGCCTGCAGAGCGCCAGATCGTCACATGCCGGGGCCACCTTGAGAAGCACCGCTTTTGCCGGGAAACGACTCTGACACCGCTGGCGGGAGAGGACCGGGACGCCTGTGGCGAAGAAAATGTTCCTGCGCACCGGGTAGCCTGCTTTGGTCATGGAAAAGTCATGGAGAGCAGGCTCAGTGGAGACCGTGAAGATAAGGTCATTTTTCAACTCGATAACCAACCGCGGATTAGAATTCCGTCCGTCCACGGGAGTCGGGAGCCTCCCGGAAGTGGGGAGTGTGTGAAATATTTTACTTGACATATTTCGGCATTTATTCTTTAATACTAGCAAGGTGGAGGGTGGAGAGCCTTTCAAAAAGCTACCCGGGTTAGCTCCACCTTGAAGTGACACGGCCTTTGGAATACCTTCTTCGAGTTGAAATACGGGTGCTTAGGTTCCTGGGCTGCTCCATGCTCTTTGCAGGGGGCAAACTGGCGGGGCGGCGATCTATCCGGGAGAGGCTCTTGTTGCGCGATTAACGTTTCTAATGCCATTCGAGCCGGGTTTGAGATTTCCAGATGGACCAACGAATTAATAAGGAGATAGGAATATGATTTCTGGAATGATGGCGGTCGCTATCCTTTTACCGGTAGTGGCTGGCGTCCTCGTATTCGCTATTCGCAATTATTATTTGCGAAGCATTGTTGTCGTTTTAACAGCTTTAGTCCTCATCGCGAACAGCATCTTGTACGCAGTACAAGGGCCTTTTGTCTATACGCCCACGGGGTTCGATTGGGGTAAGATAATCACGGTGCTGGACTTTGCCATCCTAGCCCTCTACATTTACCTGGGTCTAAAGCTTAAAAACTGGCTTGTCCTCATTTTCGCCGTGACCCAGCTCCTGCCACTTGGTTACTTCGAATTTATTATGAAGGCCGAGGAAAATGTACAGCCGGTTTTTGTGGTCGATCATCTGGCCATAATCATGACCCTCATCATTTCCATTATTGGGTCTCTTATCTGTATTTACGCTATCAGATATATGAAGGACCATGAGGAACATGCTCATGTCGAGAAGTCCGGACAGTCCCGGTTCCTGTTCTGGCTCGTTTTGTTCCTGGGGGCCATGAACGGCCTCGTCTTCGCGAACAACCTCGTCTGGCTTTACTTTTTCTGGGAAGTCACCACGATGTGCTCTTTCATGTTGATTGGACATGAGAAGACACAAATAGCTTTGACCAATGCCGGTCGCGCCCTTTGGATGAACTCCACCGGTGGAACGGCATTTATTTTGGCTATTATTTACCTCTATGCTGACCCAGGGCGGGGCTGAGGCTCTTTCGATGCAGAACATCATCGGAGGGGGAATGCACAATGCGGCATTGATACTTCCGGTAGCCCTTATGTGCTTCACCGGCTGTACCAAGTGCGCTCAAATGCCTTTCCAGTCATGGCTCCTCGGAGCGATGGTGGCTCCGACGCCGGTTTCCGCTTTGCTTCATTCCAGCACGATGGTTAAAGCAGGCGTCTACTTGGTGTTGCGGCTCGCCCCGGCTTATGCCGGAACATACTTGAGCACCGCCGTAGCAATAACCGGCGCGTTCACCTTTTTTGCCACTTCGGCCCTGGCGATCAGCCAGACGACAGGCAAGCGTGTACTGGCTTACTCGACCATCGCCAACCTCGGACTGATAGTCGCCTGTGCTGGTATAAACACCCCGCTCTCCATAGCGGCTGCAATTCTTCTCATCATTTTCCACGCCGTTTCCAAAGGTATGCTGTTCCTCTGTGCCGGAGCCATCGAGCACCAAATCTGGAGCCGCGAGATCGAAGACATGGAAGGGCTTGCGGCCAAAGCGCCTCTCATCACGCTCATTACCGCTGTGGGAATGCTCTCCATGTTTATGCCCCCCTTCGGAATGCTGCTTGGTAAGTGGGTAGCGCTCGAAGCGGCTTACAAGGTCCCCTTGGCGGCCGTTCTCTTCGTACTGGCGAGCACCTTGACCATCGTTTTCTGGACGAAATGGCTCGGGAGGCTTTTGCAGGTCGTGCCTAAGATTGGATGGCCGCTCGAAAAGTTGTCTCTCAGCTACTCTGTGCCGCTTTGGACCTTGTTTATCGGCATCTTCGTCATTGGCATCGGGATCGGGCCAATTTATACCAACTTCATTGCTGCGGCCACCGGCAACGTCATCTCAGGTACCGGTGTTATTGCCACGGGGTGGCATAATATCTCACTCTCGGGCTCTACAGCCTTGCAGATAGGCTCTTACCCGGTGTGGGCACTCTTTCTGGTGTTTGCTGTTGCCTTACTCGTGCCGATGTTGTTTTTCGGCGTCAAGTCCAATCAATTGCGGCAGGTCTATCTGTGCGGCGAGCAGGCTGGCGGCGTCGATACGGATGAATACCTGGCAGAATCCGATATCAAAACAAAGTTTATTCTTGGCGGCTACTATTTCCAGGGCTCGGCCGGCGAAGCAGCAATCAATCCCTGGGCAAATACCGTAGCTATTTTACTTATGGCCGTTATGATTGTATGCGGGGTGATAGCAAAATGAACCAGTTTATGATTGTCATCGCAACAATAATTTTTGCTCCTGTTATCGGCGGTCTGCTTTTCGGAATCGACCGAAGGATTACGGCGCGGTTGCAGGGCCGTTTCGGCCCTCCCATTTTGCAGCCTTTCTATGATTTCTTTAAGCTTATGGGCAAAGAAAACATTGCCGTGAGCAAGATGCAGTTCGTATGGATCTACTCTTACCTGGTTTTGATGATCGCATGCCTGCTCTGTCTCGTTCTGCAGTCGGATTTCCTGGTGCTGGTGTTCCTCCTTGGTTTTGCCGGTATCTCACTGGTCCTCGGCGGGTTCAGCACAAAGTCCCCCTACTCTCACTTCGGGGCTAACAGGGAACTGCTTCAGATAATGTCCTACGAACCTGTGCTCCTGCTTCTGGCCCTGGGGATCTACGCTCATAACGGTACGTTCCTTATCAGCTCGATCATTAGCGCGGACACACCTCTGCTTTTCTCCTTGTGGCCTTTGTTCATTGCGGTCTTGTATGTTCTGACCATAAAGATGCGCAAATCCCCCTTCGATATTTCCACGTGCGCACCACGCACACCAGGAGATAGTAAAAGGGGATTATCACCGAGTATTCCGGTTCCCATTTGGCCCTCTACCACTTAGCGGAATGGTATGAGATCGTGCTGGTGCTGGGCATGATAGCTCTGTTCTGGGCCAATCCCATTTGGGTAGGCATCCTGATAGCCTTTGGAGCTTTCTTGCTCGAACTTGTAATCGATAACATCGCCGCCAGGATGACGGCCGGCTGGATGGTGCGTTTGAGCTGGACGGTTGGGTTGATCTTAGGAATCCTCAATATTGCTTATATATATTTCGCGAAGGGGGTATTTTAAGACAAATGGGCTTGATAAAAAAATCTCAGTTGAAATCGCCCTGGATCATGCATTTCGATAACAGCTCCTGTAATGGCTGTGACATCGAAGTACTAGCTTGTCTGACTCCTCTCTACGACATTGAACGCTTCGGCATAGTCAATATGGGCAATCCAAAACATGCGGATGTGCTGTTGATTACCGGGCCGGTAAACATGCGGACGGCGCGCGTGCTCAAGAACCTCTATGAGCAGGTGCCGAACCCGAAGATGGTAGTCGCGGTCGGCACGTGTGCCTCCTCTGGCGGAGTGTTCCATAACTGCTATAACGTTCTCGGCGGCGTTGATAAGGTAATCCCCGTGGATGTCTATGTGCCGGGTTGTTCCGTGCGCCCGGAAGGAATTATCGACGGAGTCGTGATGGCGCTCCAGAAACTTGCCGGACTGCAGAAACTTGCCGGCTAGTGCCACTTGAACTACACCGCAAAAATACAATGCGAGGTTATGAGCCAGAAATGGACAATATAAAAAGCGTAGATAAGAACACCATAGTAAACGAAGGCAAGAAATTGCTGGATGCCGGAGGTAAGTTTGTCACCGCTGTCTGCAATGATCTTGATCCGAGCTTGGAAGTGACCTATTTTTTCAGCACCGATAGAGGTACAATCATGACAGGGCTCCGTTACATGGTTGAGAAGGACGGATGAAGTCCCCAGCCTGTCGGGCATAACCGTCGCCACGGTGTTGATCGAAAACGAGATGAAAGAGCTTTTCGGCCTGAAGGTGAAAGGCATCGCTATCGATTACGGTGGAAACATGCTTTTAGCCCATGACAGCCCTGTCACTCCTATGTTGAAGGAAAAGAAGGCCGAGCCGAAAGGAGAAAAGAACTGATGGCTACACGTACAGTTGTTCCCTTTGGCCCACAGCACCCGGTGCTTCCAGAGCCTATACAGTTGCGGCTCACCTACGAAGACGAGAAGGTCCTGGAGGTTACCCCGGTTATCGGCTACGGCCACCGAGGGATCGAGAAAGCTTGCGAGTTAAATGAATTCGCCAAGAATATCTACCTCTGCGAGCGCGTTTGCGGAATCTGCAGCTACCAGCACGGCACTACCGTCTGCGAGGTAATGGAAAGATTATGGCCGCTCGAATTGACGCCCAGAATCAATTACCTGCGCACGATATGGTCGGAAATGGCCCGTACCCACAGCCACCTGTTGTGGCTCGGCCTGTTTGCCGATGCGTTCGGTTTCGAGAGCATGTTCATGCAGTTTTGGCGCATAAGGGAAAAAGTTCTCGATTTGCTTGAACAGACCGCCGGACACAGGGTCATCC
>CAWGZP010000086.1:0-11500 GCA_963826655.1 uncultured delta proteobacterium
TATGAAAGAAATCTGGTTTTTGGCCGAGTTTTCAGTGACCACATGTTCATGCTGGACTATACGAAGGGGGACGGCTGGCAAAATGCCAGGATAGTGCCTTATGGTCTTCTGCAGATGGACCCCGCCGCAATGGTGCTCCACTACGGACAGGGAATATTCGAGGGCCTCAAAGCGTATAGGTGGCCAAACGGCAAGATATGCCTCTTCAGGTCCGACCAGAACTGGGAGCGCTTGAACCGTTCGGCGCACAGGATGTGCATGCCCGAAATCGATACCGCCTTCCAGGCACGGGCGGTAGAAGAGCTTTTGAGGGTTGATAGAGATTGGGTCCCGCATTATGTCGGCTCATCGCTTTATGTCAGACCGACCATGATCGCCACCGAACCGCATCTGGGTGTGCGCCCGGCCAGCCGGTATCTTTATTACATAATCACGGGGCCCGTGGCGGCCTACTACGCCGAGGGGTTCAACCCTGTGAAGATATATGTGTCCGAGGAATATGTGCGGACGGTTCGGGGTGGCACCGGTGAAGCTAAAACCATGGCGAATTACGCATCGAGTCTCTATGCACAGGAAATCGCAAAGAAAAAGGGCTTTACCCAGGTGCTCTGGCTGGATGCCGTCGAGCGTCGTTATATAGATGAAGTGGGAACGAGCAATATTTTCTTCAGGATCGATGACGAACTTATCACTCCGCCACTTACCGGCTCGATTTTGCCGGGAGTTACCCGCGATTCGGTTATGATGCTCGCTCGGCATTGGGGTATCAAGGTTATCGAACGCCGGATTACGATAGATGAAGTAATCGAGATGGTAGGGTCCGGTAAGATGAAAGAGATGTTTGCCACCGGGACCGCCGCGGTAATTTCACCGGTAGGCGAAATATCTTACCGCGACCGGATGTACAGGATTTCTGATGGAGGCGTAGGCGAGTTGGCGCAGAAGCTCTACGATGAGATCCTCGGTATCCAGTATGGGGAGAGAGAAGATATATTCGGGTGGGTCAAGCCATTAAACATCTGGGACGAACCCTCGATCGCGGTTTGAAATATTGGGAGCCGGGGTGGCTTGCAGAGCTGAACAATCCGTGATTGGGCTGTAAGTGTCGATTTCAAGCAACCCTGGTGCGTTTGCAGCAAAAAGAGTACAATCTCGGTTGATTTTTGTCTCCTGGTGATTACCTTACACTTACAAGGTCGACTTTATGTCGCCTTCTCCTAACCACGAGCCCTGTCCAGTCACCCCCTCCGGCTGGACGGGGCTTTTTGATTTTCTGTTACAGTTTCGAGTGAGGTGGCGGGCGCCATAAGGTTGGAAGGCTACACAGGTGAAGCGCGCGCCATCAAATCAAGAGGATGTGGAGTTCAGGAGGATAAGATGCTTTTGTTGGCGATTTACGGGTCTCCACGGAAAGACGGCAATACCGATTCCATGATGGAAAGTTTTCTGGATGGAGCAGTATCGGCCGCAAATCCTGAAGTGAAAAAGTTTTATGTCAGGGACCTCAGTATTTCAGGTTGCCGGTCCTGCGGGTATTGCGATGAACATGGGGTTTGCGTGCAGCAGGATGACATGCAAAAAGTTTATCCCTTTTTCGATACGGCCGACCTGATTGTCATGTCAAGCCCGATCTATTTCTACGGGCTGAGCGGTCAGGCAAAGTTGCTCGTGGACAGAAGCCAGGCTACCTACATGCGAAAATACAAACAAAAAGCCGAAGGGCACGTGCGTGGGACGGCTGTCGGGAGAAAGGGGTTTTTTTTGTGCGCCGGGGCCACCCGAGGTAAACGACTGTTCGATTGTCCCATCTTGACTGTGAGGTACTTTTTCGATGCAATCGATGTGGAATATGCCGGGGAAGTTTGTTTTCGCGGGATAGATGAAAAAGGGGCCATTAGGCAACATCCCACGGCCCTTGAGGATTGCAGGCACGCAGGAATAGCATTTGCCGCCTATGCCCCATGATCTCGGCCAAGGTTAACCGCAAAGTGGCAAGGGCTCCCTTGGCGATAATGGCTAAAGATCGCGTTTTGCGCCACTTGGCGCAATTGCAAGCAGAAACAAAAAGACTAAGAAAATTCCGCCTTAGGCTTTTTTGACGTTGACTGCCTGCGGTCCTTTCTGGCCTTTTTCTATTTCAAAAACTACTCCCTGACCTTCGCTCAAGGTTTTGAAACCCGAGCCTTCAATGGCGCTGAAATGGACGAAAACATCCGGTCCACCGTTTACCTCGATAAAACCATAACCTTTTTGTTCGTTGAACCACTTTACTCGACCTTCCGCCATTACAAAGCTCCTTTCACTTGATAATTGGAATAGAATTTGGCACGCTATTTGAGCATCTTGTGGAAACGTCTTGCTGGGCGAAAGACCGATTTCCTGACAAACCCCAAATACCGACCTCAAAAAGCCGGCAACAATTCTAAATGTTTCAATCATAAAAATCAATTACGAAAAAGAACGGAGGCGGAAAAGATGATTCCGCCTCCGTTTCCGGCAACCGTTCCGGAGTTGGGGATTATTGCGATATAAGATGCTGCCTGGACTGCATGTATCCCTCGCGCATGGCGACATAGGGATCTACCGAAGCCTTTTTCAATTCCTCGTATTGACCGATTTCGAGTGAAGTACGGTTCAGGTATTTCCCGGCTTCAACGGTTACGCTGACCCACCAATCGGCAGGTATCCAGATTATGGGGTCCATTGCGGAATCGACTCCATAGCCGAAGAGGTCTCTCTCATCAAATGGGCCGAGAATCGGGACCATCAGGAACGGACCCGGTTTGACGCCCCAAAGAGCGAGCGTCTGCCCGAAATCAGCATCGTAGCCCACAATTCCAAAGCTTGATTGTGCGATATCGATAAAGCCGGCCATGCCCATGGTCGAATTTATGACGAAGCGGGCCGTTTCGCTCAGGACTTTGTTCCCTTTTCCCTGGAGAGCGCAATTAATGAAACGGGAGGGGAAAACGATGTTGTGGAAACCGTTATCGACGCCTGTGCGAAGCCCGGCCGGCAGACATGTCGAATAAGCTTGAGCTACGGGTTTGAGCACATGAAAATAGACGCAGTCGTTGAACGCAAAAATCTTTCTGTTAAACCGCTCATAAGGGTCATGTACCGACTGCACGTTCGGGGCGCATTCGAGTACGGGTTGTTGTCCCTCAGCGGCAAAGGCAAGATTGAATCCTTGCGTGCCTATCGTGACTGGAGAGCACAAGAGCATGAAAATCAACGAAGAAAGTAATCCAATCTGCAGATATGTACCGCTTCTCATCTAGTTTTCCTCCTCCTCGAATTGACTAAATGTCAGGCTAATATTAATAATATAATAATTAAGCGCAAGCAAATTTTATGCGTAGCGCACCAATCGACAATTTCGAGCCGGATATGGCCTTCGGCTCCACACTCCTTAATTTATTATATCGGACTGTATGGGTTGTGAGGTTTAATATATTTGATGAAGTTTGGTCAAAAATAGATATTGCGTGACAGTGGGCTTCGTGTGCCGGGAACGATTCCGGGAATGCTAACGGCGCTTGGCGCCTTGGAAATGGACTGGAGAATATGGCCAAGGACGAACCAAAAGATCCGCTGGATAAATTCATGAATCATTTTCGAACACCGGGAGAAGGCGGTCGGAAGCCCGACCCTTCGCAACGCAAGGTTCATTTTTCGATCTGGTACTTCATCGCGGCCCTGCTCGTGATCATGTGGTTACAGACTTTCATTACCGGACAGCAGAGTAACCGAGTCTCTTATTCCGAATTCAAGGCAATGATCAAGTCCGGGAAGCTCGAGAATGTTGTCATCGGCGCCGACAAGGTAACGGCGACTTTGAAAGACAGCAAAGAGCCCGATAAAAGCGTCTCCGCTTTCCGGGTCGACGACCCCGACCTGGTAAAGGAGCTTGAAGCGCAGGGGGTAACATTTAGCGGCACTACCGACAACAAGTGGCTGGGGGTGCTTGTTTCCTGGCTGTTGCCGTTGGCTATATTTTTCTTTTTCTGGAGTTTTCTCATGCGCCGCATGGGAGGCGGACCGCAGGGAGTGCTCTCCGTTGGGAAGGCGAAAGTTAAAATCTACGCAGAAAAGGAGATTGGCGTAACTTTCGACGATGTCGCCGGGATAGATGAGGCGAAAGCCGAACTGGAGGAAATCGTTGAATTCCTGAGGGAGCCCGGAAAATTTCAGAGGCTCGGAGGTAAGATTCCTAAAGGTGTTTTGCTGCTCGGCGCACCTGGAACGGGCAAAACCCTGCTTGCGCGGGCCGTTGCCGGAGAAGCCGGAGTTCCTTTCTTCAGCATGAGCGGTTCGGAATTTGTCGAGATGTTCGTGGGGGTTGGCGCGGCGCGGGTCCGGGATCTTTTCGGCCAGGCCAAGGATCAGGCCCCATGCATCATTTTCGTCGACGAATTGGACGCTCTGGGTAAGGCGCGCGGCCTGAATCCGGTCGGCGGGCATGATGAAAGGGAACAGACGCTTAATCAACTCCTGGTGGAGATGGACGGCTTCGACCCGAGGGCCGGGGTAATTATCATGGCTGCTACAAACCGTCCCGAAATACTCGATCCCGCATTGCTGCGTCCCGGCCGTTTCGACAGGCACGTCGCAATCGACAAGCCCGACATCCGCGGCAGAGAGGCTATCCTTCGTGTTCATGCCAGAGAGGTCAAACTGGGCAACGATGTCGATCTAAAAAGAGTTGCAGCGATGACGCCCGGATTTGTGGGCGCCGATCTTGCCAACCTGATCAACGAGGCCGCTTTGATAGCGGCAAGGCGCAACCGGGAGGAGGTTACAATGGCCGATTTCCAGGAAGCAGCCGACAGGATCATCGGCGGGCTCGAAAAAAGAAACAGGGCCATGAATCCCAAAGAGAAGGAAATCGTCGCCTATCATGAATCCGGCCATGCGCTTGTCGCAATGGTCCTTCCCAATACCGATCCGGTCAGCAAGATTTCCATCATTCCACGTGGAATCGCCGCCCTGGGGTACACCCAGCAGCTTCCCACGGAGGATAGATACCTGATGACGCGTGAGGAACTCCTTGATAGACTCAGGGTCCTTCTGGGCGGCAGGGTGTCGGAGGAGATCATCTTCGGCGATATTTCCACGGGCGCCCAGAATGACTTGCAGCGAGCAACCGATATCGCGCGTCGCATGGTCATGGAATATGGAATGAGTGAAAAGCTCGGTCCTCTCACCTACATAGACGAACCGCACTCCGCGCATCTTGATCTCGGTTTGGGCTCGCGGCAGAGGGAATTCAGCGAAACCACCGCGCAGTTGATCGATAAGGAGATTGCCAAGTTTATCGACGAAGCCCACAGCAGGGCGAAAGAGATTCTCACCCAGCAGCAGAGCATGCTCAAGAAGCTGGCCGGGATTCTTCTCGAAAAAGAATCCATAGAAGGCGAGGAGCTTAAGAAATTCTGGGACGAAGTAAAGGAAAGGTTGGCCCAAAAGGTTTTAAATGTTTCGTCTGCCGATTCTTAACGTTTCGACGAGCCGCACAAAAGCAAATATTGGCAGCGCCGCCTTTTATGGCGGCGTTTGAAGATCTTCGGCTTAGGTTGAGCTTGACATCATGAGCCGATAAGGTATATATCTTCGATTTTGCAGATTTCGAAATCGCTGCATTTGGTCTTCAAATAAGACAGACAATTTTAACAGAGCAAGCATCCAGGGAGGCTTTGATTGGCAAACCATAAGTCAGCTATCAAGAGGGCGAGACAGAGCGAGGAGCAGCGAGTGCGCAATCGCTCCCGTAAGACCAGAATGAAAAACGTGATAAGAGGTCTTGAAGAAATAATCGCTGGGAAATCGCCCGAAAAGGCTGCCGAGGAACTGAAAAAGGCGGTCTCAATTATTGCGAAAACCTCCTCCAGGGGCGTCATTCACAAGAATACGGCCTCGCGGAAAATTTCTCGTCTGACCCGTAGAGTCAACGCTTTATAATTCCGGCGCGCTCGGGCGTTTTACCATCCAGGCAGAGATCCAGCAGCAGATCCTCGACCAGTACTTCCGGGGGTGTGCCCGTACTCTTGATTGCTATGTCGGTCTGGCAAATAGCTCTAAGCGTTCCGTGCAGGTCTGCGTCCGAAAAACGGACTGACTGTTCGCGCGCCTTTTTTATCACGAAAGGGTGCGATCCAATCCGTTTGGCCAGTTCGGCTTCCGACATGCCCTGCCGCAAACCGTCTTTGACCTGCCAGACTATACGAATCTGCCACGCCAGGGTCGAGAGAATCTTGAGAGGGGACTCGCCGGAGAGGACCAGGTTTCTGAGGGACTTAACGGCCTTTCCCGCCCGCCGGGCCTTGAGGTTGTCGAGTAGTTCGAACGTGGTGAAACTTCGCTGAGCGCTGGCAGCCTCGAGAACGTCATCAGCTTCGATGCGGTCACGGTCGCCGACGAAGGTGCAAATTTTATCCAGCTCGGATGCGAGAATATGAAAATCGCCGCCCACGATCTCAACCAGGAGGAAAGCGGCGCGATGGGGAAGAGTTTTGCCGAGTTGTGCCGCTCTTTCGATGAGCCAGCGCGGCGCCTCTTTTTCTCCAGGGGATTTGAACTGGACTATTTTGCCCCTGGCTTCCACCGCTTTCGCGAGCGCTTCGATGCTCTTCCTGCCTGCCGCGCTCATCACGAGGCAGGCTGAGGCGGGAATCATCCGTACAAAAGCCTCGACGGCCTCACGGCCCTCTTTTCCCCAAGCCTCCACGTTTTCAACCATAACAAGCCTTCGCCCTCCGAACATAGGCGCGGCGGCAAGCCGTTGGATCACATCAGCGGTCCCGGTTTCTTTTGCCTGGACCCGCTCCCCGTTGAAGTGTCCGCAACCCTTCGGGAGCGCGATGGAAAGCAACTTCCGCCAGGCTTGCTCCATAAGGAAAGTTGCCTCACCGACAAAAAGATAAACGGGGCCGATTCTGCCGGAATCGAGTTCTTTGAGAAAATCTTCGACATGCATCAGAAATTGCTCAGAAACCTGTCATGGATCCGTGTGGCGATTTCATCGGCAACAACACGGAGCGCAGCCTCCCTGTTTTCAAAGCCCAGGATCGGATCGGGTTGTAGGGAATTATCGGTTACCTGGTAAACTTTGTAGTAACGGAGACTGGGGTCTCTCCACAATACTTTGTGAGATTGCTTCTCTTCGCAACGAATATCCACGGTCACTATGAGACGATTCTCAACGGTAATCCGATTTTCCACCAGGCCAACGGGATTATGCGCAACCGGGGCAATAGAGACGGTCGTGATGACGCCCATGAATACGGCCTCCGCATTCTGTTCCGAGACAACCCTCATGTCTCCCCTCTGCATGAATTGTTGCCTGAGAGCATCGGCAAAAATTGCTCCGGCGTTCGGCTCAGTCGTCTTGTTCACGAATACCGGGATGGCGATACACTTCAATCCGGGTTTCGGCCCCTGGCCCTCACCTGCGAAATGGTAGCCGCCGCACGAGGCGAGGCACATTAACGCCGAGCTTATCAGCAGTATCAGTTTAACGTCTCGACCGACCATTTCGAACACCCCCCCATATTGCCGCAAACCTGAAATTTCACAAGTTGTCCGCCCCCGGTTTTCCATCAACCGCGTTGCTGCCCTAGACGACTATGTTGATCAACTTCTTTGGCACAACAACTACTTTTTTAACCTGTTTCCCCTCAATGAACTCCCTTACCCTGGAATCGTGAAGCGCTATGTCCTCCATTTCCTTGTCGGTGGCGTCCGAGGAAACGGTTATCTTGCTTCGCAGCTTTCCGTTCACCTGGACGACTATGAGAACCTCATCGGCCTTCAGCGCCTGTTCGTCCCAAGTTGGCCATGCAGTTTCCGGCAGCAGCTTTTGATGGCCGAGCACCCTCCAGAGTTCTTCGGAAATGTGCGGGACCATGGGCGATGCCGTGATTATTACGGCTTCGATGGCTTCTCGCACCACGGGCCAGAGCATGGGGGCCGGCTTCGGATTGTCGAGGACCTGGTATATTTGATTCACGAGTTCCATAATGGCGGCGATTGCCGTGTTGAAATGGAACCTTTCACGGATGTCCTCGGTGACCTTCTTTATGGTCTGATGCGTTTTGCGGTGGAGTTCGGCGAGGTCTTTGGGCAGAGGGCTCCCATCCGCATGCGGGTCAGCGCTCGTCAGTGCGTCCAGATTTTCGGAAACGAGCCGCCACACCCTGGATAGAAACCTGAAAGAGCCGTCGACGCCCTGTTCGCTCCAGTCGAGGTCTTTTTCCGGCGGCGCGGCGAACAGGCAGAAAAGCCGAACCGTGTCCGCCCCGTATGCCTGAATCATCTCATCGGGGTCCACCACGTTGCCCTTTGATTTGCTCATCTTGAAGCCGTCTTTTATGACCATCCCTTGCGTGAGAAGGTTCAGAAAAGGCTCGTCGACGCTGAGTTCGCCAAGGTCGCGCAACACCTTTACGAAAAATCTCGCATAGAGCAGGTGCAGGACCGCGTGCTCTATTCCGCCGATGTACTGGTCAACGGGCAACCAGTAGTTGACCCGTTTGGCGTCGAGGGGACCCTTGGCGAAGTCCGGACACGTATAGCGGGCAAAGTACCAGGAGGATTCGACGAAGGTATCCATCGTATCTGTTTCGCGCCGGGCGTTGGGATCCCCGCATTTCGGGCAGGGGGTCGAGTAGAAAGGCTTGTGGAAGGGCAGGGGGGAGCCGCCGTTTTCAAGAAGCTCCACGTTCAGCGGAAGCTCAACGGGCAGGTCCTTTTCGGGGACCGGCACAACCCCGCACTTGTCGCAGTAAATGATCGGAATGGGCGCGCCCCAGTAGCGCTGACGCGAAATCCCCCAATCGCGGAGCCGGTATTGAACGCTAAGTTCCGCAAGCCCTTTCTTCGCCAGAGCCTCGGTTATAGCGTTGCGGGCGGTAGCGGAGTCCATCGAGCTAAACTCCCCGGAATCGACCAGAACGCCGTCTTCGATGAACGCCTGGGTGAGTTCTTGAGAGGAGGGGGCTCGCTCCACCCCGGCAGGTTTTATGACCACCCGGACAGGCAGGCCGTATTTCTTTGCAAACTCGAAATCGCGCTGGTCATGTGCAGGCACCGCCATGACCGCGCCGGTACCATAGGCCATGAGAACAAAGTTCGCCACATAAACGGGCATCTTTTCCCCGGTAACCGGGTTGATGCAGTAGCTTCCCGTAAACACGCCTTCTTTTTCGAGCAGTTCGGCCTCGCGCTCCTCGCGCTTCGATCTCTTGGTGGTTTCGACAAAGTCGAGCACGGCATCCCGCTCGGGCTTTCCCATGCAGAGATCGGCAACCATCGGATGTTCCGGCGCAATGCTCATGAAAGTGGCGCCGAAGAGCGTGTCCGCGCGGGTCGTGAACACCTGGATGTTTCCCTTGCCGGATTCGAGCGGAAAGAGCAATCTGCTCCCCACGCTTTTTCCTATCCAGTTCCGCTGCATGACCAGGACCCGCTCAGGCCACCCGGGCAGCTTGTATGTACAGTCGAGCAGTTCGTCGACATAATCGGTAATCTTGAAAAACCACTGTTCCATCTCTCTTTGAACGACCGGAGTATCGCAGCGCCAGCATACGCCGTCCTCCACCTGTTCGTTTGCCAGCACTGTCTGACACTTGGAGCACCAGTTCACATAGGAACTTTTTCTGTAAGCCAGGCCACGCTCATACATCTTGAGGAAAAAAAGCTGCTCCCACCTGTAGTAACTGGGATCGCAAGTTGCCAACTCCCGCGACCAGTCATAGGAGAAGCCAAGTTGCTTGAGCTGGTTTCTCATGTAATCGATATTGGCGTAAGTCCATTTAGCCGGGTGGGTCCCGGCTTTGATCGCAGCATTTTCCGCAGGCATTCCGAAGGCGTCCCATCCCATAGGGTGGAGCACGTTATACCCCATCATTCGCATAAAGCGGCCGACCACGTCGCCAATCGTATAGTTGCGCACGTGCCCCATATGGATTCGGCCCGAGGGGTATGGAAACATCTCCAGCAGATAGTACTTTTTTTTATCGGGGTCCTCACCCACCTTGAATACCTGGGACTCGTCCCAGTATTGCTGCCATTTTTTTTCGATCGGCCTTGGAGAATACTTTTGTTCCATGGGTTTCCTTTTTCCGAGAAGCCTGACAGAAGGCAAATGCCTTATTCCGCGCCAAACCTTGAATCATATCAAATACCAGATCGAGGGGGAAATTGGAATACAACAAAAGGGCAGTGAAGGGTGAAGGGTGAAGGGTGAAGATTTCACCCTTCACGGGAATGGTATGATCTTAAAACCGGGAGGCGAAGCAGCTTTCATCTCAAATTCATGTGCCGGAGCGTCCGTAATTATCGTCGAACCGGTGAATATCGTCTTCCCCGAGATAGCTGCCGGACTGGACCTCGATAAGTTCAAGAGGTATCTTTCCGGGATTTGCAAGGCGGTGCCGCGTACCCATGGGAATATATGTGCTCTGGTCTTCGTGGAGCAGGAACTCTTCATCGTTTTTAACTACGCGGGCGGTTCCGCGCACGACGGTCCAGTGTTCCGCCCTGTGGTGATGCATCTGCAGGGAAAGGGCCGCGCCCGGATTTACCGTTAGCCGCTTCACCTGGAAGCGCTCACCGACGTCGATGGGTTCGTAAGACCCCCAGGGACGGTATGTGCGGGGATGAAAAATCGCCTCCTCCCGCATCTCTTCCTTGAGTTTGGTGACGATCCTCTTAACATCCTGAGAACGGGTTATAGCCGAGACCAGCACTGCGTCCTTGGTCTCGACGATTATCAGGTTCTCGACCCCAAGGGCGGCGATTAGCCTGTGGTCGGAGTGTATAAAGCAGTTGCGCACATCTTCCAGTACGACATCTCCGGTGATAGCGTTGTGGTTTTCGTCTTGTTCACTGACTTCATGGAGCGACAGCCAGTTTCCAACATCACTCCAGCCCGCCTGCAACGGAATTACAACCGCGCGCGCCGTTTTTTCCATGACGGCATAGTCTATGGAAATATTCGGACATGAGGTAAAGGAGCTCTCCTCAAGTCGAGTGAAGTCCAGGTCCCGCCTGGCGTTGTCATATGATTCGCGGCAGACTTCGAGTATCTCCGGCGAAAGCCGGCCGAGTTCATCAAGAAAAACAGAAGCCCGGAACATGAAAATGCCACTATTCCAAAAGTACTCTTTTGAATTTACATAGGAGCACGCTTTTTCATAGTCCGGTTTTTCAGTGAACTCGCGGACCAGGCAAGCGCCATCGTCTGAGTGGCCTGGAATATGGCCCCCACGGCGAATGTAGCCGTAGCCTGTCTCCGGCCTGTCCGGAACGATTCCGAAGGTGACGATATTGCCGGCCGCAGTGAGTTCGGCGCCTCTTTGAACAGCGGATGCGAAAAGGGCATCATTCCGGATGAGATGGTCTGCCGGAAGGACGAGCAGGTCCGGGTCATCCCCGTTTTTTAAAGCGGCCAGCGCACCCACGGTAATTGCCGGGCAGGTGTTTCGTCCGGCAGGCTCGA
>CAWGZP010000087.1:0-4020 GCA_963826655.1 uncultured delta proteobacterium
AAAACGATAGCACCGAAGAATGTAAGGTTTTGCGACTCTCATTCTTTAAATTCTCATCATCCAGATCCTGCAGCCATTTAAAAGGCCCGGCATTGTTGTAAAAAAAATAGAGATTTTTCCACGGATAGAACGACTCTAATGCGCGGAGATTACTCTGCCATCGGCAACCGAAGATGTAAAGGGGTAATAAGATAGGTAGAAACTGGGTAGGGGCTATTCCTAAAGGGCCATTAAAATCGAATCGAAACGATGGATTAGTACTGATAAGGTCTTTCTGTTTTCTGTCGAATTAATACATCCGATAGCCTGATGGATGCTTGTAAGATAGTTTATATGATCGGCTGACAAGATTCGACAGCGAGAAAATTAAGTCATATGCCTCCTGCCATGCCGGAGGCCTGGTGTGGCGTCCCATGGAATAAGTGTTATTGGCGGTACTCACATAAAGTTGAGTTCTTGAAGATGCTCAAACCTAAAAATCCCCCCCGCCCCCCTTTAGAAAAGGGGGGAGATTTTACCCGCACGCCAAGTCTACGCCCCCATGCCAAATCTGCGCCCCATGCCAAGTCTACGCCCCCTTGGAAAATGGGATTTTGAACACAACTCGGCATCAATGGTTGGCGCCAGAAACGATCAGGGCACTCGACGAAATACAAGCTAACTTAAGGGACTCAACACTGGAAACCAGTGGCCGCTCAAAGCGGCTGGGCATTGGTACGCTCCACATTTGTTCGCGTGGTTAGTACGCGGCATGCGCCATCCCGGATGGTTTTAAACCGGGGTCCGGTTCTTTGATTGTAAGCATTCACCACGGAGACTTAAACGTAGCACACTGCAATCCGAACCTTCTCATTCTTCATGCATTCTTCGTTTTCTTCGTGATTATGGCGTGCTTTGTCAACACGAAGAGCATGAAGGAGTCACGAAGAGCCCGTAGAAAGGGACCAAAAGAACAATAGTAAGAAGGAGAAAGCCTCAATACCCGGGCCACGAACCGGAACCGGTTCAGGAATAAGAAGAGCACGAAGCAAGTATCCCTTCCCTCGGCAGTTTCCCGGTGATGAACTACCTCTCTTGCCCGTAAGTCCCATATATGAAAAAACCCGGAGTGGCCAACAAGAAGGGAAGTATGAGATATTACATGTATTATCAAGTCAAATAATCGTATGCCATAATTATTATCTCATCAAATTCACAGCAACCATTACTGCTTTAGATCTTCTATAGTTGAACAAACGTTGCACCTCCTGAGCATGGGGACCCTTTTTGTTAAGGGGTCCCTTTTCTCTGGCGAGAGAATTGCCTTGCTTTTTATAATCTCTCCGCAGCAGGTAGTGGTCAAGAACGTCAGTACCGACCCTTCTTATCTGTCGAAGGTAAGGATCAGATAACAACCTCGAAACATTTGTGCCTCTTCCTCCTATTCTTAACCTGATGGCGACTAAGCTGTAACGCTAGTTATGATAACCTGCCAATGAGGAATTGAATACGTTCGTCGAACGAGAACGGCGGGGACTTTGATGACTTGGGATTCCAGGGAACAGAAAGCCCGAGTCAAGAGCTTGTTGCGGTTGGCTTGGGCTTTCTGTTTCGCGACAGGCTTTCCCAAGAGGACGGGGAGGGGGGTGATCGTTTCAGCGCAAGGTTTTTACGGTAGTGAGGATGTTGTGAGGATTAGGGCAAACGACGGGGTTAAAATGTCCCGACCTAGATAAAGCCAAAACCCGGGCAACCGGGTGACGGAAAGCCACAGGTCCGGATGTCCCGGGCGGCTGGGTTACCTGAGGAGAAATTCAAGAATCTTCGAGGAGGGGGCAATGAAGAAGTTACTCTTGTTTTTGCCGGCCTGCCTGCTGGTGTTCGGTGTTGCAGGCCAGGCGAAGGCATCTTTTAGCAGCGGCGACCTTATTCAGGTCATGTACGACACTCAGAGCAAGGTTGAAATAGTCTCCGATCTGGGTTCGACAAACCCGGCAAGTTACAGCAAGAACGGCCAGGTTGCCGGGGGCACTATCAGCCTCAGCTCATTCGGAAAAACGGCGACTACCTGGAATGACGTTCAGACGTCATATTTCGCCACAACGCCGGGCACTGCATATGTTGCCGGTTCGGCAACCTTGACTTCTGCGAGCAATGCGGTGGGTAGCTTCAATACCAATGCCGGAAATGTGGAAACGTATTATGCCGGCAAGGGTGGTACTACCGTGATCAACACAACCCCGGGTACTACGAATTCGTTCTTTAAGATTATGGATAATGGTGGCAGTGGCACTGGATCTTATGCGGGATTTATGTCAAGCGGTTCCGACTCCAAAACCTATTTTACCGGTTGGGGCACCAACATGATTCTATGCGCTTTTACCAACGCCTCAGAAACCGGTACGGCGACGGGAATCAGCATTAAGACCGCCGTTACGAACACCAACCAGGAAATCACGACTGTTACCGGGACCGGAGCCGGAGCAACGGCCCCGATTCCCCCAGCATTCTGCTCATGGGTTTCGGCCTGTTTGGTCTGATCGGACTTAAACAGAGGATTTTCGGCTAACTTCGCATCAGACAAAGATTTAATAGGCGGAGTCGGTTGAAGCGGCTCCGCCTATTTTTGTCGTGGTGCGCCCTTGCAGGGCGCGAGCAGTCGGACGTGCAAATCCTCTTTAGTTCCGAAAATTAAAACCACTTTTGCCGTTCACCTATGGTATTTCCTGCACATGGCCAGGGAATAGAGTCGATGAAGTTCTCTATGTATGGATTGCATAGCGGTCTGCGTCAAGGGGCAATCAGTTCGTCCGCGCCGAGGAACCGGGCGATTTGGGTTACCTCGCTTCGAGAGGGATACTGAATGAAACAAATAGCATTTGAAGATTTTGGCCTCTTCATGTCTGCGCTGAAATTCGGCGCCCATAAGCACGAAACGCAGAGAAGAAAGGATGCGGAAAAAACGCCCTACTTCAATCACCCGATCGATGTTGCCGAAATCCTGTGGAGCGTTGGGGCTGTCCGGGACATTGCGGTTTTGACCGCCGCCCTCCTCCATGACGTTATCGAGGACACAGAGACCGAACCAGACGTGGTCGAGCGTGATTTTGGGAAAGAAATACTCTCGCTGATACTCGAAGTGTCCGATGACAAGAGCCTTCCGAAACAAACGAGAAAAGAACTCCAGGTTCAACACGCTTCCCGCCTGAGCGCTGGGGCCAAGCTGATCAAAATAGCCGATAAAATATGTAATATAAAGGATGTAACCAATTCGCCACCTTCGGACTGGTCCATCGCCAGGCGTATAGAGTATCTGGACTGGGCCGAAAGGGTCGTGATCGGCTTGAAAGGATGCAATCCTATGCTCGAGCAGGAATTTTACAGATTATTTAAGGAGGGCAGGGGAAACCTCAGCCGGGAGTGCACTGGCGATATGCCGGAATAGGAACGTCTCAAAGGTATCGAAGCCGTAAGATCGAGGCGTTCCGTGGAAAAGACCATCTACGGAACGCCTGATTCAGGGAAAAGAGGGTAAATCAGGAAACGGACTATCGACTACGCTTATTACTGTGCGCCTAGCCTTGTTCGGATACCGATCCCTCGAACATGCTGCCGTCTGTTAAGCTTCTGCCTTTAATCGTCATAATGGACGGGGTCGTCGATCCATGCCCATGTCCACAGCGTCCATAACTCAGGATCTCAGCGGAGATACTGTATCCTACCGCTGTAATGGCGAGAGAGTTGCCGTTCCGGATTGCCGAGAAGGGAACTGCGGTGCCGCCGGTCAACGTAAATGTCCCGCTCAGGTAAGTTAAGTCGGTGCTTTCAGTAAGGAAGGAGATGGTGATGCCGACCGAAGGTGTCACTACACCCGCAGTAGTAACGGTGGTGACGTCCCCGGACCAGATTGTGTTCAGCAGAGGGGATTGTGATGCCGCCATAACCGTACCGGCCAACAACAGAACAAACAATCCCGCGCCCAACAGTTTAAAAGCTTTCATGCTCGTAACCTCCTCAAAATCTGATGCAATGCACTGTTTG
>CAWGZP010000088.1:0-22631 GCA_963826655.1 uncultured delta proteobacterium
TCGGTGGAGATCGCACCCTTGCCGTCTTTGATGCCGCCCTGCCATTGGGCTGAACCGTGTCGATTGATTTTCATCCGAATTCTCCGTTGAAGTCGCGCAACCAACGAGCTTTAGCCGGCTCGTCGTGCGAAAGAAGGTTACGATGCGGTGGTTACAACCTGAAAAGGGCTGCGGCGAGGGCCACAAGCCCGAGGAATGACACCAATGCAGCGACCACTCCCACCAGCGTCAAAGGAGGGGTCCCTAAGTGCCGTCTTCGCAGACCGTTTCTGTACACCCGATACTCGATTGTCGCCGCCAGGAGCGAGAACAATCCGATAGAGATCATCAATATCGCGAACTGGCGTGGTCCAATGACATCATGAAGCCGAGGGTGATTTTCCGCCTGCAGCTCAAACTGAAAAAACTTATAAATGGTGAAACCGAAAGTGATCAACGAGGTCGCTGTTCTGACCCAGGCCATCAGCGTTCGTTCGTGCGAGAGGATTGTGCGCTCCAGGGCGAGTTGGTCACTGGTAGGCTCTTTGATTATCTCCTCTTTGCGCTCTGCCATCCGGGTCATCCGTCCTTTCATCATGAATTGCCCAAAGCTCGTGTGTTTGTGACTTATCCTCACGGCCTTTCGTCGCCCGATGCGCCGGGCTCTCTGCCCCGCGCCACCCTGTTCACAACACCCCGGATAAGCAGGTACGGGATGAAAGCAAGGACAAAGGCAACGAGGAGCGCCTCTCCGGGATAAAACCATCGAGAAACGATGAACTGCTCGACCAGGTCTATAATGATCGCAATCACGAAGACTTTGCCAACGGATCCCAAGCCATCCCGCAACAAGTCCAGGCGCTGGTCCGGGTGTGTGAAAAGGGCGCGGAAGTAGGGAGGCCGTTTTTCGCGAGCATCTTTTAACCCGTCCCGCACGGCGAAGACGGCCGACATGAGCGGCTGGACGATCAGTCGAAATTTCATGGGTCCGCTCAACCGGCCGATTAGATTCTCAACGACACGCGTCAATGAATCATCCACAGTTTCCACCTTTCCCGGCAGCGAGGTCCCATCGACCTCAATCGACCATCTTCTTGATCGGCCGATTGTCTTGTTTCACCGGTGGGCCGCCCGGTTCCGCCCTCCCCATTTGCCACGGCCAACGCCCCTCGATCTCTACCACCAAAGACCAGCTCAAAAACAAACGAATAAGGACCAACAATCCCAGCAACAGGATACTTTGCAGGGAAAGATCGAGCGTGACCGTTTTGATGATATCGGCCGCAATCAGGAACTCCAGGCCTAACAGCAGGGTCTTCCCAATCTCGTCTTTTAACCACTTGTAAGGATCACACGCAGCTTGCCAACAGCGAAAGGAGTAACTCGCAATGCCATAAATAATGCCGGCCACAACAATCAGCACAGCCATGACCTCGATGGCCTGGGCCACAAGATCGACCAGTTCGTGCATCGTTTCCAAGCCCATCGTCTATGCCCTCTTTCCACCCGGCCCGCAGCGTACCATGGCCTTACTGTCGCGCCAGGATCATCCGCACCTCTGCTTCGGTATCCCTGATCAACTCGCCGCTCACATCCACCGTCACACTGTGGATCGTGCCGGTGAACGGAAACGGCGGCTTGTATTTGTCAGTCACCGGGGAGCCAACGTCCACACCGCAGACTATACAGCTGAGCAGGCCGATGGCGAGCGGGTTGGTCAGCTCGATGTTACTCTCTCCGGCCAGCACTCCGTCAAAGTAGAGCTGGCCTTTGCCGGGCGCGCCCTTGCCGTTAGCGATATCGGGTTTGCCACTCACCTCGAACTCAAAGCGCAACTGGTGGTGACCCGTGGGAACGGCCTCGACGGATTCGACGTAATAGAGGTTTCGGCCTACGTAGTTGTACGCATAGCGAAGCTTGCCATCCTGGATATAGAACGAGTAGCCACCGTCGCTCCCACCCTGGGAGAGGAGCACGCCTTGCGCGCCCTCCTGGGGAATCTCCACATCCGCCGTGATACTGTGAGGACGGTTGAGTACGTTGACGGTGGCGTTTGCAGGCACTCCCTGGGTAAGAGGGTAAAAGACGTAGGATGTGCGGTCGACGGCGATCTTCGGGCGCTCATCGGCAAATCGCAGCGTGCCGCGCGAATCGATGGGCATGACATCGTACTTGCCGGCCTCGACGTACCACATGGCAATCATCTCGATCAGTTTCGCGCGATTCTGCCCGGCGATGTTGTGATTTTCAGCGAAATCCTCGGCAACGTGGTAAAGCTCCCAGGCGTTGGCGTCGAGTTCGGTCAACTTGTCCTTGTCGATCGGCGCGCCGAAGAATTTGCCGGCTTCCGTGAACGACGGGCCCGGCCACGGACACACCGCCCGCCAGCCGTCGTGGTAGATGGACCGGTGGCCCATCATCTCGAAGTACTGGGTGAGGTGGTTGGTCTGCGCCCGGGCGTTATTGAAGGTATGAGCGAAGCTCAACCCTTCAATAGGTGATTGCGTGACGCCCCTGATGGAGGCGGGCGCTTCTATGCCCAGGGCCTCGAGTACCGTTGGCACCATGTCGATGGCATGGGCATACTGTGTGCGCATTTCCCCCTTCGCCTCGATTCCTTTGGGCCAGTGCACGATGAACGGGTCACTCACGCCGCCTCGGTAGGTCTCGCGTTTCCAGCGGCGAAACGGAGTGTCACCCGCCCAGGTCCACCCCCAGGCGTAGTGGTTACAGAACTCCGGACCGCCAAGCTTGTCCATGGCAGCCAGGTTCTCCTCCAGCGAACCCTGCACGTTGTTGAAAAACAACGCTTCGTTGACCATGCCCTTCGGCCCCCCCTCGGAACTGGCGCCATTGTCTGAGAGCACCATGACCAGGGTATTGTCAAATTCGCCGAGTTTTTTCAGAAACTCGATCAAACGGCCGATGTGGTAATCGGTGTGGGTGAGAAAGCCTGCAAAGACTTCCATCATGCGGGAGTAAAGCTTTTTCTCCTCTGCGGGCAATGAATCCCAATGCTGGACGTCCGGGTCGTGACGGGAGAGTTCTGCATCGGCGGGTACGATCCCCAGTTCCTTCTGCCGCTTGAAGATCTGCTCTCGGAGCGCCTCCCAACCGGCGTCGAACTTTCCCTTATACCTGTCAGCCCATTCCTTCGGCACCTGGTGGGGAGCGTGCATCGCGCCGGGACAGAAATACATGAAGAACGGCTTGTCCGGGGCGACCTGTTTGGAGTCCGCTATGAAGCTGATGGCCCTGTCTACCAGGTCCTCGGTCACGTGGTAACCCTCTTCCGGGGTCTTTTCAGCTTCCACCGTGTGGTTGTCGTATACCAGTTCGGGGTAGTACTGGTGGGTCTCCCCGCCTAAAAATCCGTAGAATCGCTCGAATCCTCGCCCCAGCGGCCAGCGGTCATAGGGGCCTGCGGCCGAGATCTGGTCTGAGGGCGTCAGGTGCCATTTTCCGATAGCGTATGTATTGTAGCCGTGCTCCAGGAGCATCTCCGAGAGGAACCCATTTTCGAACGGAATGTTGCCGTTGCTCCCGGGATAACCTGTCGAGCCTTCGGTTATGCACGACATGGCGTTCGAATGATGGTTGCGCCCGGTTATGATGCAGGAACGCGTAGGCGAGCACAGTGCGGTTGTGTGCATGTTGTTGTAGGTAAGGCCGTTCTTTGCGAGCGTATCAAGGTTGGGTGTAGCGATGGGACTCCCGTAGCATCCCAACTGTCCATACCCGGTGTCGTCGAGAATAACGAATAACACGTTGGGCGCCCCCTGCCCGGCGCGAAGCGGTTCGGGCCAGGCTGGCGAGGATACATCGTATGTGCGGCCGATCACGCCGGGGAAAGCTGTTCCAGGCTTGTATTCCTTGAGTCCCATAGTAGCTCCTCCTTTTTGATTGTTTTCGGTTCGGCTTGCGGCATGATGAAAGACGTGAGCCGGACAACTCCCGAACGGTTCAGTGCTGGCCGCTGCCGGCACTATCTTTGAGTTGCTCCAGCACGTGGTCCAGGTTGAACGACGCCGGCTTCTGCCTGGGCGGGAACTCCTTGAAGGACTGGAGGTTCTGCGCCACATACGCCTGCGCCGGTATCAACAGGAAAGCGTGGTCGAATATCCAGTCCCAGTAGGTGTTCGAATTCTCGTCCGCGCGCTCGAAAGGGTCGCGGCGAAGATTGAATATCTTGGGGAAACGTAGCTGCACAAAAGGCTCCTGCCACAAAGCCATCCGCTTGGCCCGCTGTTCCATGAATACCAGCTTCCAATCGTTAAAGCGCAGCGCGACGAGTTGAGCGTCGTCGTTTACATAGAAAAAGGAGTCGCGAGGGCTCTCCTTCACTGCTCCGGTCAGGTAGGGAAGCATGTTGAAGCCGTCGATGCAGACCTTGAAGGTCCTGGCGCCGGCCTTGTGGCCCGCGAGGAGCTTTTCTTTGATGCCGGATTCTCCGGCGGCGGCAAGGAGCGTCGGCAGCCAGTCCTGATGAGAGACGATGCCGTTCAGCACCTTCCCGGCGGGAATCTTTCCGGGCCAGCGGACAAACGCCGGCACACGGAACGCCCCTTCCCAGTTCGTGTTCTTTTCGCTGCGAAAAGGAGTGATGCCGGCATCGGGCCACGAGTTGTAGTGAGGGCCGTTGTCTGTGCTGTACATGACAATGGTGTTATCTGCGATGCCGAGATCGTCGAGTTTCTTGAGGAGGACCCCGACCAGGTCATCATGATAAACCATGGCATCGTTGTAGAACCCCTGTCCGCTTCTGCCCTCGTACTCCTTCTTGACGTGGGTCCGGAAATGCATGTGCGTGGAGTTCCACCAGACAAAGAAGGGCTTACCCTCTTTGTGGGCCCGGTCGATGAAATCGAGCGTGCTTTCGTTAATTTCTTCGTCGATGGTTTCCATTCGCTTCTTCGTTAGTGGCCCCGTGTCTTCGATGCGGCCGTCGGCGAAACTGTGGATAACGCCCCTGGGACCAAACTTTTTCCTGAACGCGGGGCCTTTAGGGTAGTCCGGCAGCTCGGGTTCCTCCTCTGCATTGAGATGATAGAGGTTGCCGAAGAACTCATCGAAGCCGTGGTTAGTGGGCAGAAACTCATCCTTGTCCCCCAGGTGGTTCTTCCCGAATTGGCCGGTAACATACCCCAGAGGTTTGAGCATTTCCGCGATGGTCGGGTCTTCCGGGCTCAGTCCAAGGTCGGCCCCCGGCATTCCCACCTTGGTCAGGCCTGTGCGGACGGGATTCTGGCCTGTGATGAAGGCGGCGCGGCCTGCCGTGCAGCTCTGTTGCCCGTAATAGTCGGTAAACGCCACGCCTTCGTTGCCGATCCGGTCGATGTTCGGCGTTCGGTAGCCCATCATGCCCCGGTTGTTGTAGCTTATGTTCCAGGTGCCGATGTCGTCTCCCCAGATGATGAGGATGTTGGGTTTCTTGTCTGCCATGATCGAGTCTCCTTCAGCAATTCCCTCTACTGCGCAAATCACCAGTCACCAATGCCCGGACTAATTCCCATGACACTTCTTGAATTTTATTCCGCTCCCGCACGGACAGGGATCGTTTCTGCCCACGCTTGCGAACTTCGTCTTGAACTCTCCATTCTCTCCCGCCACAATGGCCATGACCTCCGAGGCAGGACGGTTCACCTGGATGAGCCCGGCCATGATCCGCATGGCTTTGTCCGCATGTTTGAAAAAGGCCTTGTATCCTGAGCAGAGGTAGTTCAACCCCGGCTCGCCATCGGGACCTTTACCGAACCGGTTCTTTGGACACTCCCCGTTGCAAATGGATAAGACCACGCATTCCCGGCAGTATCGGGGCAGCGCGTCTTTCTTGTCGTTCCCGAACTGTCTTTGTTGCTCCGAAGCCACGAGTTCGATCATGGGCGTCTCAAGGATGTTCCCCAGGTAGTGGGCCGGTTCTACGAAGTGGTCACAGGAATAAAGGTCTCCGTTGTGCTCCAACGCCATTCCGAGGCCGCAGGTCGGACCGAATATACAGACGGTCCCGGCCATTCCTAGCCAGCCGGCCAGCGCTCCGTCGAAATTTAGGACAAAAGTCTTCCCAACGTCTCTTCTGACCCACTCATCGAAGATTTCGATTAGAAAACGACCGAACTGCCCCGGTTGCACCGATCTGTCCGTGACCTCCGCCCCGAGTTCTCCTCCCTTTTCCAAGGAGGGGCCGGGGGGATTTTCCATCCGTTCCACAATGGGTATGAACTGGATGTAGTGGAACCCGAGTTCGTCTCGGAAGAACCGGTACACATCGAGGGGATGGCCGGCGTTTTTCGAATTGACCGTGCAGAGAATATTGCACTCCACCTTATATTTCCGGAGCAACCGTGCGGCGCGCATGACCCTGTCGAAGGTCCCCCGGCCTGCTCCGTCTTTGCGGTAAAAGTCATGAAGTTCCCGGGGACCATCCATGCTGAGTCCGACAAGAAAGTTGTTCTCCCGGAAAAACCCGCACCACTCATCGTCAAGCAGGATGCCGTTGGTTTGGAAGGTGTTTTCTATATGGGCGCCAGGTTTCCCGTATTTTTTCTGCAACTCCATGGAGTGCCTGAAAAAATCGAGTCCCATGAGCGTGGGCTCGCCACCCTGCCATGCGACGGTAACCCGCGGGGCAGCGTGGGACCCCAAAAGTTGGCTGATATAGGCCTCGTGGACCTCCGCCGGCATCCGGAAATTGCTCCCGGGATAGAGCCTCTCCTTTTTCAGGAAGAAGCAGTAGCCGCAACGGAGATTGCAGGCCGAACCTGTAGGCTTGGCCATGACATGAAAAGCTTTGGGATTACAGGCCGAACCCGCAGACTTGGCCGTGACATGAAAAGCTTTGGGATTACAGGCCGAACCCGCAGACTTGGCCGTGTCACAAAGGGCTTTGGGAATATCACTCGCGGTCATGTGTTTTCCTCGAGCACGAAGGCGCCGGCCGGCAGCGCCCGCGTGGAGGCATTGACAGTGAGCATGCCGGGGATAGCCGCGTGGAAATCCTTCGGGTGTTTCAATATCTTCTGTTCGAGTTCCCGCAAAAGAGAACCGGACTCGTTTCGTAGATATGAAGCTTAGTGGAGACTGGACTCGTGTCAGGACCTCAATGCCTGGTCATAGAAAATAAGAGTTCAGGCATTTGGTACAAGGCCCATAGGTGGTTTTTTTCTACGGTCTTCATCCCGGTTGTGAATGCCCGGGCGCACGCGAAGACGCCAAGGCGCGAAGGAAGAAATTACGGACACATGCCGGGGAAATCGCATTACGGGCTCGCCGGTGATGTACAATAGTCACGGATTCTCAATAAGCACGCAGCCTTCGCATCGGCGTGGCCCGGGCGGTAAGTCTTTTCCTCGACTTCCATCTGTTCTCTTATCTTCGCGCCTTCGCGGCGCGTGAAATTTTCCGGGTCCCACAATGCGTAGACGTCAGGTGCCGCCTGCTTCCCGATTTGCGACTTCCGGTATTGGGCCAAATATGATATAAAAGTCATTTAGCCTTCGCAGGCGTTAACCAGTAGCCGGTTTCAAATGTTCGCTATACGAATCGTGATAAACCGGTAAATAAAATTAATTTCCTGCATTTCGAAAGAATAGGATACCGGAGACCCCAATGAATTATAAAGACACGCTCAACCTCCCCCAGACCGACTTTCCGATGAAGGCCAATCTTTCGGTCCGGGAGCCGGAAATTCTCAAACAATGGGACGAAACGGGTCTCTACGAACAATTGCGCGAACAATCCAAAGGACGCCCTCGATATATTCTCCATGATGGACCACCCTATGCCAACGGCAATATCCACCTCGGGACCGCTCTGAATAAAATTCTCAAGGATGTGATAATAAAATCGCGCCAGATGAGCGGGATGGATGCCGCCTATGTTCCTGGCTGGGACTGCCACGGCCTTCCAATCGAGCACCAGGTGGACAAGGAATTGGGGAAAAAAAAGGAGACGATGTCTCTCACCGAAATTCGCGGCCTTTGCAGACGCTATGCCGAGAGGTTCGTAGATATTCAGCGCAGCGAGTTCAAAAGGCTCGGGGTGCTGGGCCAATGGGAAGCTCCCTACCTGACGATGTCCTACGACTACGAAGCGACGATTGCACGTGAACTCGGGCGGTTCTTCCAGAAGGGAAGCGTTATCCGCAGCAAAAAGCCCGTCTACTGGTGCGCGAGTTGCAAGACGGCCCTGGCGGAAGCCGAGGTCGAGTATCAAGACCACAAATCGCCCTCTATTTACGTAAAATTCCCGCTCACGCCGGAAAGCCAGTCAAGGTTTCCCGAGTTGTCGGGAACGCAGGCCAGTGTCCTGATCTGGACGACGACTCCATGGACCTTGCCTGCTAACCTTGCCATTGCGCTGCATCCCGAGTTCATCTACGTAGCGGCGGCCGTAGACGGAGAAGTGTGGCTCCTCGCCCGGGGGCTTCTCGAAAACGTAATGAAACTCATGGGCGTGACCGATTACAAGGTAATCCGCACCTTCGAGGCGGCGGAGCTAAGCGGCCTCAAAGCCCGCCACCCCTTCGCAGACCGGGACTCGGTCATTGTCCTGGGAACCCATGTGACCCTGGACGCAGGCACCGGCGCGGTCCATACCGCCCCCGGCCACGGGCGCGAAGACTACGACATGGCGCTCGCGTATGGCCTTGACGTATATTCCCCGGTAGATGACGCCGGACGGTTCACCAGTGACGTGCCGTTCTTTGCCGGGCAGTTCGTCTTCGACGCGAACAAATCCGTTATCGCCAAGGTCAAAGAAGAGGGAAAACTCCTGCTGCAGGCCGACATCGTTCACAGCTATCCTCATTGCTGGCGCTGCAAGAACCCTGTCATTTTCCGCGCTACGCCCCAGTGGTTCATCTCGATGGAGAATAACGACCTGCGCACCAAGGCCCTCGACTGGATTGACCGCGTACAGTGGGTCCCCGGCTGGGGGCGGGACCGCATCTACAACATGGTGGCCAACAGGCCTGACTGGTGCATATCCAGGCAGCGATCCTGGGGAGTTCCTATTACGGTATTCCGCTGCCTGGATTGCGGGACCTATCTTTCCTCCAAAGAAGTCTTCGACCACGTTGCGGCCATGTTCGAAAAAGAGGGTGCAGACTCATGGTTCGTTCACCCGGTTGAGGATCTCATGCCGGCCGGCACAGCCTGTCCGGGCTGCGGGGGTACGAAGTTCGACAAGGAGATGGACATCCTGGACGTCTGGTTCGATTCGGGGACCTCTTTCGCAGCCGTTTTGGAACGAAGGCCCGGACTGGGCATGCCTGCCGACCTTTACCTCGAAGGCAGCGACCAGCATCGCGGATGGTTTCATTCCTCGCTCCTGGCTGCGGTTGGCACGAGGGACATTGCTCCCTATAAAACCGTGCTGACACACGGCTTCGTGGTTGACGGCCAGGGATACAAGATGTCCAAATCGATCGGAAACGTCATAGCCCCCGAGGAAATCATACGCCAGTACGGAGCCGAGATACTCCGCCTGTGGGTATCCGCCGAAGACTACCGCGATGATATCCGGATCTCCCAGGATATCCTGAAAAGACTGAGCGAAGCCTACCGAAGAATCCGCAACACATGCAGGTTCCTTTTGGGAAATCTCTATGATTTCAACCCGGAAGCCGACTCGGTCCCCTACGGGCAAATGGACGAACTGGACCGGTTCGCCCTCTGCCAGCTCCAGGATTTGATTCTAAAAGTCCGGCAGGGATACGACCGATTCGAGTTCCACCGCGTCTATCACGCACTCCACAACTACTGCGTGGTCGATTTGAGCTCGTTTTATCTCGATATACTAAAAGACCGCCTGTATACATCCCCTGCCGCAAGCGCGGCCAGGCGCTCGGCCCAGACCGTCGTTCATACTGTCCTGCTGGCCCTTGTCCGGTTGATGGCGCCGATCCTCTCGTTTACCGCTGAGGAAATCTGGCTGCGGATGCCCCATCGCGTCGGGCCGTCGGTGCACATGGAACCCTTTCCACAGGTCGACCCTAACCTGAAGAATGAAGAACTCAACGAGCGATGGACCAAAATCCTGGCGGTCAGAAACGAAGTCCAGCGCGCTCTCGAGGCTGCACGGCGCGACAAGGTGATCGGGCATCCGCTGGACGCCCGCGTGCGCCTGGCCCTTCCACCCGATTTAGATAAGGAATTCGCGGGGCAGGAGGAACTTCTCAGGAGCGTTTTTATCGTATCCCAGGTCTCATTGGAGCCCGAAGCGGCCCTTACATCCCCGGCGCCTGGGGTCGAACTGCCCGGCCTGAAAATCCAGGTCGAGACTGCTTCCGGTGAAAAATGTGAAAGATGCTGGGTGAGATCGGACAAGGTGGGACAATTCCCCGATCAGCCCAGTATTTGCGACCGCTGCTATTCAGCGGTAAAATAATCGATATGCCCTTAAATTGGCTTGATTAATCTTCAAGAGATCGTTATAGTAATACTGTCCCGTACCAGATTGAATCCCCGCGCGGTCCCCTGGACTGGGGACTCCGTTTGCCGGGGAAAGCGCCGGGAGCCTGAGGGCAGGTTCGCGGTGAATGTTCGATGGTGCAGGAGTGGCTGTTAACAAAATACTGGATGGAGTTAATGGAAATTTCCTACCCAGCCCCTCAGACCGCGAATCCGTAGTCTGGGGGGCCTTAATTTATTGCCCCTGCTGCATTCACGCACTTCCCGCCAACCCTTGGAATCAAAATCTTCCCACGTAAAACCGCGAAAATATAAAATCCCCGCTTCGGATCCGTTTCAGCATCGCATCACGTGCGCTTGTTTATCCCACTTTG
Source organism: uncultured delta proteobacterium (assembly GCA_963826655.1). GTDB lineage: Bacteria > Desulfobacterota > Syntrophobacteria > Syntrophobacterales > Syntrophobacteraceae > SbD1. The sequence goes on from CAWGZP010000088.1 coordinate 10,763, forward strand.
CTTTATCCTGCGCGCCTTCGCGTCTTCATGTGACGGTTTTTCAAGGATCGTAAGCGCGAACGGCCATTTCGATCCTGTTCAGCACATCTTCGGTTACTTCCCCATTTTTTATGAGGTCACGCGCCGCCCGATTTACGCTCATATTAATCGGCGCCAGGTTATGGCTTGTCCCGCCAACCAGGTTCGCCCGAGTGATAAACCCGTTTTTGTCGGTTGAATAGTCGTGAATGAGGGTGCCGCGTGGAGCTTCGACACAGCCCACGCCTCGGCCCGCTTTCGGGACAGCTTCGTTTCGAATGTGCCGGCCGGTTATCCGAGGGTCCTCGAGAATTTCGATGGCTCTTTCGCAGCAGTACAGTAGTTCGATCAGGCGCGTCCGGTGATAGAGCATCGTCAACTGCGCGGGCCGCCCGAAAAGAGATCGAAATTCGAGAAGTTCGGCCTGTGCCAGGGGACTCGAAATAAAGTCCGCTACATTCAACCTGGCCAGGCAGCTCGTCCTGTAAACGCCGTGCGGGTCGCCGAGTTCCATGGAAAACCCGTCGCCCCAGCCTTGCGCATAAGGAAATCTTGCGTAAGACCACGGCTCAACGTGTTCACCCAGGAAATCGGTGTATTCACGACTCGAAAATTCATGGAAAGAGCCGTCAGGCCGCATTAGCCGCAGGACGCCGCCACTTAGCGACAGGCTGCCGTCTTCCGGGTTTACCATGCCCAGAAAGCCCGTGTTGATTTCGCCAAGATGCTTCAGTTCGGCGTCGTATCGTGAGAATACGTGCTCCCTCGCAAAATCTATGGCAAATCTCGCAAATTCGAGCTGATTGAGAGCGCCGGCATGCAACTCGTCCCTTTCCCGGCAACTCATGGGCTTCGAAAACCCCCCGGGCACAATCGCATCCGGATGAATGCACTTCCCGGCAAACTTCTCGAGCATCATCAGCGCCCGGTACCGCATTTGAACAGCTTTACCGGCCAACTCCGGCTCCTGGCTCGCAATCCCGAAAATGCTCCTCGAATGCCGGTCGGAATCGACCAGGAAATCGGGACCCGCCAGGAAAAAGAAATGCATCACCTTGTCGCTGACATGCGACAGGACTTGGCTAAGCTCGCGCAACAGCCGTCCGGTTGGAGGGACTTCCGTCTCAAAGCATCCTTCTACGGCCTGGTTCGAAGCGAGATTGTGCTGCCAGGGGCAAACCCCGCAGATGCGGGTGACGATCCCCGGCACTTCTTCGGCCGCGCGGCCCTCGAGAAGCTTCTCCAACCCGCGCATCGACATTATATGGACGCGCGCCCCGGCTACACCGCCGTTTTCATCGAGCGTGATGCCGATCCTTGCGCGACCTTCAATCCTGGTCACAGGCTCAATCGTTATTTCTTTTGAAAGATATTGCTCTTTCACTGGCAACGCCTGTTCAGCCTGCTGTGAGCGCCGGGAAATCGAAGCGATGAAAGCCTGTCGAACAGCCCCCCCGTATCGATTTCGTTGCTTGCAAGCGCGTTAAGAATACCCATCAGTTGGTTGCCGCCCTTTTGCACAGGTCCGTGACAGCCACGGCATGGGACCCGGGCCTCTATGCAACGTGGCGGCCCCCCCTTCATCCCGGCACACCCGGCCAGGGTGACAGGCCCCATGCACAAATATCCCTGCTCAAAGAGACAGCGCATTTCGGAAAGCGGCTTGTCGGGATCGTAGCAAGCGTTTCGAAAAAATCTTTGAATCCCTCGGATGGCGCCTTTCCCCTCGCGCTTTGCCGGACATGAATCGCAAACGCTCAAGAGGGACGAGTCGGGGGATTTTCCGTCCAGGATCGCTTCCAGGAAGGCGGTGATATTGTCCGGATGCGGCGGACAGCCCGGCAGGCTGAAATCCACTACAATCTTTTCGTCCAGGGCGAAAGTTCTTTCAAGGAAGCGCGGGATTCCCTGAGAAGGATTCCGGGCCGAGTCCGTACCTTCGGCGCTCTGGTAATAGCGGTTGAACAGGTCTTCCTCTTCGAAAAGACTCCTCAGGGAAGGGATGCCGCCATGACCTGCGCATGTTCCAAAAGCTGCGATCCTGGTGCACCGTTCGCGCACTTCTTCTGCAACTTGCAACTGCCGCTCACTTCTGATGCCCCCGCTGATGATTCCCAGGCCGGCTTCCGGAATCCGGATTTGTCTCTCGGGTTCGCCCCAGCCGCAATACTTGTGGTCCATTAGCATCGGCATGTGGACGATCTCGAATTTAGTAAGAAGGCCAAGGGAGCCCCCGCCGGCATTCAGCAGCGCCGTCTCGCATCCCGAGCAGCCGCCCAGGGCCTCGGAGCAGAGCTTTAAAGACATGGCCCCGGACCTCCTTTCGAATAGATCGAAGCCTCTTTGCGATGTCCGCAAGGTCCCATGGCCCTCAGGGCCTCATCGGCTTCCCGCACTATGCCCGCAAAGCGTTCGGCTTCGGATGATGAACACCGTTCAAACCTGAAACGTCCCGGTTCCACACCCATATGCGAAAGCACTTCTCTAATTACCCTGTACCTCGCCTCTGCCTTCCGATTGCCGTCCCGGTAGTGACAGTCCCCCGGATGGCAACCCATCAGCAAGACGCCGTCGGCGCCGCACTCGAAGGCCTCCAGGACCAGGTTTGGATGAACCATCCCCGAGCATATCACGCGAATGATTCTGAGATTGGCGGTGTACTGGATGCGCGTTGCGCCGGCAAGGTCGGCCGCAGCGTAGGCGCACCAGTTGCAAGCAAACGCAAGTATCTTGGGTTCGAATCCCGGATATCCGTCAGACAACAAATACCTCCAATGTTCAACTCGAAGCGCCGCCATGGAAGACCGCGCTACCATGTTGCTCGAATGCGGCCCTGACCTGGGCGGAAAGTTCGCTGGACGAAAAACCCGATACGTTGATTCCCTCCTTGGGACATGTAGCCTGGCACGCCCCGCACCCCTTGCATTTTGCCGGCGTTACTACAAGCTTCTGTTTCCCCGCTTCACCCCGCACGGCAGGCTTTCCTATTTCGACTGCCAACGCCCCGTAAGGACACACATTTACGCACAGGGCGCAGCAATCGCACCTCAGTTCGTCAACTTTTGCCTTCTCCTGATCGAGTTCCACCCATCGGCTCGCAAGCAGAGTCGCGGCGCGGGAGGCCGCAGCTAGGGCCTGGGCTATGGATTCTTCGACCGGTTTGGGGTAGTGCGCCAGTCCGGCGAGAAAGATGCCCTCGGTAGCGAAATCGACGGGACGAAGATCTGCGTGCGCCTCCAGCAAAAACCCGTCCTTATCGACCGCAAGCTTATAGAGTTTTGCAAGTTCGCTCGTGTCGGGACCGGGGACTACCGCAGTTGCGAGCGTGACCATATCCGCAGGGATGACAAAGGGTTCACGGAGGATGTGGTCCCATACCCTCACTTCGATCGTGTCTTCGATTACCTCCACCTCGGGTTTCCGGCCGTCTTCGTAGTTCATGAAAATAATGCCCAGCTCACGCGCCCGGCGATAGAGGTCCTCTTTTAGACCGTATGTCCTTATGTCTCTATAAAGAATGAAGATCCGCCTTTGCCGGTTCTCTTCCTTGAGGGCGATAGCCGACTGGATCGAGTGCGTACAGCAGACCCGCGAGCAATAATTGCGCTCGGGTTCCCTCGAACCGGCGCACTGGATAAAGACGAAATTGCGGCCTATATTTATCCGTTCGTCGCCGGCTGAATGCAGCTTGTCGAACTCGAGCGACGTCAAAATATTGGGTGAAGCACCATAGCCGTATTCGACCGGGCTGAAAGGCTGACCGCCCGTGGCCAATATGGTGACGCCGTGCTGAACCGTTATGTTGCCCGTTGGCCTTCGAACCGTTGACCGGAAACTCCCGGCATGTCCTTCCGTATCTACAACGGCCGATTTAAGGTGCAGCGTGATGAGACTGTGTTCCCTGACCCTGGAGTCGAGTTCCTGCACGTAGGAGGGGATATCTTCGCCTTTCCATGTCTTGAAAAGATTACGAGCCATCCCGCCCATTTGGGCGGCCTTTTCTACCAGGTGCACGAAAAAACCCTGATCGGCAAGCGCCAGGGCAGCCGTCATCCCTGCCAGGCCTCCCCCGATTACCAGGACCTGGGGCTCGATTCGCACCGAAATCGGCGTAATCGGCGTCAAAAGCGCCGCCTTGGCGACGGCCATGCGCACGAGGTCCTTAGCCTTGAGGGTGGCCTCCACTGGTTGAGCCGCATGTACCCAGGCGACCTGGTTGCGTATATTGGCCATCTCAAAGAGGCATTCGTTCAACCCCGCTGCTCTGAGCGTCTCGCGGAAAAGCGGTTCGTGGGTTCGCGGCGTACACGCGGCGACTACCACTCGGTTCAAATTATTTTCGTGCACGCGCTTGCCAATCAACTCCTGCGCGTCCTGGGAACAGGCAAAAAGGGTCTCTTCCGCGAAGACGACGTTCGCAAGGCTGCGAGCGTACCCCGCTACATCGTGAACGTTCACGACCCCTGCGATGTTCGAACCACAGTGGCAGACGAATACGCCGATCCGGGGAGCTTGTCCCGATACACTCGAAAGCTCCGGCTCAAACTGATTCAAGCTGCACCGGCTGTACCGCACTTCAGAGAGTTGGACCGCCGCCGCGGTCGCCGCGGCCGATGCCTGTATGACCGAAGAAGGTATGTCCATGGGGCCGCTGAATGCGCCGCATGCGAAGATTCCGGGCCTGGAGGTCGAAACGGGCGAGAAACAGGAAGTTGCCGCAAAACCTTCCGGGGTAAGCTCTATGCCGATCTTCCCGGCAAAGGCCGCCGAGTCGTGGCGCGGTTCCATCCCCACGGAGAGGACGACCATGTCGAAATCCTCACTTACCTGCCTTCCGTCGTCGGAAATGAAACGCAGCGTGATTTCCTTCCCGGTATCTCCAGGCTCGACCGCATTGACACGACATCTCTGGAAATTGATTCCCCGCGCTTTGGCCCTGTCAAAGAAGCGTTCGAAGCCTTTTCCATGCGTCCTCATATCCATGTGGAAAATAGTGACCTGCAAAGAGCGGTTGTAGTTGGTCGCAAGCAGTGCCTGCTTGATGGCATACATGCAGCAGACACCCGAACAGTAGCTTCTGGAACCCTGGTTACGATCCCTGCTGCCGATGCATTGCAAAAAAGCCATTTTCATTACGGGCTTGCCGTCCGACGGACGCAACAGATGCCCGGCCGTGGGCCCCGCGACCGCCAGGTATCGCTCCAACTCCATTGCCGTTATGACATTTGAAAAGCGCCCGTACCCCACCCCGGGTAGCTCGGAGGGATCGAAAGGACGGTATCCCGGCGACAGAATTATGGCCCCGACTTCTACCAGGACCTCTTTTTCAAAATCGCCATACCGGATAGCCCCGCGCGGACATATTTTTTCACACTCCCCGCACGCGCCGCCCCTCATCCTGTTGCACGCCACCGGATCGATCTGGTATTTGAGCGGGACGGCCTGGGGGTACTTTACGAAGATCGCCTTTCGGGTATTTATCTTCTGGTTAAATTCATCGGCCGCCTCGTTTGGGCAAACTTCAGCGCACTTCCCGCAAGCGTTGCACCTGTCCATGTCCACATACCGGGGATGGCGGCGCAAAAACACTGTGAAACTTCCCAACTCGCCCTCGACGCGGTCGAGTTCCGTCATCGTCATCAGTTGGATATTCAAGTGCCGACCGCACTCAACCAGCTTCGGCGACAGAATTCACATGGCAGTGTCGGTTGTCGGAAAGGTCTTGTCGAGATGGGCCATAGTGCCGCCTATTGCGCCGCTGCGCTCGACCAGATAGACGTAGTAGCCGCTGTTTGCCAGGTCCAGGGCGGCTTGAATTCCGGCAATGCCGCCCCCAACGACCAATACGCTTCCTATTTTTTCTTTGAAATCAGACATCGATTACAGCTCCTGAAGTTATGCCCTTCCACCCCGGCCCCCAGGCAGCACGAGGGAATCGGCCACCAACTCCCAGATGTATTTCACATCCACCTTGAGATCGAACTCCCTGCGAAGGCCTTTCATTATCTGGTCACGGCAATCGTGGCAGGCGGCAATTACCAGACCCGCCTTTGAAGCCGCGATCTGGTGCGACTTGAAGCGGCCGTGGAAGACCCGGTCATCCCTGAAGGGCATGACCCAGTTCCCGCCTCCGGCCCCGCAGCAGTAGTCGTCCGCCCCCGCCGGGTACATATCGACAAATTTGGGAGCGCATTTCCTTATAATTTTTCGGGCCTCGGCGAAGTAGCCCCGGCCGAACATCCCGAGAGACTTGCGCCCGTAGTGGCATGGGTCCGTGTAGGTCGTAAGCTTCTGGTGGCGAGAGGGATCGATCTCAATGCGTCCCTCCTCGATATAGCTCATCAGAAGCTCGAAGATACTGATTACCCTGAAATTACTCATCTCCTCCTTAAACCAGCGTTCCAGTGCGTACCGGGTCGCGTAGTATGCATGCCCCGATTCCGGTAACAGAAGCGTTTTGCACCCAAGCCGGTGCATGTTGCTGACCAGGTGGCCCACAATTATCCTCAACGAATCGTCATCGCCTGTAAACAGTGCCCAGTTTACCCCCTCCCAGTTCTCCGATGGAATCGTCCAGGATTGCCCCGCGGCATAAAAAATCTTCCACCAGTATTTCATGTCGTCAGGCTCCGCGAAGGGCTCTTTGGAGTTTACAGTGACGAGGAGGTCCGCGCCCTTCCTGTCTAAGGGAGAGGCAAAGCCGGGGCAGCCCTCCTCTGCCATTTCCTTTGACAACTCTTCAACGATCCCGGCGAAATCCTGCCCGGGGATACCCAGGTTGTTTCCTTTCTCGATGCACATCACGACGCCCTTGTGCAACGGGCCAGGGACCCTGGACCTATCCCGAAGCCCCCTTATCCTGTTGACCAGGGCGACTATCTCGATATTTTGCGGACAGGCCCTCTCGCACTTGCCGCACATCGTGCACTTCCAGGGCCACACAGATGCAAGCAGCTCATCCTCAAAACCCAGCACCGCCATACGCACCATCTTGCGCGGGTCCATCCCGTCGACTCCGGATATAGGACATGCACTCGCGCAGCTCCCGCACATCATGCATGCATCTCCCCACGAAGGTTTCTCGATGAGCCTGCCGGATCGAGTCGGAATCGCACGGACGTTTTGCTCGTAAGACCTCGTCTCCCGACTCATCGGCGGCGCTCCGGGCACATATTTCTTGAGCTTCAGGGACGAGCGGTCGATCCCGAATTCCCGGCAAATTTTGTCAAAATCAGCCTCGCTTACCAGGTAGCGCTTTCCGGATATACTACGGGCAGGGAGCCGTCCGCTCCCGATCCAATTGCGGATCGTGTTCCTGTGCACTCCGAGCCGCTCCGCCAACTGTCCGATCCGGATGACAATCACGATAACTCTCCGATCAAATCGAGCAGCCATCGGCAGGCCACGGGCGCAACCGCGCTCGCCGGCTCCGAAAGCCTTTGCCCGGTCTCACCCGGCATTGCCTCAGCCTGAACGGCCGACACCCTTACCGAAAGACCGAAACCGTCGTCTCCGATGAGAGTATTTCCGCAACCGAATACCAGGGCAGGTTTGGCAAAATGGTCTTTAATCGTGCTCATCTGATTTCTTGGCGCCGATTTGAAAAAATGTTGTGTCTTTTGATTTTCACTATGTGTGCACATTGTGCATTGCGATTCAATAAGCTGCAGGCCATAAAGAGTCAATCAATTTTTTCGTAATTAGATAACCCCTGATATTTTAATGACTTCAATGGGCCGATACGAACGGCTGGAAAATATCACCATTAAGTAAAAATTATAAATTGCGCAAAAAATAGAGACCGTTAACCGCAGAGGCATCGATAATTCCCGCAACCATGCGTAGTGTTCGCGGGGGTTTCCGGTCGATATTGAGAAGCTGGAGAGAAAATATTGTGAACTTTAGAGCATAGTCCTGACGCAATTTCCCTGCTCTTCTTCCATTTTGCCCGGCACAACTTATATTTAATTAGCTGTCGCCGCTCTGCGATGAAAGAGGAGGATTCTAATATGATTTTAAAATTTGCCGGGACCTTTGCATTCCTCGTTGCCTTGCTCTTCTGCCAATCTGCCCGGGGGCCGCTCACGTGCGGGCTCCTCGAGCCCATGGCGTCGAGCCCCCAGTATGATCCGGGCCAATCGCAGGAAAGACGGGATTTGACAACCGACGAGCGGCTCCATGGCTCCAGGGACGCTCCGGCCGGCGGCATCGGCCTGATGGAAACATGGGGATGGTGAAAATAACCCGCCGGCCGCGATGAATAATAAAACATTGTGAAACGGGGAATTTCATATGAGCTTCGAAGAAATCAAAGAGGCCACGATGCACATGGATCCGCGCGATCAGAAGCGCCTGATTTTGGAAGTGATCCCGCAAATCTGGGAAAAAGCGTGTGATGATCTCTCCTGCGCTCTCAAACTGAAGCGACTGGTAGATAGCGAAATCATGCGGCCATACGACGAAATATTTATGGGCGGCATCTGATCCCGGAGCCACACAGATTTTGAGATGAACAGAGATGAACGGCTATGGGGTGAGCTTTGAGATCGACAGCCAGGGGACAAACAGTTCCCGGCCACTCCTGAAAGCCCTGAGCGAGACTTCACCTCTTTTCCCTGCGAGCCGGTTTAGTACCGGCTCTATGTGTTCCGCGTCGCAGAATAGTTTCCCGGAGGCCGCGGCAAAACCGAGAAGCACCAGGTTGGCTGAAACGGGTGAATTCAGGGAAGATGAGATCGCTGTCGCATCTACAGCGTATAATTTTTCGTGGGAAGGACAACTGCTGTTGCAGAAGGCCTCCCCTTCGGGACTGAGGTAATGACCATGTACCGCCATTGCCTCCTGGTGGAGCGAAAGGATGATATCGGCGCGGCCGGGACGGATGAGTGGACTTGCGCTCGGTTTTTCTCCATTTTCCGGGCCGACCTTAAGGTGGCTGATGACGTTCCCGCCCCTCTGGGCCATGCCATGGGTTTCCGATATAAAAATTCTGCGGCCCATCTCAAGCGCTGCATCGGCAAGCAGCCTGGTCACGAAAAGCACCCCCTGCCCTCCCAGTCCACTGATTATGATCTGCTGCCTCTGTTCGCGCATTTCCGGCTCCTTCCGAGATAGACTATGTGTAAGCTGGTAGCGTGCGGGCTAAGTAGCGGCGGGCCTGTAACCGGTAAGGGGAATAATCTGATCAAGGCCCCCTGCTCTCTTCTCCGCTTTCCGCATGCAGGCACATTATAACGCTAAGGAAACTCAGGGCTAATAATTTCTCCAGCGGGTCGATGCCATAATGGATGGTGGAATCCAAGGGGAGGAAGAGGGGCGCAAGATGCTCCGGAGTCCTGGGGAGGACCACCCCGGGACCCTGGAAGCTTGAAACGGGGAACGGAGATAAAACGGCTGAAGTTCCTATTTCGTTTTCAAATTCAACCCTAACGACGAGGCTTCCGACCTTACGGCCGCGACAGGACGGTTCAATTTACTGGCAATCTCACTCACAGACATGTTTTGCAGCACACAACTTTTCAACTGCGCCAACTGTTCAGCGGTCCAGTTTGACTGTGAGTAGGCTGCCGATGACGTAGAACCCGTTGCAGAAATGCTGCTTATCGACATTGCCTCCCCCTTTCCGTAATGTTTTCCGGATCTGAATCCACCTCTCCTTTGAGGTGCTCAAACTATGCTATCGGCAAGCGAGGGGAAAAAGATTAGAATAAAAAAATTCCAATCGACTTTTCAAAGCTCACAAGCTAATAGATCTGCGCTCTTTCTGGGGCAATTACTCAAAAAAACACTGTGCGGGGGCAAATTTCATGAGGTCCCAATCCGAGCGTTAGGTGCGTTGACAAGTCATCGATCTCTGGGTATGGTTCCGTTTACACAAAACGGTTTAAATCTGGTCCTCCAATCAACTCTTAGGCGAAATCCTCGGATGCGGTCCGCCATGTCCGTCAATATTGAACTGATTGTATCGCTCTATGCCACATTCACCAGTTAGACCCGATCCCCATTCTCAGGCGGCCCTGAATCACACGGCCGGCTCGACTCCGGTGAAGCCCATCTTCTTCGACCCTGCCAACAAGCGCTGGCCGCGCCTGCGGCTCGGGATCTCGCTCATTGTGCTGCTCCTTACCCTGTTGCTGGGAGCACTCATCCTGAGCATTTTGGCCAGCCCGGTGCTGCCGACTCTCAATTTGCCCGGCGTCAGTTTTTTGCCCCACGGCATTCATTCGGTGCCGGGCGTTCCGCCCCTGTCGCCCGAGCGGCCGCCTTCACTCCGCGAACGGGCGTTGCGCAATGCCAAGACGAAACTGGCGCACGAACGCGAACGCAATCTCCAGCAACTGCTTGCCAAGGCCCGTAAGACGCCCATGCATCCCAGCAAACAGCAACTCGCCGTCGGGTTCTTCGTCAACTGGGACGACTCAGAGTATGAACTCGCTCAAGCGGAATCTGGACAGCCTGGATATGGTAATCCCTGAATGGCTGCACCTCGCGGATGCAGGCGGGGTACTGCATGAGGATGATCCCAACCGGCAGGCTCAGGTCACCGAATACATTCGCCTGCGTCATCCTGACCTGCCCATCATGCCCCTGGTGAACAACTGGAACGGCAAGCAGTGGGAAGGCAACAAGCTGAGCGCCATGCTCGCAGACCCGGCGGCGCGCAAGCGCGCAATCGAACAACTGCTCGCCTACCTGGAGGGCCACCACTTCGCCGGGATCAGCATCGACTTTGAAAACATCCCGGCCAAAGCGCAACCCAACTTTCAGCGTTTTGCAGCCGAACTCTATGCCGCGGCGAACCCGAAGGGTTTATTGGTGTCGATAAACGTACCTGCCGACGACCACGCCTTTAACTACCGCGACCTGGCCCGTAATGCCGACTACCTGATCCTTATGGCCTATGATGAGCACTGGGCGAGCGGCACGCCCGGTCCAATCGCAAGCCTGACATGGTTCGCCGACATATTGCACAAACGCCAACGCGACGTGCCCGCTAAAAAGATGATCGTTGCCATCGGCAACTACGCCTACGACTGGGAGGCGGGACATCCCGCCGAGGAGCGCAGCTTCGAAGAGGCGGTCCTTACAGCCAAGGAATCGGAGGGCAATATCGGCCTTGATCCGGTGTCCCTCAACCCCACTTTCGATTATTCCGACGATGTCGACCATATCCACCACGTGTGGATGTTGGATGCGGTGACCGCTTTCAACCAGTTGGTGGTCGCCGCTTCGGTAAGCCCCCGTGGCGTAGCCGTCTGGCGGCTTGGAAGCGAAGACCCGGCGCTGTGGCAGATATTTGGCAACAACGTCCCGCTGGATGCGGAATGCAGCGCCCGGTTGCACGATATTCAATTCGGATATGGATTAGATTACGAGGGCAAGGGCGAAATCCTCCAGATCAGCGCTCAGCCAAAGCCGGGAACCCGAGACCTCGAATTTGATTCGAAACGCAACCTTATCACCGCCGAACGCTTTACGGTATTTCCTTCGCCCTACGTGGTTACGCGCCATGGCGACGTGGCGCACAAGGTGGCCCTGACCTTCGATGACGGCCCGGATCCCCGGTACACACCGCGAATCCTCGATGCTTTGCAAAAAGCAGGCGTCCCGGCAACCTTTTTTGTCATCGGTGTCAACGGCGAGTTGAACCCTGACCTGCTGCGCCGCGAGGTGCGTGAAGGCCACGAGATCGGCAATCACACGTTCACCCACCCCAATATTGCGCTCATCTCTCCCGCCCAGTTCCAGCTCGAACTCTCCGCGACTCAACGACTGCTGGCCGCCGTGGTGGGCCGCCAGTCGCTCATGTTTCGCCCGCCCTTCGCCACCGACAGCGAACCGGAGACCGTCG
>CAWGZP010000089.1:0-9056 GCA_963826655.1 uncultured delta proteobacterium
ATTCATCAGCAAGGAGTCATCTGTTGTGCAATAAACTGCCCGAGGCAGTGCTCCTTTTCGCAGGGTCAAGGACTTTCGAGCTTCATTCATATTGATCGTCAAGTCCATCCGCCCTGTTCGAGGGATCGCTTGAGCCGTTCGAATTCGGTTTCAAGCCGAGGCAGCAAGTCCAGTGCATCCCCGAGTCTGCGTTCTTTTCCGATCTTTTCCAGTTCGAACGCCACCTTTCGCAGGGCGGACGCCCCTATATTGGCCGCCGCTCCTTTGATGGTGTGCGCCTGCCGCTGGGCGCCGGGCGCGTCGTTCCCGCTCAGGCAGACCCTGAGCTTACGAACCTGCCCGGGGATATCACTCAGGAACCCGGTCACAATCGTACGCGCAAGCTCTCGATCATCCATAAGGCGTGCTAGAAATTCTGATTCGTGAAACACGTTATCGTCTACCGGAACCAAGGGATGGGCTTCCTTTTTTAATTCCTTTCGCGCGAGCGGGTCTTCCCGGGTACTGGAAAGCCAGCGATCGAGCACCTTAGCCAACTCTCGTGGTTGCACCGGCTTTGATAAGTAGTCGTCCATCCCCGCACCCAGGCACAGCTCTTTGTCGCCTTGCATGGCATTGGCCGTCATGGCTATGATGGGCACGCGCGGGTTGAGTGCGCCCGAGGCGGCATCACGGATGCGCCTGGTCGCATCCAAGCCGTCCAGCTCCGGCATCTGACAGTCCATCAGGACAAGGTCGTAAGGGATGTTGGAAAGAGCCTTGACGGCTTCGAGTCCGTTGGCCACTGTGTCAGTGCGGCACCCGAGCTTCTTGAGTATAACCTGGGCAACCTTCTGATTGGTGGGATTATCCTCGGCCAGCAGTATCCTGGCGTTGCGCCGGACCGGCTCGACCACACTATGCGGGGTGGCGATCTGCAGGCGCATGTTGTCATCAGCCGACGCAGGCTGACCCATGACCATAGACAGGGCTTCGCACAACAGTGCCTGCCGTAGCGGCTTGGTGAGATACGCGGAAAACCCGGCCTTCTCCATCCGCGCAGCATCCCCCCGCAGACCCAGTGAGGACATCAGGACCAGGCGCGTACCGCTGATTTCAGGGTTCGCCTTGATTCTGCATCCAAGATCCTGGCCGTCCATCCCCGGCATTTTCAGATCTATCAGAGCGATTTGGAAGGGCTCACCGCGCCGGGCGGCATCCAGCAGCAGGCCTTCCGCGGTTTGCCCGTCTTTTGCTTCGGCGGGCCGGCAACCCCACGACCGGAGCAGCGTGGTAACCAGGCATCGATTCGTTTCGTTGTCGTCTACAGCCAGTACGTGAAGTCCCGCGATCTCTGTGTGTTTTTCCGATATATCGGGCTGCTTCTCAGACTGTTTGGCAAGCGTCACGGTGAACCAGAAAGTGGAACCCTTTCCCTCTTCGCTTTCAACGCCTATGTCTCCGCCCATCATCCCGACCAGTTGCTTCGAGATGGCCAAGCCTAAACCCGAGCCGCCATACTTACGCGTGGTAGAGCCGTCCACCTGGGTGAAAGCGCTAAAGAGCATGCCCATGCGGTCGGCCGGAATGCCGATGCCGGTATCCCTGATCGCAAAGCGAAGGGCAGCGTGTGTGTCTGTTTCCTGTTCCAGACTCAGCCGAATGCACACCTCTCCCCGATGCGTAAACTTCAAAGCGTTGCCGGCAAGGTTGACCACTATCTGGCGCAGGCGCCCCGGATCGCCTCGTAAAAGCGACGGTACGCCAGGCTCGATCAGGCAGACAAGTTCCAGCCTTTTCTCATTAGCGTTGACAGCGAACATCTCCGCGGCATCTTCCAGGGTCGTGCGCAAATCGAAGTCGAGGACTTCGAGGTCGAGCTTTCTTGCTTCGATCTTCGAGAAGTCAAGGATATCGTTAATAAGAAAGAGCAGGTTCTCACCGCTGGAGCGAACCAACTCGGCATACTGCCGCTGTTCCGGAGCAAGTTCCGTACCCAGCAGCAACCCTGTCATGCCGATCACGCCATTCATGGGGGTGCGAATCTCATGGCTCATATTGGCCAAAAACTCGCTTTTAGCGGCGGTGGCCAACTCCGCTCGGACAGCCATCTTGTTGGCTCGGGCGACCGCCTCTTCCAGCGCGTAGTTCGTGGCCTCCAACTCGGTCATGGCCGAACGCAAAGCCTCCTCCCCGCGCTTGAGTTTGGTGATGTCCACAAAGGACTCCAACAGGCAATTCCTTTCGCCCAGGACTACAGGGATCACGGTCTTGAGGATGGGGATATTTTCGCCGTTAATGTTAACCAGCACGCGATCGGAATTGTCCACGGTCTGTCCTTTGTCGGTGATAGGACATGCGCCCTTCTGGGCAGGGCAAATAAACTGTAGGCAAATGCGTCCAACTATCTCGTCACGGGGTGCACCGACCATACTACATGCGGCGGGGTTGGCTTCCAGAATTTCGTGTGTCTTCTCGTCAACTATGATCACTCCACACTGCAGGGATTGGACTATCGTCTCTATCTCCTGTTTACTCGCGCTCAGTTCGTGCGTGCGTTCGAGAACCCTTCGCTCGAGTTTCGCCTGCCGAATGCGCAGGGAGCCTACAAAGGCGGTCGCCACCAGTGTTACCAGCAGCCCCGCCAGGCAAGCCGCTTCTCCCGCCCCACTCGCATGGGTTGTCAGGAATGCCGGACTGGGATGCGCAACAATGGCCAACGACCGGCCGAAGAGGAACATCGGGTATACGCTGGAGCACTCATCCCATTTCCGGAATGCGGTGAAAGCGTCTTCGCCCTTAGGCTCAGGGACGGCGGCAAGCAGGTTCGGCGCACCGTCACCGCTGATGTCGGCGAGATCGACCTCGACCTCAAACTCCGAGCCGGTCTCCCCTCCTGCGGCCAACGCCCGTTCCAGAGCAGACTGCAACCGCAATACACACAGAGCAAACCCGAGAGGACGTTTATCACCATCGTTGAAAATGGGGTGGAAGATCAACATTCCTTTTTGCTGCCCCGTTTCCTGTACGAGAGTGACCGGGGCGGTGGCGGTGGGCAACATTGTCCTAAGCGCCTCTTCCAGGGCTTTTCTCCGAACCATTTCGCTGCCGAGATCAAAACCCACTGCCGTCAAGTTGCCCTCAAGCGGGGCTATGTAGGCGACGGGATAGTACTCATCGCGTTTGGAAGCCGGGACTCTTTCGCCAGCGGCGTTCTTTTCGAAGAGCTTGAAGTCTTCGAATCCCTGTCGGCGCATTCCATTTTCGAAATCCTCCCTTTCGCTCGACGGGACCAAAGGGATCCAATCCCACGCCTGCACGCCGGACGACCAGGCCAGGGGACCGGCAAAAGAATCAAAATCTTGAGCGGAAACCTGAAGGTTGCCCGCAAGGTACCGGGTAATACCAGCCAAATCTTTGCGAAATTCGCGAAAAGCCTCGCTGATGATTCGAACCTTGACTTCAGCATGCGTATGGAAATCCTGCTGAATCCTGCGCTTCTCAACGTCGTGGACCACGAACGTGAGAATCACAGACAGCCCCAGTCCCAAAACGGCCGTCAGAAGCGTTTCTGTGTGCCTGAGCCACCAGGCCGGATTGTCCGCGAAAAGCCTCCGGCGCCAATATATAAGGTTCAAACCGCCCAATAGGATTACCACAGGCGCCAGCGTCAGCAGGATCGCCTGCAGCCGCAGGCCGGCGATAGCGGCCTTCCACCGCTCGGCCGGGATATCAACCCCGACAATCATGAGCACCCGGTTAGAGCGCGGGTCGACGACAGGGCTGAAACCGGATACTAAAGTTTCGTGTTCATCTACGTAGGGGCCCACGACAACCGATTTGGCAGTGCGAAAGACCTCCCTCAATTCCGGCTGTTCATATATCGTTCCCGGCGGCGAAGCCATCGGGTCCTTCTCGTCCAGGCTCTCAGGCCCAAAAATGAGGGAACCGTTGCGCCCGGCTACGCCGTATATGCTGCGCAAACCCGTAAAGCGTCCATAGGCGATCATGTGCTCGCGGATACGCTGGAATTCGGGCAGGATCTCATCACCAGTGATAAAGGAGAGCGCTTTGACCTGTTCCGTGTTAATAGTTTGAGCGATGCCTGCAGCTTGACGCAGGACATCCCGCCTCATTTCGGTATCCGCAAAGTGCCCTCGCCACTCCGTACCTACCCAGCCCACGACCATCAGCACCACCAGGCCCACAGGAAGAACCCAGGGGCTGAACAGGCGGTCAAGATCTTCCGAGGACCATATGGCGCGTCCATAAAGCCAGATTCCGCCGGCCCATACAAATGCGCACAGAGCCACGAGTATCTCGATGGAGAACCGATCTGCGGCAAGAGAGGAGTCAAAACCAAACAGGCCGGCCGGCTGAAAAACGGTCTTGAGCACAACCAATCCCACGGATAACGCATAGATCAGCATGGCCCCCGAAGTCAGCCGCAGCCCCGCTTTCCCGGTTGTACGGCCAGACGCCGCGCGCCAGAGAACCCAAGCGGTCAGCAGCGCGCCCATGAACCCCGCGGCATAGACACACGCCCCCCCCAGCGCCTGCGGCTCTACCACCGCCACCGGCACGCCCAAGGCCAGCAATGGCAAGAAAATCCTCATCCTTGACGCGCGACCGCCCTGGGCTCTCCAACCCCGCCAGCCAAACTCGAATAGCGCTGCAACCGAGGCAGCAAGCATGACTACACGCACCAGCTTGAACGCCATTGGGTCCGGCAGGCCAAGGGCCAGCATATTCAGCCACTTTTGCAGGCCTTGAATCAGGCCGAAGAGCCCCAGCGAGAACCAGGGCAGCCGAGGTCCATCATCCTCTCTGGCCACCCTGAGACAGCCCAGAGCCAATAAAAGGAAAGCCAGGCCTTCCAGGAAATAAATGTAATCAAACTGCCCGGCTAACCATTCGGCAGGCATGTAGTGTCAGCCTCCATTACGTAACTGGTAGAAAACGGAGCGCAAATAGCGCTTAGCCTCAAATTCGGGGCATAGGCCGGTGATGGACTCCGTCGCACCGATAATGAGGTATCCGTCCGGTTCTATGACCTTCGCAATGGACTTGAACAACTGAAGTTTATCCTGCTCGGAAAAATAGATGGCCACATTGCGGCAGAAAACAATGTCGAATCGGCCAGGAAAGGCGAAGGGGTCCAGCAGGTTCATTGTCTTGAACGTAGCCAGGGCACGGATTTCGTCACGAATCTTCCACGTTTGCCCCTCAGCGGCGAAGTACTTCGCCATCTTGCCGGGAGGAAAGCCCCGGTCCATTTCCAATTTGCTGAACTGGCCGTAGCTCGCCTGGGCTACGGCTTTATCCGAAATGTCCGTACCCAGGATGCGAACCTCGTAGCGGTGCAGATCCGCTAGAAGTTCTTTGAATACGATGGCAGTGCTGTAAACCTCCTGTCCAGTCGAACAGGCGGCACTCCAGATGCGAATGGGGATGGGCCGGCCATTTCCGATGGTCTTTGTGCGTTTGTCGATAATTTCCGGAATGATCTTGTGCTGGAGCAACTCAAATGGGGAGGTATCCCTGAAGAAAGACGTTTCCCCGGTAGTGATTGCGTCGATGACCTTCCTTTTTAGCTTGTTGGTGAAGTCGGCTTTGACCTTGTTGTGAAGTTCGATGAAATTGGCGCTTCCAGTTTCGCGCAGGAGAGGACTTAAGCGGGTTTCAATCAGATACCCCTTGGAGTTATCCACCTGCAGCCCACAAATCGAGTGAATGTAGCGCGACCACAGGCCCAACACGTCGGCTGACAGGGGGCTCATCAGCAGCCCCCACGCGTCGCCGAACTGATCCGGGCGGCTATGGCCTCCAGGGGCAGCACCGCATCCACAACGCCGGCATCGATTGCAGCTTTGGGCATCCCGAAGACGGTACTCGAGGCCTCGTCCTGTGCGATGACGTAGCAACCCTGGCGCTTGAGCCGGCTAAGCCCCAAGGTCCCATCGCTTCCCATCCCAGTAAGAATCACTGCCATGGCGCGGCCGGGAAAGCGGTTGGCCACCGAACGGAACAGGTAGTCGACGGCCGGCTTGCAGTTGTTCTCGGGAGGATCGTCGGTGATCTCGATTATCTTGAGGTTGCCGGCTTCCTGGGCCAAACGCATCTGCTTGCCCCCGGGGGCTATGTATACCGTATTGGGCTCCACCTTCTGGTTGTGCGACCCCTCGCATACCCTTAGCGCACACTTGGCGGCAAGGCTTTCGGCAAGCGAGCGCGTGAAGATCGGGGGCATGTGCTGAACGATCAGAATCGGCACGCCGATGTTTCCCGGCAGGGCTGGAAGAAGCTGAGCCAGTGCGTTGGGTCCACCCGTCGAGACGCCGATCAGAACGATTTCAGGCCTGGAAGCGGCGGCAACACGCTTCATAGCATCGGAAACCTTGCCCAGGTCGTTAGCGGCCCGGGTTGCCCGGGGCATCTTCGGCGGCGCAGGTTGCGGGCTATCCCTCAGAATGTTGCGAATCTCGCGCCGGTTCGCAAAAGCGCGGACCCGGGGCGCCAACTCTTGCAGAATGGCGGCTTTGCTCGCCTCCACACTGGCGGTGTCGGGCTTGGTGATAAAGTCCAGAGCGCCCTTCTCCAGGGCCTTCATCGTCAGGCGTCCACCACGCAAGGTGAGCGAACTGACCATGATCACCATCGTATCTTCCCCTGCCTCGCGCAGGGCATCCAACACTGCGAGCCCGTCCATCTTTGGCATTTCGACGTCGAGCGTCAGCAGGTCGGGTTTTAGCTCGCGGACCCGCTGGACGGCCAGTTTGCCGTCGGGCACGCTCCCCACCACCTCCACGCCGGGAAGAGACGTCAGCGCCTCGGTTATCACTCGGCGAAAAAGCAGCGAGTCATCTGCCACCAGCACCCGGATAGTCATTTATTCTCCCCTTGCGGACTCGGCTTCCGTTCCGGTCTTGAGCGTCAACACCGCCGTCGTGTCAAGCATGGCGATCAGTGTGCCGTGTACATGGCAGACTCCCTCAAATTGCCTTCCCTGTATCTCTCGCACGTTTTCAGGCGCCGGTTTGAGATCGGTCCTATCCAAGGCAATCGCGTCGGCTACACGGTCGACCAGAAGCCCGATCTGCTCACCCTGCCAATCCACGATGAAAATGCGGCTGTCCTGGGTGATTTCTGTGCGGCTTAGTTGCAGTTTGATTGCCAGGTCTATAACGGTGGCAATGCGGCCGCGCAGGTTCATCACACCGAGGACAAATTCCGGCGCATGGTGAACCGGCGTGATATCTCCTACCCGCACGACCTCCTGCACCTGAGCGGTATCCAGTCCAAAGGCTGCCTCGCCGAGGAAGAACATAGAGAGTAACATCTGCTGCTCGTCTATGGCCGTTTGACTCTGTGCCATGCAAAGCTCCTTCCCTATACTATGAACCGGCCCACCAGTTCCTTGAGTTGTTCGGCAAGGCTGGAGAGTTCTCCTGCGCTGGACTGGACATGTTCGCCACCGGTGCTGATTTCGTCGATAGTGGTGTTCACCCGGGCGATGTCTACGGCGATAGATTGCGAGACGGTGGCCGTCTGTGAAATGCGCTCGTTGGAGTCCCGCACGCCCATCGATGCCTGTGCGATATGGGAGGCTACATCCCGGGTCACCACCGATTGTTCCTCGATGGCGGTTGCAATGGAATTCACGATCTCGCCCACCTGCCTGATGACCAGGGAGATCGCATCGATATTCCCGATGCTGCTGCCTGTGGACGTCTGAATGTCTGCGATCTTCCTTTTGATATCTTCCGTGGCGGCAGCGGTCTGCTGCGCCAGCTCCTTGATCTCGTTGGCGACCACTGCAAAGCCCTTTCCGGCCGCGCCGGCCCGGGCCGCCTCGATAGTGGCGTTCAGGGCCAATAGGTTGGTCTGGGCAGAGATGCTCGTAATAGTCTCCGTTACCTGGCCGATCTCCTGGGCCGCTCGCCCGAGGTCTTTCATCATGGCCGAGGCCGCCTGCGCCTGGAGGGTGGCTTCGTCGCTGATCGCCCTGGCTTTTTCCGAGTTGGAGGCGATCTCCCCGATAGTGGCGCTCATTTGTTCCGTGGCGGTCGCCACAGAAGTCAGGCTGGCAGTAGTCTCTTCCATGCTCGCTGCGACGGACGCCGTATTGGTGCTGGACTCCTCGGCCGCGGCCGCCACCGTGGTAGCTCTCTCCGATATGTCCCCGGTCCCGGAGGCCATCTGACTCGAAATCGCCGATAGTTTGGTCGAGGACGAAGC
Source organism: uncultured delta proteobacterium (assembly GCA_963826655.1). Taxonomy (GTDB): domain Bacteria; phylum Desulfobacterota; class Syntrophobacteria; order Syntrophobacterales; family Syntrophobacteraceae; genus SbD1. Next base: position 8,218 of record CAWGZP010000089.1, read on the forward strand.
CAGGGTTTGCACTCCGCTGTTGATGTCGGCGATCATCCGGTGCATGTTTGCGCCCATTTCGTTGAGTGCCTTGGCCAGTTGCCCGATTTCATCTTTCTGATCGATTTTCAAGACTTGAGTCATGTCCCCTTTGGAAATAGCGGCTGCAAATTCGACCCCTTGTCTAATCGGGCCGACGATGCTGCGCGTGAGGAAGACACCGAAAAAAGCGGCAACAAGAATGGCCAATCCTCCACCAAGAATCAACAGCCACCTCAACGTCGAGTAGAGAGATTGGGCTTCTTTGACAGCGCCGGCCATCTGCTTTTCGCGCCATGTCCGCAAATCATCCACTGACGAATTAATTTTCGCCATGAGTGGCGCGCTGCTTGTGGTGAACATCACCGCGGCCTCTTCATCCTTGTCCGCCATTGCCAGTTCGACCAATTTATTGTTCACATTTCGCGCGCCGGCGATAGCGTCTTCGATAGCAGTGAGCTTCTCTCTGTCCTCCTGAGTTATGGCCATGGCTTTGAGCTCTTCCATTTGCTTGGCATATTGCGCCCTGACAGGCGCGAGGCTCCCTTGAATCTCTACTTTATGCGCCGTATCCCGGGACAGGACGATTGCCGCCACTTTGTAGTCGATATCGAGTACATTGTCCCGGACGCCCGCAGCCATCGTCGTCTTTTTGCTTTCAGAGACGATCTGTTCCTTGAGATTATTCATGGTGGCCAGCCCCAGATTGCAGCCACCGACATCCCAAGCAGCAGTACTGCCAGAATGCCGAACCCTCCGCCCAGTTTCTTGCCTATTTTTACATCCTGCAGCTTGCTCATGGCTCATGTTAACAAATAGTT